>CAZDWA010000004.1:0-17289 GCA_964509065.1 uncultured Lentimicrobiaceae bacterium
TTCACAGCTCACGCCTTAAAATTCCTCAAAATTAAATTCATGAATTAAGCAGGTTAAACTTGCATAATTCATAACAAGCCGGGGAATCACTTTCTCCGGCTTTTTTTTTGGCTGTAAACCTACATAATGGTTTATAGCCTGCATAATTCACCAATTCATAAGCTTAACAATCTAACTTTATCGTAATAAGCAGTTAATCATTGCGTTTGGAATTTTTAGTAGTAATTTAAAACGTGTTGATTATAAAATGAATTTTGATTTAATTTTAGCAATTTTTACGTTATGAGTTGTTCGCAGTAGCTTACTACAGCTTCACAGCTCACGCCTTAAAATTTCTCAAAATTAAATTCATGAATTAAGCAGGATAGCTCAATATCTATTGTTATTTGCTTAACAATAATTTCAAGAAAACGGCTTCATTTCAGGATTTTATCGTATTTTTGCAGCTAGGGCAGTATCGAAAGAATATCTTTAACTGCTTAAGTATTAAAGCTATACAAAACCCGTGTATATGGATGAAAAAATGCAAAAGCTTTTTAGCGAATTTCCCGTAGTAACAACTGCAGAATGGGAAGCACTAATTGTAAAGGACTTAAAAGGTGCAGATTACGAAAAAAGACTCGTTTGGAAAACAAATGAAGGTATTGCAGTAAGACCTTACTACAGAGAAGAGGATATGCAGTCAATTCCGTGGACGAACGTCTACCCTGCTGATTTTCCGTTTGTAAGGGGCAATAAGCCAAGCGGCAACAACTGGTTGGTCCGTCAGGACATTAAAGTGACCGATATTGCAGCCGCCAACGAAAAAGCACTCGATATCCTGATGAAAGGAATTGATGCGCTCGGATTTGAACTGGATTGTGACAAGCAATACAGCATCAACGAATTCGAAGCACTCTTAAAAAATATCCGTGCCGACATTGTGGAGCTCAACTTCAGCGCTACACGTCAGCACCTTGAGCTTGTAAAATATTTGGATGAGCTGTTGCGCAAATTCAATCGACCGCTTGATAAAATCTACGGCTCGATGAGTTATGACCCACTGATTCGTTTTTCACGTCGTGGCGTTTGGTACTCCAACGAAGAAGAAGACTTCAATACCGCATACGAGCTCATCAAAGCCGTGAAAGATATTCCAAACTTCAGGGTATTGGCTGTTAACGGCCACATGTTTACCAATGCCGGAGCAAATATCGTAGAAGAAATGGCATTCAGCCTTGCCATAGGAAGCGAATACCTCAGCCGTATGACTGATAAAGGCTTATTTATCGGAGATGTGGCACCACGTATCAAGTTCAACCTTGCCGTAGGCAGTTCATACTTCCTTGAAATGGCTAAGCTGCGCGCATATCGCTTGTTATGGGCACAACTGGTAAACGCATACGGACTAAACGATGCCCGCAACGGCCGCATGTTTATCCACGCACAAAACTCAAGCTGGAACCTGAGTATTTATGATGCATATGTGAATATGCTACGCACCACAACCGGCGCAATGTCGGCAATCCTCGGAGGGGTAGACTCTTTCAAAGTGCTTCCGTTCAACAGCATTTATGAAACTCCTACCGCCTTTGCGGAACGTATTGCACGCAATCAGCAACTGGTAATTAAAGAAGAAGCCTATCTGGATCGTATTACCGACCCCGCAGCAGGTTCATATTATATTGAAACACTTACTAATATGCTTGCTGAAGAAGCATGGAAGCTTTTCCTCGAGATTGATGAGGAAGGCGGATACCTCGCTGCATTGCGTAAAGGAAGTATTCAAAAACGTATTCTGGCAACAGCCGAAAAACGTAAGCAAGCAATTGCTACCCGCCGCGAAGTATTGTTGGGCACAAATCAATTCCCGAATTTCAACGAACAAATTGAAACAGAACTGCCAAAAGCAGTATTTATGCCGGATGATAAGACAGATGCAAATGCGGAGATAGAAACAATTAAGCCTTTCAGAGGTGCACAAGAGTTTGAACAACTTCGCTATGCCACAGATCATTACAGCAAAGCAAACAAGCGTCCCTTAGCATGGATGCTTACGTATGGTAATCTCGCGATGCGCAAAGCAAGAGCCAATTTCGCATCAAACTTTTTCGCTTGTGCAGGCTTTGAAGTACAAGATAATCCGGGATTTGCCAGCATCGAAGAAGCTATTGAAGCTGCGCGTAACAGCAAAGCCGAAATTGTGGTAATCTGCAGCTCCGACGACGATTATACAGATAATGCCGCCACCATTTTCAATGCACTAAAAGGAAGCACTGAAGTTGTACTGGCCGGATATCCCACCGAGCTGGTCGACAGCCTGAAGGAGGCTGGCATGGAACATTTTATACATGTACGTTCAAATGTATTGGAGACACTTCAACTGTTCCAAAAAAGACTTGGTATTATCTAACAACAACTTAAAATTGCGATTTTATGAAACCTAATTTTAAAAATATAAATATCAAAAATATACCGGCAAGCTCGTCAACCCCTCAAGAATGGGAACAAAAGCACGGTATTGAAAAAAGCTGGGAAACGCCGGAGCATATTCAGGTCAAACAAGTATACCAAAAGGCGGATTTGGATCAGCTGGAGCATTTACATTATGCTGCCGGTATCCCTCCATTTTTGCGTGGTCCCTACTCTACCATGTATGTGATGCGCCCTTGGACAATTCGTCAGTATGCAGGTTTTTCCACCGCAGAAGACTCCAACGCATTTTATCGCCGAAATCTGGCAGCAGGTCAAAAAGGACTTTCCGTAGCATTTGACCTTGCCACACACCGTGGATATGACTCTGATCATGAGCGTGTTGTAGGTGATGTGGGCAAAGCAGGGGTTGCTATCGACTCCATACTCGACATGAAAATATTGTTCGACCAAATACCGCTTAATCAGATGTCCGTCTCAATGACAATGAATGGAGCAGTATTGCCTATCATGGCGTTTTATATAGTAACCGCCTTGGAGCAAGGCGCCAAGCTCGAAGAGTTGGCAGGGACAATTCAAAATGATATCTTAAAAGAGTTTATGGTGCGTAACACTTACATTTACCCACCGGAAGCTTCGATGCGTATCATTGCCGATATCTTTGAATATACTTCAAAGAATATGCCGAAATTCAACTCTATTTCTATCTCGGGCTACCATATGCAGGAAGCCGGTGCTACTGCGGATATTGAGCTGGCATATACCCTTGCCGACGGGCTCGATTATATTCGCACGGGGCTGAAAGCAGGACTTACAATTGATGCATTTGCTCCCCGCCTATCTTTCTTTTGGGCACTCGGCATGAATCACTTTATGGAAATTGCCAAACTAAGAGCAGGACGTATACTTTGGGCTAAGATTGTAAAAGAGTTTGAGCCAAAGCTTGAAAAATCGATGGCGCTGCGCACACATACCCAAACTTCAGGCTGGAGCCTTACCGAGCAAGACCCGTTTAATAATGTGGCACGTACATGTATCGAAGCACTGGGAGCAGCACTGGGACACACCCAATCTCTGCATACCAACGCCCTGGACGAAGCAATTGCGCTGCCTACCGACTTTTCGGCACGTATCGCTCGAAATACGCAAATATATCTCCAAGAAGAAACAAATATTACCAAAGCAGTTGACCCATGGGCTGGCTCCTACTACGTAGAAAAGCTGACTGCCGAACTTGTTGAAAGAGCTTGGGAACATATTCAAGAAATTGAAGAGATGGGCGGCATGGCAAAAGCCATTGAAACAGGATTGCCAAAAATGCGTATCGAAGAAGCTGCTGCACGCAAGCAAGCACGCATCGACTCAAATAAAGATGTGATTGTAGGCGTAAACAGATATCGCTTGGAAAAAGAAGAACCGATCGATATTCTTGATATTGACAATACCGCTGTACGACAAGCACAACTTGAACGTTTAAATATATTGCGCGAAAACCGTAACGAATCTGAGGTACAAGCAGCATTGGATGCCATTACGCATTCCTGTGAAACAGGCGAAGGCAATCTTTTGGAGCTGGCTGTGGATGCTGCGGCAAAACGCGCTTCATTAGGAGAAATATCAATGGCATGTGAAAAAGTATTTGGAAGATATAAAGCTGTAATACGTTCCATCTCCGGTGTTTACTCATCGGAAAGCAAGGGAGACGAAAGCTTTAACAAAGCGGTGGCAATGGCAGATGAGTTTGCCCGCCTCGAAGGAAGAAGACCACGTATTATGATTGCCAAAATGGGACAAGACGGGCACGACAGAGGTGCAAAAGTGGTGGCAACAGGATATGCAGATATCGGCTTTGACGTGGATATCGGACCATTGTTCCAAACCCCGGAAGAAGCAGCGAGACAAGCTGTAGAAAATGATGTACATATTCTCGGCGTATCAAGCCTTGCAGCAGGACATAAAACTCTGGTACCACAAGTGATAGAAGAACTACAAAAGCTTGGCAGAGAAGATATTATGGTGATTGTGGGAGGTGTTATCCCCACCCAAGATTATCAATATCTGTATGATGCAGGCGCCTTAGCCGTCTTTGGTCCGGGAACAATTATCTCTGAAACAGCTATTAAAATACTTGACATCCTCATTCAAATGAGAAGTTAAGCAGTTATAATATTTTGATACAGAAACGCAGTCATTATGGCTGCGTTTCTTTTTTTTAAGTTTATAGCAAAAACTTGCAAAAAAAGAATGAAATTGCGAGCTCAAATCAATGGAATATGTTATTACAATCTAAACCTGAGAAACATGATATATATAAGGCAGCAGAACGCATAAGCCACAGCACGCATCGCACGCCCGTAATCACTTCATCGAGCTTGAATAATTTTGCCGAAGCAGAGTTCTTCTTCAAATGCGAAAATTTTCAAAAAGCAGGTTCATTTAAAAGCAGGGGCGCCACAAATGCCATCCTCAGCCTTAATGACAAGCAGTTACAAAATGGTGTCGCCACCCATTCGAGCGGTAATCACGCGCAAGCATTGGCACGTGCCGCATCACTGCTAGGAGTTTCTTCTTATATTGTCATGCCGGGAAATTCTCCCCAAGTGAAAGTAGATGCAGTACGAGCTTATGGAGGCAAAATAGTGTTTTGTGAACCCACTCTCGAAGCAAGAGAGAAAAATCTTAAAAACATTATCGACATTACCGATGCAGTAGAAATTCATCCATATAATAATTACGATGTCATTGCCGGACAAGCTACTGTTGCAATGGAATTACTGAATCAAATTGATGAGCCGGATTATATTTTATGTCCCGTAGGCGGAGGGGGCTTGTTAAGTGGAACATTATTGAGTACACACTATTTCTCGCCCAAGACAAAAGTAATTGCCTGCGAGCCTTTAGGAGCAAATGATACATGGAAATCGTTTAAAAGCAGGGAATTTATTCCATCTATCAATCCTAATACGGTAGCCGACGGACTGCTTACCTCTTTGGGAAGCCTCACATATCCCATCATAATGGATTATGTAACAGATATTATTACAGTAGACGAAGAAAGTATTTTGCAAGCTATGCAGCTGATTTGGGAGCGCATGAAAATCATTATTGAACCCAGCTCTGCAGTGGCAGTAGCAGTAGCTTTGCAAGAAGCACATTTATTTAAAAATAAAAAAGTCGGCATCATCCTCTCCGGCGGTAATGTTGACCTCCAAAGACTTCCTTGGCAAAACTTTGATGGCATAGATAAAAAGGAAGAAGATGTAAATAAACAAAGCTAAAATTTTATACAACAGCTCATGAAATATCTTAAATTTATCGTAGTATTCCTTCTAGTGATAGGTTGTAAAAAAGAAGTACACAATTATCGTAAAAATTATGTAGGCAATTGGAAGTTTAATGTCATTAAAATACGCTTTAATACGGACAGCATCGGCTCGAATAGCCGTGACAGCCTGATATTTGACGGCACTGTTGCTTTTGGCATGTCGGACAATCAAATTTTGATAAAATATACGGCTGAAGATTCCGTATATCTTACAATTGATGAAGCCGGTATTTTATCCGACTTCCCCACAACTCACAGCGGTGGCGAATTTGAAGACTTTGACAATCTACATCTAGTTTTTCAATGGGGCGGATTAGGTGGTGGTATTCGCCACTTTATCGATGGCGAAAAAAGGAAATGATTTTTTGCAATGCACCAATCTTTGTATTTTTACCGCAGCTTTATCGCAATATTCACTGTGTCGAATACTAATTTATCATTCAATATCTAATAATATGAAACTTAAAGACGTAATTTTAAACCGTAGAAGTGCACGAAGCTTTTTGGACAAAGCCGTTCCGGAAGAGGTACTTTTTGAAATTATGGAAGCCGGCACTTGGGCTCCTTCACATGGCAATAATCAGCCTTGGGAATTTATTTTGATTGGCAGTAACACTCGCGTCAAGCTAGCTGAGATGTTCAAAAGCTATATGGAAGCCGGTCCTCTTCAAAACCCTGAACTTCCTGAAGAGCGCAAGCAGCGTATGCGGCAATTCATTCAAAATTTCGGTGATGCACCCGTACTTTTGGCAATTAGCAGCTTACCCGCCACTACCGAATTAGACAAATACGACTTCCCGATGTCGGCTGCAGCAGCGATTCAGAATATGTTGTTAACCGCATGGGAAAAAGAAATTGCAGGCGTTTGGCTTTCATTTGGCATGAATCCCGCCGTTGAACAATTGCTCGAAATACCGGAACACGCCAAAATAGCCGGGCTGCTGGCTTTAGGTTATCCGGCCGAAATACCTACTGCACAAGCACGTATTCCGGTAGCAGAAAAACTTCGTCGACTACCATAGAATCAGCTTAATTATACATATTAAGAGGCTGAAAAGATGAGTATTACACAGGGAAAGTTATTTTTAATACCTACCCCTTTGGGAGATATGGAGCCACAGCTGGTTATGCCGGCTGAGGCTATCCGGCTTCTCCACAGCCTTGAACATCTTATTGTAGAAAACCTGCGCAGCGCCCGCCGCCTCTTAAGTAAAAGCGGAATACCAAAACCGATAGACAGCATCCAGTTTTATGTGTTAAACAAACATAGCACAGATGAAGAAGTGCGCTTCTTCCTAGAAGCCGCTAGGGCAGGAATGGATATGGGATTGATATCGGAGGCAGGAAGCCCCTGTGTAGCAGATCCGGGAGCAAAAATTGTAAGCATGGCGCATCACAATAACATAAAAGTGGTGCCGCTTGCAGGTCCCAGCTCCATCACCATGGCACTCATGGCATCAGGATTTAACGGACAGTCGTTTAGCTTTCACGGCTACCTGCCCATACAGTCCGACAACCGAAATAAAGCCATTAGAGAATTGGAATATAAAGCAACAAGCACGGGAGAAACGCAAATTTTTATTGAAACGCCTTTCCGAAATCAACAGCTTTTTGAAGTGCTTTTAAAAGTATGCCGCTCGAATAGCTTATTGTGTTTGGGAACCAATATCAGCATGCCGGACGAAATGATTCGAACAAAATCAATAGGCGAATGGCAAAAAGCAATGCCAAATCTGCATAAAAAACCTACTGTATTTCTATTGGGTAGGGAATGGGAATAAGATTCAGCCGAAAGGCTATTCCATTTCAGAAATGATAATCAGCGCTTCTTCTTCGCTAATCTTTTTACCGTTTCGGTCCCAAAACTGCCATATCCCAAAGCGGCTTCCGTGTAAATAAGTTCCTTCCATGAACTTTTTACCGTTGGAGTGAAATACCACTCCTTTTCCGTGGCGCTCTCCCTCAACAAAATCTCCCATACTCCATAAATTCCCGTTTTCATACCAGGATTTCCACTCCCCTTGTCTGCGTCCGTCTTCCAAGGGACCTTCCATATGCTTTTGCCCATCCGGATAATAATGCACTTCTTTCACTGCCACTTTTTGTCCGTCCACCTCATCATAAAGCCATACCAATCGGGGAAGCCCGTCATCCCAGATTTCCATTATCTCGGAGCTCAAGGCAGTAGGAGCCTCCGGTCCTCTATTGCATGCAGCAAAGCTTAAAATTCCAATAATAGTCAAAAAGAAATAACGCATAGCAATTTGTTTTTATCGATTAAACAGCAAACGTTGTCCCTTAATTTGCTCAAAAAATATTCCGTTTTCGTAAACCAAGTTTCCATTCACAAATGTATGAGTTACACTTGCTGAAAGTGTTTTGCCTTCCAATGGCGACCAAGCGCATTTATAAAATAAATTCTCTTTTCCAACTTCAAATGCACATTTTGGATGAATCAACACGAGGTCGGCATGATAGCCTTGCCTTATAAATCCTCGCTTGTCAATTTGAAAAATAATTGCCGGATTATGACACATCTTTTCAACCAGTTTTGTAATGCTGATTTTTCCTTGCCGCACAAATTCCATCATTGCAGGCAACAGATGCTGTACCATAGGTCCGCCCGAAGGGCTTGAAAAATAAGGCTTTAGCTTTTCTTCAATGCTATGAGGGGCATGATCCGTGGCAATGACATCAATTTTATCATCCAACAAAGCCTTCCATAATGCTTCCTTGTCTTCAGCCGATTTTACCGCCGGATTCCATTTGATAAGATTCCCTTTCGTAGCATAATCTGCATCGGTAAACCATAAATGATGCAGGCAAACCTCCGCCGTGATACGCTTTTCTTCCAATGGGATATTGCTTTCAAACAGCTCCATTTCTTTTGCAGACGACAAATGCAGTACATGCAGGCGTGTATGGTGCTTTTGAGCTAATGCAACAGCTTTTGATGAAGATAAAAAGCAGGCTTCCGCATCACGTATTTGAGAATGTATAGCTGTAGGGGCATCTTCGCCATATCGTTCAAAAAATTCTTTTGTATTTTGCTGTATACGGCTTTCGTCCTCACAATGCACTGCCACCAACATAGGTGCATTTGCAAAAATACTTTCAAGCACATTGGAATCATCCACCAACATATTTCCGGTACTTGAGCCCATAAACACTTTGATGCCGCAAACAGTCTTGGGATTTGTTTTCACCACTTCTTCAAGATTATCATTGGAAGCACCCATATAAAACGAATAATTTGCCAATGACTTTTGCGATGCAAGCGTATATTTTTCTTCCAACAATTCCTGCGTCAAGGTGTTGGGTACTGTATTTGGCATTTCCATGAAAGAAGTGATGCCACCGGCTACGGCAGCACGGCTTTCGGTGTAAATATCAGCTTTATACGTTAATCCCGGCTCACGGAAATGCACTTGGTCGTCAATAATTCCCGGAAGTAGATAGCTTCCTTCCGCATCAATCTTTTTAAGTGAAGCTACAGGATAATCTGAAGGGATTTCACCTTCAAATACAGCTTCAATGATTCCGTTGTTCACAACAAGGCAACCTTTAAAAGCCTTGCCTTCGTTTACAATGACTGCATTGTGAATAAGAAAAGAGTCCGACATTGATTTTAGGCTTGTTTAACCGGGCGAATTGCACCGGTGATTCCTCTCCAACGCAAATTAATTACCCCAAATATTGCTTCTTTAAAGATACGCTTGTTCATTTTAGAGGTTCCTTCAGTACGGTCTGCAAAAATGATAGGCACTTCTTTTACTTGGAAGCCCAAATGATACGCACTGTATTTCATTTCGATTTGAAATGCATATCCAACAAATTTAACCTTGTTAAGATTAATGGTTTCCAATACTTTACGCGTATAGCACACAAAACCAGCTGTGGTATCACGTATCTTCATTCGCGTAATAAAGCGCACATAAGCGGAGGCATAATACGACATCAACACCCTACCCATGGGCCAATTTACCACATTTACTCCTGTGATATAGCGTGAACCAACCGACATATCTGCACCCTCCACAGCACATGCCTCATACAATCTTGGTAAGTCATTCGGGTTATGGGAAAAATCGGCATCCATTTCAAAAATATATTCATAATGGCGCTCCAAGCTCCATTTAAATCCATGGATATATGCAGTACCAAGGCCTAATTTACCTTTACGCTCTTCCATAAACAAGCGTTCGGGAAACTCTTCCATGAGCTTACGGACGATGGCAGCCGTACCGTCGGGGCTGTTGTCTTCCACAACAAGTATATCAAATTGTTTCTCCAAAGAAAATACAGCACGAATAATATTTTCGATATTTTCCTTTTCGTTGTATGTGGGTATGATAACCAGGCTGTCAGATTTTATCATGCGTAGGGGCTTTTTAAATGTGTCCTTATTTTCAATGCAAATTTGCAAAAAAAACACGTACAAAAAAAGAAAAGGATGATAACAATCATTGCATCATCCTTTTCTCACACATTATATCGTTAATTATTTGACAATCACCTTACTCACTTCCCATGTCGAAGCCACGGAATCGGTTGAGCGATAACGGAAAGAAATATATACCGCCGACTTGCCGTCATAATTTGAAATATCTATATCTCCCGAATCCACAAAACTCCAGTTATCGCCTGTTGGCATATTGGGCACTTGCAGTTCCACCCAGCTTCCCTGTTGGTGAGGGCTGCTGCTTCCATCATAATCTAAAGAAATCATCAGTTGAATCAAATTCCATTGCCCTTGCACATGGTTGAGCGCCTGGCGTATATTTAATACAGATCCGCTATTTTCTGAAAGATCGATGGCGGGTGACACAAGCCAATCTTCGTTTTCATGGCTTGCGTTATTGGCAAAACCGGCCATCACGGCACAGCCTCCGTCAAAGCTATCCCAATGCCATTCCTGTGCTCCGGTAACTGAGAATGCTTTAAAGCTACCCAAATTCGTTTTGAAGTCTTCCAAGAAAAGCTCATCGCCACCTACGCCACCACCTCCACCATCTTCCAGCTCAAAATCGCTGCTTTGTCCGGGCGAGTCGCGTAAGCCAGCAATACCGAAATAGGTTCGCAAGGTACCGGTAACCTTTAACCATTTATGCAGGTTTCCGGGATTCTGCATGAGGTTCACCTCTGTCCGTAATGCAGAGCCGGCGGGAAGATTTACAACCACGCATTTTGTATAATCTGTTTCAGATTTTGAATCGGCAAGCAATACGTTGGTGGCTGATGTAAATGGAGCTCCCCAATGAATGTCATCCGATGAAGAAATTGAGGTGACATTTTGTTTTACTGAACCTACGATATAGCCTTTTATCCATCCTACTACATAAGGATATGCATTTTGATTTTCAATTGCAGCTACAATATCATAGGGGTCGGCTTGGGTTCCTGAACCACTTCCGCCGCCTCCGCCGCCGCCTCCACTGCCGTCAAATACAAAATCGCTTTCTTGACCGCTTGAGTCGCGTAAGCCTGCAACACCGAAATAAGTCCGTAAAGTGCCGGTTACTTTGAGGTATTTGCCTAAGTTTGAAGGATTATCCAACAAATTCACGGTGGAGCGTAAAGGTGTTCCTGCAGGCAGGTTGACAACCACACAATTCATGAAATTCCTTTCATCGGCACTGCTTGCAATTAATACGTTTGTAGCTGATGTAAATGGAGCTCCCCAATGTATGTCATCCGATGAAGAAATTGAGGTAACACCACTTTTGACCGATCCGACAATATATCCTCCGACCCATCCCACTACATAGGGTGTAGCATTTTGGTTTGCTATTGCTTCTTCAACGGTAAACGGATTATCGATGGTGCCGCCATCGCCACCACCACCGCCACCACCGCCACCGGGTTCGGTGCCCACATATACATCGTCAATGCGGAAGGTAGTGGATTTGGTGCCACTGCCTATATATTTAAATGCAATAGAAATCTGACCTTCAGGAATAAATGCAGACAAGTCGATATCGCCAGATTCAATCCATGTATTATCTTGATCTGAGGCGGTTGCAAGTACTGCATCAATGGGGGTCCAGCTTGCAGAAGCTATATTGGTGCCGTCAAAGTTTGAAGAAACCATAACTGTAAATGGCTTATCCGAGCCATGCTCCCAATATGCTTTTGCAGTACGGAAGTTGAGGTACTTCTGTTTATCCATCTTCACCGGAGGGGTAATAAGCCAAGTAATCATACTGCTTAAGTTGGAGTTATATCCCGTGGCTTGCGCATAGCCGTCACCGGCATACACTTTACCCTGCCACTTACGTGTACCTTCCTCTGCGATATTTACCCAGCCGTTCAAGGCAATATCTACATCTTGGGTTACTCCGTTAAAGTTTTCATCAATTCCGTCGCGTGCTTCTCCGCTGCCACCGCCTCCACCTTCGCCGCAGCGCGGCTCATCCATCTGAACCTCCGTAATACTACGAAGATATAACTGCCAAGTGGTATTAAATAAGCCCACAACAGCTACAAAACTACCACTCCCTTTTGGAAGCTTTTTATCTGCGAAATTGGCGAAATTGCTGGTACGTACAATCATGGTTTTGCCATCGCAATCTTCAATCATTCTGTTCGTTGTGGCATCTGCATCGGCATATGTCAGCGAAGTATCGCCGGCAATAAATTGCACGTCTTTCAAACGGATAAGTTTTGCCTGATAGCCTCCCTGCATAATTTCATTAAGCGTAACTGTCTGGGGCTGAATGTACTTTTGATTGGCTAAAATAATGATGTTGCTATCGTTATGCACATTGTCAAGCTGACGCATATTGTTATAACTCGAAAGCACCACATTTTTCAAATAAACGCGTATGGAGTCGCCCACACGTAAACCCCCGGCTTCTTTAAGCCTCAGATTGATGGCTCCTGTAGCATCTTGAATATAGGCACTGCGGTAAATATTACCCGAAGTTTCATCCATCGTTACAATTCCATATACAGATGCATCAATATTGAATTGTGTGGCACCGCTTGTTTCAAACTGCTCAATAAGTTGTCCGATGGTGTACACCTCACCAACAGGTAAATCATTAATAAGAGGTCGGTCAAACTCTTTCTTGACACATGAACCAACCAAAAAAATGCTTAGCAAGAACAGCAGCTTAAAATAACTATTTCTTTTATGTATCATTGTGATAGTGTTTATGTTTATTTGTCTGATTTATTGCATTCTAAAACTCAAGTTAAGGAAAAAGGTCGTACCATACATATATGAGTACTTTGCAGGGAAACGGTCCGGATCATTCAAATCCGTTCGAAGTTGTTCAAAGCCCCAGATAACGTAATCTTTGCGGTTCAATAAGTTGTTTACACTGAGATTCAGTACCACATAATTCCCTTTAACACGCCAAGACTTTCCGCCGAAAAAATCAACGGTATAACCCGGGTCCAGCTTAGGCTGATTTAATAACTTTTCTATACGCACATCCCCTTCGTGGTAACGACGCACAGCTTCTGCGGTATGGTTATCGGGATTGGGCTCGAGATAAATATTGTCGTAATAATTTCCTGTCAATCCGACAAACCAATATTTGGGCGCATTATAACGCAATCCAGCAGAAACAATGGTTTGAGGTGCTCCTCCCACATAATAATTCTTCAAATACACCACCCTGTTATCTGCCAACAGCTCTGCATTATTGTCAATGGCAATTGTTACATTTGGTCGGTTTGTAATGATATGCTCTCCATGTCCGGCAACGGCATGCATGGAAACTGTAGGTGAAAGGTTGGCTTCAATGCCAAGCTCCACTCCCCTACTTTGCTGATCAATATCGGTCATGATGTAGTTCACGAAGTTGCGATAATCTTCATGATAGTAACTACGCAGCCATATTCTGTCACGCATTTCGGCATAATAAACCGTCAAACGTCCTTTGATATCGGGAGTACGCAATACATAACTAAGGTCACCGGATAGAATTGATTCATTTTGCAGATTATCTATGGTAAAGTCGCGTGTACGTGGTGAAATATATGCATCACGGAAATAGGGAGCTCGTGTCATCATGCCTGCATTGGCAAGGATATAATTACGACCGTCAATCGCATAGGCCCCACCAGCCTTCAATCCGTAGTTGAAAAAATCGTTTTTGGGTGAATCGCCATAGGAATTATCCGCAAAACGTCCATTTTGCATATTTCCTGTACGCCAAAACTGTGTCATGCTTAGTTGTGCTCCCGCAAACAGTTCAAATTTTGAGATTTTCCACTCAGCCTGACCCCAAAGTTGTGCATTATTAGTATTTGCAACATAATCATAACCAAATACATCCCCTTCTTTAGCGATATGATTTGGCTGACGAAGATTGTTTTGTGCTGCAGTAGTGATTTGGAAAGGCTCTTGTTCAGAATATTTGTCAATATCCAACCAAAAATCGCCTCCCAACAAATCTAATATCCGCTTATGATGACGGGTTTTCTGTTGTGTGGCATTCAAGCCTCCTGCAAGTCGTGTGGCCGCATTCAGCTGATGCTGAATATTCAGGCTAAGCCCAAGTTGATTCTTGTCCATTCGACGGTCTTCAACAATATATTTCGACTGATTACCGCGTACCGTATTACCTTCAATGCCATCCACATCCGATATGGTCGCGAGGCGCTTGCTGTTGGCAAAATAAAAATGATCCCATTGAAGCTGCCTAAAGGAGTCATCAGTAGTCCATTTTTCAAGGTAGTAATAATAATTATCCATATCCTCCCGCTCCAGCCAATATGAAGGCAGGTTGCGGTAATAATCCGGGCGCGGGTCGTAAGCTTCATTCCATTCCAAGGCTGAAGCTCCTCCACGACCAAACCAATAATATGCGGTGCTTTGTAACTTTGTCTTTTCCGTAGGTGTCCAATAATGCGTAAGTTGCAGCATCGGCTGATGGTAATTACTGATGCGGGCATTCCGTATTTCACCATGCTGATAACCCCAATTCGCATTGTAATAATTGGTGCCGGACAAGTCATATGCTTCTTGAACCGAAATACCAGAATAAGCACGCTGTGTAGGGGCAGCAAAGCCAATAAACCCTATGGCATGGCGGCTGTTAATTTGCTTTTCTACCGAAGCAAAATAAGCCCATGCATCATAAAATGTACCGGGTACATAACTTTTCTGAGCCCAGCGCCTGGAGCCGGAAAGCGTATAAGACCAGCCATTGGCTTGTTTCCCGCTTGCATGCAAAAACATAATGCGGTTGTTGTAACTTCGGTTTGATGCCGAATAGCTGAGATTGGTGGTTTTTCTGTACGAAGAAGCGCGTGTAAGCAAATTGGTAGCCCCGCCAAAACCGCTAAAAGCCCAGTCAAAAGCATCAATTCCATTAGCAACTTCGGTGAAACGTACCGCATCATTCAAACCGCCCCAGCTCGACCACGAAGCACGCCCCGTCTCAAGGTCGTTCATCGTAATACCATTAAATAATACAGTTGTATTTTCCGAATCGAAACCGCGAATACGGTAACGCAAAGAGCCGAAATTAAAGCCGGCAGTCGATACAAAAATATCGCGCGAAGATTGCAAAAGTCCCGAAATATCATTGGTAGAACCACCATCATCGAAATCTGACTCAGATAATACAATGGTAGGGAGCACAATATCCGGAATCTGGCCGGTCGTATCAGTTTGCCCGCTAAGACGGTATACCATCAACAACACAAAAAGCGTAATCCATAGTTTTTTCATAGGTCATTGTTGAAAATCGTAAAAGACAAAGGTAAGATTTTAATAATGTGATATTCATAGATTGGTATATTTTTGATTTATATTTGTAAAAATCTATTGGTTTGGAAGATACTGTTTCGAGTAAAAAAAGACAGATTATGAAAATTGGTATAAAGCTATTCTTGGGAGGGATTACAGTTGGTTTATTGCTGCTTTCAACGGTTTTGCATGCGCAAGAAGAACGAAAGTATAAAGCCGGTATCATCGCATTTTATAATGTGGAAAACCTGTTTGATACCATTGACGATCCAAACATTCGTGATGAAGAATTTCTACCTGATGGTCCAAACCGCTGGAACACGGGGCGTTATCTCAATAAGATTGATCGCCTTTCAGAAGTGATTGCTGGCATAGGCACTGAGTTTTCCCCGGACGGTCCTGCTGTTTTAGGGCTGGCAGAAATTGAAAATAAAGCTGTGGTAGAAGATTTAATTGCTCATCCTCGTATTAAAGACCGCAAGTATGAAATCATACATTACGATTCTCCCGACCGCCGTGGCGTTGATGTGGGTTTAATATATCAACCGAAATACTTTCAACCTTATAACTCAGAATCTTACACCTTATATGTGAAGGATATGCCCTACTTTTATACACGCGACCAGCTTGTTGTTTCAGGCATGTTCGACGGAGAGCCAATCCATCTTATTGTGGGGCACTGGCCCTCGCGAAGCGGAGGTGAAAAGCGCTCCCTCCCACTGCGTATGGCTGCTGCAAAACTGGCACGCCATATCGTAGATTCCATCCAACAGCTTGATCCACACGCCAAAATAATAGTTATGGGGGATTTAAATGACAATCCCAACAACAAAAGTATTACCGACGGACTGAAAGCAAAAGGATCCAGAAAAAATTTAAAAGAAGGAGAATTATACAACCCGATGTTTGCCCTCTACAAAAGAGGCATAGGCTCCAACGCATGGCGCGATACCTGGAGTTTATTCGACCAAATAATAATCAGTCAATCATTATTGGATGAAGATTTTTCAAGCTATCAAATGAAATCTGCACGGGTATATAACAAGCTGGAAATGACCCAGCGAAGCGGAAGATTTAAGGGCTATCCATGGCGAACATTTGTGGGCACCGAACATCAAGGCGGATATAGTGACCACTTCCCAACTTATATTTTATTGCTGAAAGCAGTTGAATAAAAAAACCCATGCAGTCATAGAGCATAGGTTTTCAAGTTTACGAGTAAAAGATAGTATTACAGTAAATTTAGATTTTATGTGCGATATAATGGAGAAACTCCATTTTCTTTGTTTCTTCTTTAAAAGCACCGCAATATTCGGCTGTCAAAGTCGTACTCGACTCATCTTCAATGCCTCTGCATGATACACACATATGCTTTGCTTCAATAATCACAGCTACATCTTCGGTATTTAATACCTTTTTCATTTCAGCGGCAATTTGTACGGTTAACCTTTCTTGAACCTGTGGGCGGCGGGCATAATAATCCACAATACGGTTTATTTTAGAAAGACCTATCACCTTGCCGGTAGAAATATATGCCACATGAGCAATACCGCTAATCGGTAAAAAGTGATGCTCACAAGTAGAGTTCAGATTGATGTTTTTCTCTACCAACATCTCGCCATAGCGGAATTTATTTTCAAAAACCGACATGGACGGCTTGTTTTTTGGATGCAAGCCCGAAAAAATTTCTTGGACATACATTTTTGCCACACGCTTTGGTGTACCGCCTAAGCTATCGTCCGTTAAATCAAGACCAAGGGTATCCATAATCTGCTTAAAGTGTTTTTCGATAATCTGCATCTTAGCTTCATCATCCAACACAAAAGCATCCGGCTTCATAGGTGTC
>CAZDWA010000004.1:17299-29622 GCA_964509065.1 uncultured Lentimicrobiaceae bacterium
CTCAATATTGGAAGCCAAATGATTGTCCCCCATATATTCATGGCGGTCCTGCTCTTCAAAAATTATTTCTTTTCCGTTACTATTTTGCAATATCGAAATTGATTTTCCGCCATTGCTTGTACTGTCTTTCATTATCTATTTCAAATTGTGTTCAATAAAAACACAAATAACAGTGTTTTGTTTAAAATATTTTGGAAATGAAAGAAATGTACTCTCTGCAGATTTATCTTTGCAAAAATGTAAAATACTTATAATCTGCACTTTACCAAGAATATCTCAATAGCTCAGGCTGGCTGAAAGGCATAAATTATTTTAAGGAGTATATAAAGAAATGAAGGGAAGCCTAATTTATTTTCCTCTTCCCCGGCGATGTCTGCCTCTGCTTTTAAATCCGGGCTGATCTTTATAGCGAAGCTTGTTGTCGTTAATCAATTCCCTATAAAGCCACTGAAGTGCTTGTTGTTGTTCAGGGCTGCTTATTTGCTTGATTTTCAACAAATGCCCAAAGGTTTCCAAGCGAATCTGATGTTGCAGCTCTGCCACTTGGCTCGAAATCTGATTTAATTGTAAGCTATCGGCTTCCTCATGGCTCAAAAGTTCCAGCATTTCTTCCTGCAGCTGCCATATCTGCTGTCGTAAATCGACCGTATAGGTGCGATAATCGATAAGCAGGCTGTTATAACGCGTCATTTGTAAGGTATCAAAGTCCATTCTATTGCTGAAACGCACAAAACCCTGACCATACTGCTGCTGTACGGGAGCTTTTTCATTTCCTTGCTTAACCCAAAGCACAATGCAGGTAGACAAGCTGATTACGAGCAGCATAAACACTATATAAAAAAGGCTTTTGTATGGATTTTTAAACTTGGCAGTCATGGTTCTAATCGTTTTCTAAAATAAGCAAGTCACTAAACACATCTTCAGAAATAATTGCAGTATAATAATCACTGAGCGCATCCGACGGTACTTCCGCAGGCTGCTTGGCAGAAACTAAAAACCCGATAGCCAAACCTATCACAATTGCAGCTGCCGTAGAGGCAATGAAGCGAAAAGGTTCAGCTAAAATAGTTTGATAAAAACCGGCATTAATACGCGCATGCACAGCTTGAACAAATGCCTCATCCGTATTCACCGGCTTCTGTTGCTGCCAATCATGAAATTGCACTTTCAGCAATTCAAACTTTGTGCGGCAGGCATCACAGTCTTGCAGATGCTGCTGCAACAACTCCTTTTCCGCTTGACTCAAATCGCCAAACAGCTCTTCCATCATGAGTTCATGCCATTGCGAGCAAGCTATATGTTTAGTTTTTCTCATCTTTCAAAAATTGGTTTTTTAAATCGGCTTGCAGGCTTTTCTTGGCTCTAACAAGTAATGATTCCACAGCTTTCACGGTCGTTCCCATGATTTCCGCTGTTTCTGCATTTGAAAAGCCTTCCGCTTTTGATAATACAAATACTGCCTTTTGCCGCGCCGGTAATTTATCCAATGCCAAGCGAATCAAATTATGCTGTTCTTTCTGCCGAAGCAAATCAAAACCGCTCTTTTCATCGGATGCAATTTCTCGCAAAGATTCGAGCCCATCAGCAGGCCTAAATAAATTTCGCAGTTTTTGTGCACGCAAATAATTCAACGTATGATATATGCTGATTCGATAAATCCATGTTTTTAACCCGGATTGTTTTTTAAATCTGCCAATCGATTCCCATACTTTCACAAACACCTCTTGACTAAGGTCTTTTGCATCTTCTTCGTCTGCCACCATCCGTTGTATTACAAGCTGAACCATATCTCCAAACTTCAGTATGAGTTGTCTGAATGCAGCTTCATCACCCTTTTGCAAGGCATCAACCAAAGCTTCTTCATTCATTTCTGTCATACAAAGTAAAAGTATTTCCGGCAGTAATCTTCAAAAATACATAATTAAGGATTACAAGCCGGAAACTAAATTTCAATCAATTATTACTTTTCTTCCTGTTTTTTGTCGGGCTCATTTAGCCAAGGGCAATCGCGATAATATCGTCCTTCGCCATAGCCACCTCTTCCTCGTTTAAAATTTCTATTTCTAGGAGCCTGATTTGCTCTCGGCTCGCGATAATAGCGCTTGTACCTCAAACTGTCGTTTTGCCTTTCCATTTGGCGCAGACCACGTCCTTCCGGCGGTCGATTTTGCCAGTTATCACAAATACTGTCGTTATTTTTATCCACAAAACGTCCACGTTGAAATTTTTCAACTCGTTCCTTTTTTACATTTTGCTCGGTTGCCTGGGCAAAAACACCAGCAGAAAACAACAGTAATCCACTTAATAAAATCCATTCAATTTTTCTCATAATTCTAATTTTTATCACATTCATTTACTACTTAGACACCATTTTCCGTAAAACCCTGCGCTTTATTAAATTATTTTAACGATTCATAAACCCTTATTCTTTCGCAACTACTTTGCTATTACCTGCATAATTCATCAATTCATAAGGTCATCAATCTAACCTTATCATAATAAGCTTATAATCATTTCGTTAGCAGAGCTTAGAAGTGATTTAAGAAAGTCTTTATTATAAAATGAATTTTGATTTAATTTTGGCAATTTTTACGTTATGGGTTGTTCGCGGTAGTTATCTACAGCTTCACAGCCCATGCCTGAAAATTCCTCAAAATTAAATTCATGAATTAAGCAGCTTAGAACAAAAATTGTATCTTTGGCCTTTAAAATACGAAAAATCATGAAGCTTTTAGAAGGAAAAACCGCTTTAATTACCGGCGGCTCAAGAGGAATAGGTAAATCTCTTGCACTACGATTTGCAGCCGAAGGTGCTAATATTGCATTCAGCGATTTGCGCTATGATGAAATTATGGAAGCAACGGAAAATGAAATCCGTGCATTAGGTGTTCAAGCCAAAGGCTATGCCTCCAATGCTGCTTCACTACAAGACAGTGAAAAACTTGCCGAACAGGTTGTAGCCGACTTTGGCAGCATACATATCCTTATTAATAATGCCGGTATTACACGTGATAATTTGTTGATGCGTATGTCGGAAGAAGACTGGGATTTGGTATTAAGTGTGAACCTAAAGTCCGCATTTAACCTGACAAAAGCGGTACAACGCACAATGATTAAACAACGCACAGGCTCCATCATTAACATGAGCTCTGTTGTGGGCGTAAACGGAAATGCCGGACAGTCGAACTATTCAGCTTCAAAAGCCGGTATGATTGGATTTACCAAATCCATTGCACAAGAGCTTGGTAGTCGTAATGTACGCTGCAACGCCATTGCTCCCGGATTTATTGAAACAGAAATGACGGATCAGCTGCCGCAAGATGTGCGTGAACAATGGATTGGTTCAATTCCACTTCGCAGAAGCGGAAAACCTGAGGATGTAGCTGATGTAGCTGTATTCTTGGCAAGCGATTTATCAGCCTATGTTACCGGACAGGTAATCAGCGTATGCGGTGGAATGAGCATGTAAGCTTAAAGCTTGTTTTTCAATCCAAATTAATTACTACGATACGAAAAGGTATCTGATGTGAATATTATTTTTGAACATTCTCCTTGGTTACTACTCCCTGCTATACTTTTGGGTATAAGCTATGCCTTGTTGTTGTATTATCGCAACAAAAAGCAAGCATTTAGCAAAACACTCCAATGGATTTTGGGGATTTTACGCTTTGTGCTTGTGAGCAGCATCGCCATTTTGTTGCTGCACCCCAATTTACGATTTCAAAAGAAAATTATCGAAGCACCCGTAATCGTGGTGGCGCACGATAATTCGGCTTCGATGGTATTGGGTGTCGACAGCGCAACAAATGCACAAGTTTTGCCGGAGCGCTTTGATAGTTTAATGCATCTGTTATCCCGTGATTTTCAGGTAGACAGCTATTTATTTGATGGCGAACCCCAAGCTTCATCTCAGCTCGATTTCACAGGGCAGCAAACCGACATATCAAGGCTGTTTAAAAAACTACATACCGCATATTATAACCGTAATTTGGCTGCTATCGTGCTGATTACCGATGGCATCAGCAATCACGGTATTCCGGTGGACTTGATGGAGGAGGCTCATAAAATCCCGGTTTATGCAATCGGTACGGGTGATACTATTGTTCGTCCCGACCTCAGCATAGCTGACCTTCGAAACAATAAAATCATCTTCAAAGAAACTCGATTTCCGGTAGAAGTAACAGTAAAAGCACTCAAGGCAGCCGGAAAAACAGTAAATGTTGAACTCTATATGGATGGCGAAAAGAAAGCCGAATCAATGCTTACAATTAGTAGCGATCAGTTTTCACAAAGCCTTGCATTTCAGATTGATGCTACCGAAAGTGGTAGAAAGAAGTTAGTAGCACATGTAAGCGGAATTTCGGATGAGCTAAACTTGGAAAACAATAAAAGGGAAACCTATATCGATATTTTAAACGAGCAGTCCGAAATACTTATCCTTGCCCGTGCCCCACACCCTGACGTATCAGCCATACGCTCTGTATTCGACGATCAATACAAAGTAGATTTGGAATATCTGCAAAACTGGAAGCCAAAAGACAAAAATTACAGCTTGGCAATTTTGCATGAAGTACCGGCTACAGGAAGTAACAATACCCAAATTGAGAATTTCTTGGAGTCCAATCCTGAACTTCCTTTATGGATTATTGTAGGACAAAACAGCAGTTTAAGCAGCTTGAATAAGGTGCAAAACAGTGTGCAATTCTCAAGTGCCGGTCCTAGTATTTTGGATATTTTGCCTGTAAGCGAACCGAATTTTACATTGTTTTCGATGGATGATTTCAGGCTGGAACGAATCAATAAATTCCCTGCGTTGGTATCGCCTCTATTGGAATTTAGCCTCCCGATGAACCACAGCACATTTATTTATCAACGCATTAAAGGAGTACCCACAAATTATCCTTTGATGGGGTTCAACGAAGATAATAATCGCCGCATGGCATATTTGAGCGGCACAGGATTGTGGCGCTGGCGCATTGCGGATTATAGCATGAATAAAAATCATGAAACTTTTAACGAAATCGTAAATAAAACAATCAACTATTTATTGATTAAAACCGATAAAAGGAGATTACGCTTATTTGCTGATGCGAGCTATCGCGTAAATGAAGAAATTCGCTTCAGAGCAGAGTTATACAACCCTGCTTTGGAAATGGTCAACGAACCGGATGTAAGCCTACAGCTTATACAGCTTGAAACAGAAACGACCTATGATTATCTCTTTTCGCGCACGGAGAATGCATATCAACTTAATATAGGGAGGCTGCCTTCAGGCGTATACAGTTTTTCGACTGAAGCAATTTTAGGAACTGAAAAGCTCACTTACGAGGGAGAGTTTGTAGTAGTAAGCACCTCGTTCGAAGCACAAAATCTAGTGGCAGATCATTCCATGCTGCGCCGATTAGCCCGACAAAGTGGAGGTGTTTTCTTCAAAACAGAAGAAACACTAAAAGCGGTTCAAGCTATTAAAGAAGATAAACGTATTACACAAATCGCATCCCATACTCAAAATTATACGCCGCTTATCGGCTTAGTGTGGCTGCCCATTTTATTGTTGCTATTGATTTCTTTGGAATGGTTTTTACGAAAAATTCATGGAAATTATTAAATACCAATACAATATTTATTGTTTCAAACGTTTAATTCTTTTACTGTTCTATTTCCAATAAAAATTGGTCAACATATTTGAAATACATAATTTATACTATCACCGGGCTTCATCTGATTATCAAGCCTTTATAGCTGAACGCTATACCTATGTAGATGAGCCCACAAATTTTATTACATGAAAATTGAAAAGCATAAGGTTGTAACCCTAACCTATCAGCTTAGGGAACAAGATGCCGCCGGCGAACTAATTCAAAAAGTAGATGAAAGCCATCCTTTTGTATATCTTTTTGGTGTGGGTGGATTATTACCCAAATTTGAAGAAAACCTTAATGGACTGAAAGTCGGCGACAGCTTCAGCTTCCCGATGAGCCCGCAAGAATCTTATGGTGAGTACACCAAAGAAGCAATTATTGAACTGGATAAAAAGTTATTTGAGATTGACGGCAAAATTGATGAAGGGCTTTTAAGCCTCGGCAATCAAATCACCATGCAAGACCAAGATGGCAATCCTTTGGACGGCATTGTACTTGAGGTTGGTGATGATAAAGTAGTGATGGACTTTAATCATCCGCTTGCAGGAATGAGTTTACATTTCTCCGGTGAAGTGCTTGATGTCCGTGATGCAACGGAGGAAGAAATTGCACATGGTCATGCACACGGACCCCACGGTCATCACCACTAATCTCATAAACCTGCTTAATTCATGAATTAAGCAGGTAAAAGTAAAAGCCTACTAATGGCAATAAAAAAACCGACCATTTGGTCGGTTTTTTTATTGCGTTAATGCATATATTTTACATCATACCGGGCATTCCGCCACCCATTGGGGGCATCATGGGAGCTGCTGCATCCGGATCTTTATGTTCAACCAAAACACATTCGGTTGTGAGTAACATTCCTGCAATCGAAGCGGCATTTTCAAGTGCAACGCGTGCAACCTTGGTAGGATCGATTACACCGGCTTCATACAAGTTTTCGTATACCTCAGTACGTGCGTTAAATCCAAAATCGCCTTTACCTTCTTTTACACGATTCACAACTACTGAACCTTCGATACCAGCATTTTCAACAATCTGACGCAGTGGCTCTTCCAATGCGCGGCGTATAATAGCAATACCTGTAGTTTCATCTTCGTTATCGCCTTTCAGCTTTGCCAGCTTTTGAATGGCACGAATAAATGCTACTCCACCACCGGGGATAATTCCTTCTTCGATAGCCGCACGTGTAGCAGCCAAGGCATCATCAAAGCGGTCTTTCTTTTCTTTCATCTCCACCTCGCTGGCAGCACCCACATAAATTACTGCTACACCACCTGCAAGCTTTGCAAGACGCTCCTGAAGCTTTTCTTTGTCATAATCTGAAGTGGTAGTTTCGATCTGCATTTTAATTTGAGCCACACGTGCATCAATATTTTCTTTCAGACCATTTCCACTTACAATGGTAGTATTTTCTTTATCAATGGAAACCTTATCAGCGCTACCAAGCATATCGAGGGTTGCATCTTCAAGGCGATATCCTTTTTCTTCGGAGATAACTACACCGCCGGTAAGTATGGCGATATCTTCCAACATTTCTTTTCTTCTATCACCAAATCCGGGAGCTTTTACTGCTGCCACCTTCAATGAGCCGCGTAAACGGTTTACCACTAAAGTTGCCAATGCTTCACTTTCCACATCTTCAGCAATGATAATCAAAGGTTTACCTGTTTGTAATGCCTTTTCAAGAATTGGGAGCAGGTCTTTCATTACCGAAATCTTCTTGTCATAGATCAAGATGAAAGGATTTTCATAAACTGCTTCCATCTTTTCGGCATCAGTAACGAAATAAGGTGAGATATAACCTCTGTCGAACTGCATACCTTCAACCACATCTACGTAGGTTTCAATACCTTTAGCTTCTTCAACGGTAATAACACCTTCTTTCTTTACTCTACCCATTGCTTCTGCAATCAACACACCAATACTTTGGTCGTTATTTGCTGAAATAGAAGCTACTTGTTCGATCTTTTCATTGCTGTCACCTACTTGACGTGTTTGGCTTACCAATGATTTAACAACCTCGGCAACAGCTTTATCAATACCGCGTTTCAGGTCCATGGGGTTAGCTCCTGCAGTCACGTTTTTCAGTCCTGTTGTAACAATGGATTGTGCCAAAACAGTAGCTGTTGTAGTACCGTCACCGGCAATATCATTGGTTTTTGAGGCAACCTCTTTAACCATTTGTGCTCCCATATTTTCTACGGGGTCTTTCAGTTCAACTTCTTTTGCAACAGTAACACCGTCCTTTGTAATTTGAGGTGCACCATAGGATTTTTCAATAATTACGTTTCTACCTTTGGGGCCTAAAGTAACTTTGACTGCATTTGTCAATGCATCAACCCCTTTTTTAAGGTTTTCACGTGCTTCAAGATTAAATAAGATGTCTTTAGCCATTTTACTTGATATTTTTTATGTTAATTTTCTAATTAATTATACAATTGCAATAATGTCTGATTCACGCAAAATCAGATAATCTTTTCCGTCAAGCGTAATTTCAGTGCCTGCATATTTTCCATAAAGTACCAGATCACCTGCTTTCACCGTGATGGGATTATCCGGTGTACCGGGACCAATGGCAACAACAGTGCCTTTTTGTGGTTTTTCTTTTGCTGTATCGGGGATAATAATTCCGCTGGCAGTCTTTTCTTCGGCGGCAGCCGGTTCAATCACAACTCTGTCAGCTAAGGGTTTAATACTCAATTTTGTCATAGTTTTTTGTAATTTATTTTAAGAAGTAATAAATAAATTTTTGCAACGATTTTATATAGTCACATTTTGTGCCAAAGCCATATAACAAAAAAAATGTCAGAATGAAGTGACATTCTGACATTTTTTAATTCGTTTAAGTGCCTATTAGTCTTCAACAGATGATTCCGGTGGTGCTTGAAAATCAACCGGAGCGATTTGTTCAATCTGCTCGCGCAACTCCGTATCCATATGTCCGGCCGAAACTTGATTTCTGGGAATAGACATTGAGGAGGCCAAGCTGAGCACTAACATTGCAACAGCCATGGTCCATGTTGCTTTTTCCAGGAAGTCAGCCGTTTGACGCACTCCCATAATTTGATTTGAGCCTGAAAAATTTGATGCCAACCCACCGCCTTTGGAGTTTTGTACTAATACGATAAGCACCATTAATCCACTGGCAATCAGCATCAATATTGAAATTACTACGTACATTTTAACTGTTTTATGTTTCTATTTTTGTTTCGCTTCTTTAATAAGGGCTGCAAAGTAACTACTTTTTTCCGGATATTTCAAACTTAATTTTTCAAAAACTTGGATTGCTTTATCAATATGTCCTTGTTTTAAATAAATTTCCGCCAAGGTTTCACTTACAATATTCTCACGATCCACGATACTTTGCTTGGCAAATTCCACCGGATTGTAAAATTCGGCACTGCCCCTGCTGATGGAAGGATTCTCCGTGATGAACTTATCTATCAGTGCTTGTTTGTCGGGCTGCGTGGCTGCTTCTGCCTCATCGGTCTTCTTTTCCGTGCTTTTAATCTCTTGAATCCGCTCAGCAATGATACGTTTTAAATCCTCCAAAGACTTTTTCTTTAAATCATTTTCATAGGACTGTTCATCTGCATCCTCAGCATCTGCTGATTCATGCTGCGGTGTGAGTTGCTTCAGGATTTCACTTTCTTTGCCTTCAAATAAAAATGCAGCCAATGCATCCGCATCTACGACAAGCTCATCAACTCCTTCGAGATCAATATAATATGATGTTTTATTTTCCGTTTCAACCTTTTGTGTTTCAGCGCTAACAAAATACTCATCCGGCAGGGGCACTTGCTCCTTGAGCTTTGTCATTTTTGCAATATGATGACGCAATATATTTCTATCGTACATCAAACTTGCAGCCAAGCGTAACTGATTGTCATATAACACATGATTTTCAAGAAACAAATTCATGGCAAGCATGGTTTGTATGGTACTGCAATACGGAAATTGTTGTGCAAGTTCGGTAAGCCCCGACACAGTATCTTGCCCCATCAACCGGGGTTCGCGCAGCAATTTAAGAAATGCAGTTTTGTTCATAGCTAGGCTTTTACCAATTTACAACGGCTCGGTTAAATATATTATCGATAAGCATTTCAGTTATTTCGGTCATTAATCCGTCTTTCACCGTATTCAAATCTTGGGTACTCGGGTAGTCCATATATTGAGTGAAAGATGTCTCAAAGTTTTTAGTATCGTCAAACTTATTCATAAAACGCACATTCACTGTGATTGATAAACGGTTCAATGCAGCAGTTTGGTCGCTTTGGATTGCAACCGGAGAGGTGTTATAATCAGTTATTTCTCCTTCAAATGCCAGGTCGCCATCTTTATTTACCCCGTTCAAACTTGTTTGATTCATGAAACGATCTCGCAAGGCACTGGTAATCATATTACTCAATAGAGGCTCCACCAAAAGTGCATTATTCTGAAATTGTTCCACAGAAAATGTATGTGCTTCCGGAGGTATGTTGGCTCCGGTAAATGAATAAATCCCACAGCTTTTTAAGCCGACAATCAAAACTGCCATTGCCAAAAAATACCCTATTCGTTTTAAAAAATAAGCTGTCGGACGCATGCTAAACCTTCTTAAAGATTAATATTATGTTCCTTTATTTTTCTGTAAAGTGTACGCTCACTAATTCCCAGCTCTTTGGCAGCATGTTTACGTTTTCCGTTATGCTTTTCTAATGCCTTAATAATCAGGTCAATTTCTTTTTCTTGTAATGAAAGGCTTTCCGTAATCACTTCAGGCTGTTGATACTCTTCCACTTCGGGGTCCAGCTCAATTTCATGATATGCTTCCACTCTCGACAAAAAATCATCCGGCAGCTGATGCTTCATCAAACGACCTTCTACATGCGTACCCATGCTATCCTCACTCATCGAAGCAACAGTCTTTTTCAGCTCTAGCAAATCGCGCTTCATATCAAATAACACCTTATATAATATATCGCGCTCCGAGAAATGTTCTTCCCCTTTGCCTTGTGAATATAATACAGGCAATGAAGTTTGCGGCTCGGAAGGCAGATAAGCATGTAGCATTTGTGCTGTTACCGTTCTGTTCTTTTCAATAATACTAATTTGTTCTGTCAGATTCTTGAGTTGACGAATATTACCGGGCCAGCGATAGCGTTCAAGCAGTTCAACAGCTTCATCGGTAAGCCTTAGGATAGGCATACGATACTTTTCGCCAAAATCAGCTGCAAACTTTTTAAATAACAAAAGAATATCTTCTTTTCTGTCACGCAATGGCGGTATCATTATTGGCACGGTATTTAAGCGATAGTACAAATCCTGACGAAATTTACCTGTGGCAATTGCTTCGGGGATATTTACATTTGTCGCAGCAACCACACGCACATCAGTTTTTATAACCTTGGAAGAACCCACCTTTAAAAACTCACCGCTTTCCAACACACGCAACAGCCGCACCTGCGTTGACAAGGGCAGCTCCGCCACCTCATCCAAGAATATGGTACCCCCGTCAACCACTTCAAAATAACCTTTACGGGCTTCATGTGCTCCGGTAAAACTGCCTTTCTCATGTCCAAAAAGCTCCGAATCGATCGTCCCTTCGGGTATAGCTCCGCAGTTTACGGCAATATAAGCTCCGTGCTTGCGAGCACTCGACTGATGAATAATCTTGGGAAAAACTTCCTTACCCGTACCACTTTCACCGGTAATCAAAACTGTCAGATCAGTTGGTGCAACCTGAACAGCCACCTGAATGGCACGCTCCAAATATCGGTCATGACCGATAATCCCGAACCTTTGCTTTATTGTTTGAATATCCATTGTGAAAGTATTTAAAATTAATTCTTGTTGAATTTATTAACGTAATACTGCACCGAGTTGTTGCTCAAATGCAAGCAACAGTCGGCTCATTGTTTTTTCTATCAGCTTATCCGTGAGGGTTTTCTCCTCATCCATTAGGGTGAAGCTCACTGCATACGACTTTTTACCGGCAGCAATTTTATCACCTTCATATACATCAAATAAATGTATATCTCGTAAAATTTTGGTTTCAGTCTTTTGTGCAACTTCAACAATATCGCTAAAGCGCACCGAGCTGTCGAGCACCAATGCCAAATCGCGGCGTACGGAAGGATATTTCGGCAAGCTTTTGAACTTTATCGCTTGATTAGGTATGAGTGCCAGCACTTCTTCCCATTTAATCTCCGCATAATATACCGCTTTTTTCACATCTAACTGCTGAAGGCTTTGCCTTGTTAACAGCCCAAAGCGAAACAATTCAACACCGTTCAGCTGACCACAGATTCCGTATTCAAACATCCCGTCTTGAATATCCGTCAACTGCAAATCGGCAAAAGGCAGCCTCAGCTTGGTAAATATAGCTTCAACATAAAGGCGTAAATCATAAAAATCAACTGCTTTTTCGCTGCTATTCCAATTTTCTAACTCTTTTAAACCGCTAATAAATATAGCCAACTCCATCTGTTCCTTGTATTTCTTCAAGGCATCTGCAGGATCGGCTTTTTCAGCCTGTAGCTGATATGTTTTTCCAAACTCAAACAGCTTTAGGTCAGACAGTTTACGATTTTGATTGTATGCAATTGTTTCCAAGCCTCCAAACAGAAGACTCTGCCGCAGTACATCCAAATCCTTGCTCAAGGGGTTCAACATAGCTACATTCGCTGAAGGCTC
>CAZDWA010000004.1:29632-69287 GCA_964509065.1 uncultured Lentimicrobiaceae bacterium
AAAGGCAGGATGCTTTTCAGTATATACCGATTTTGTTAGTGAGTTATTCATGATTTCTTGCAATCCCATTGCCGCAAGCATATCTGCCACGGCATGCTGCAGTTTATCCGGATCGTTCTTTTCACTAATATTGACAGAGGCATTCAGTTTTTCAGGTATCTCGATGCGGTCGTAACCATAAATACGCAAAACCTCCTCTACCAAATCAGCCGGGCGGTATACATCAACTTTGAATTGTGGCACTTTGAATTTTGCCAGCTTGTCATCTTTATGCAACAATGTACATCCGAGGTCGGTTAAAATAGAAACCGCCACTTCCGGCGCAATGGGCTGCCCGGCAATACGATTAAGATAATCGAAGGATAAGTCCACTTCTGCTGCTTGCTGCTTTCCGGGATAAAGGTCTTTTATTTCCGAAGCCGGCTCTCCTCCTGCAATTTGTTCAATTAATATTGCTGCACGTTTTAATGCAAAAATTGTTATTTCAGGGTCGCTTCCACGCTCAAAGCGGAAGGATGCATCCGTATGCAGTCCATGCTTACGTGCTGTTCGGCGCACATATCGTGAATCAAAACAAGCACTTTCCAAAAAGATGGAAGTGGTTTCTTCATTAACTCCTGATTCAAGCCCGCCGAATACACCGGCAATACACATAGGCGCTTCGACATTGCAAATCATCAAGTCGTTAGCTCCCAGTTTACGCTCCACCTCATCCAAAGTCACAAATGAAGTGCCTTCGGCGAGTGTCTGCACCACCACTTTGTTTCCGCTTAGCTTCGCAGCATCGAATGCATGTAAGGGCTGACCCGTTTCAAGCAGTACATAATTTGTGATGTCTACTATGTTATTAATTGGGCGTAGTCCCACGGCATTCAATTTATTTTGAAGCCATTGCGGTGAAGGACCCACTTTAATATTTTTTATGCTGATACCGGAATAGCGCGGACAAGCTTGCTCATCCACTATTTCAATATCTATGTCTAAATCATTTGATTTAATCGCAAAATCATCAACAGATGGGATTTGCAATTGATAGTTTCTGCTTTTATTTCGGAAGTTAAGCAGGGCGGCTAAATCACGGGCAACACCGATATGCGAAGTAGCATCGGCACGGTTGGGCGTGATAGCCACTTCAAAAATATAATCAGTCTCCACAGGAAAATAATCTGTTGCGGGTTTACCGATTTGCGTTTGCGAATCAAGCACCATTATACCCTCATGCGAAGTTCCCAAGCCCAATTCGTCCTCCGCACAAATCATGCCTTCAGACAGCTCCCCACGTATCTTACTTTTCTTGATTTGAAAGGATTCTTCCCCTGAGTACAACATAGTACCCACAGTGGCAACCAATACTTTCTGTCCGGCTGCCACATTCGGCGCACCGCAAACAATCGATAAAGCCTCATCCAAGCCCACGTCTACGGTTGTCAGGCTTAGCCTATCCGCATTGGGATGCTTGACACAACTGAGCACTTCTCCGGTAACTACTCCTTGCAAGCCGCCCTTCACAGACTCGTACTTTATAAGTTCCTCAACCTCCAAACCCACAGATGTTAAGGCTTCCGAAACTTCTTCCGGTCTAAGATCAATGGTTAAATACTCTTTTAACCAGTTGTAAGATATCTTCATGATTTTGTCAATTTCAAAGATGCAAAATTAATGAATTTATGTCAATATGTCAGTATTTTGATTGAAAACTACAAAAATGTAATTTTTTGAGTTGGTTGTTTTTTTGATTATGCTCCATAAGTGAGCAAAACCAGTTTTATGAGCGAAGTATTGCAAATTCATGAACCTCGATAAGCTCAAGTATATGTAGCAGCTCTTTATATCCACTTTCAGTCAACTCAAAGATGGAAACAATTCCGTTGATAGCACGTATTTTCGAAATCATTTGCTTGAGCTTGTCTTCAAATATTGAATTATGGATGACAAATAAGAAGTCAAAAGGTGGTTTACCAACTAATAATCGGATGCCGCTACTATAATTTTGCACCAGATTAAACACATTGGCATTTTCTCCCTGATCAAAATAATAAAATGAAAAAGAAGTGTTGTCATTCACTAAATCATTCATCCGCTTCAGCTCAATATCCAATTCTTTGTTTAAAAAATGAGCTAATTTAAAATCTTTAAAGGTCGTATTAATGCCAAATACCCGTGAATCGTATTCTCCTTTGACTTTTAACACATGCTTGCTCATAATTCCAATCTATTGTGATTTAAAGCGAAATTAAACAATAATATCGGTAAGCGCTTGTCCAAAAACAAAAAAACCACGATGAGGCAGCTTGAAAACTTATCAGGCAGGAGAATTTTAGCCTGATTCAGAGAAAACCAAGATACAAGCTATGTAAAAAAATGCTGCTATGTGACACTCAATGGTTAATCTGATAATCTCCCTCATTATAATCGGTTGATTTTTGGTCTTTTTTGCGCTTTTACTTGGCTTTGGTTTATTAATTCTTTTTATACTAACCAAATTAAGTAAAACGTTAGCTATAAAGGCAAAGCTACAGCGGATTAATCGAAAATTAAAAGCTTAAGAGATGAGACTACTCAAAATATTTTTTATAATTAATACTATTGTCTTATTGATTTCCTGCCGTAAACTGGTGCAGGATGAATTTAACACTCCTGCACCAATTCCGGTACTCAACTCTATCCTAATACCCGGTCAACCGCTTGTGATGCAGGTTTCATTTACGGCAAATATAAATGCAACAGATATTCAGACTATTGAAGATGCCGATATTGCTCTTTTTATTGATGGTGTATATACCGAAACGATATCGCATAAAGGAAATGGAATCTATACATCAACTACTCCTATTGATGAGGGAAAAACATACAAATGTGAGGTTGATGTACCCAATCAAGGCACCATCACTTGCATCGATTCGATACCGAAAAAACCGATCGTATATAATATAGAACACATCAATGAGGCTGGAAGGAATGAAGAAGGAACAACATATCCGGCAGTAAAGATTACTTTTTCTAACGATACAACTATATCCCAGCACTTTGAAGTTATTATAAGACTATTTGTCTATGGAGAAGAAAGACTTGCCAATTTTGAAGTATTTACCGATCCACTCATAATTAACGAAGGTTTACCAATAGCTCTTTTCAGTAATCAACTTATAAATGATACCGTTTCACAAATAACAATTAATTATACAACCGGTTCGCAGAGTTCTTATAATGGTGTATGGCATACCAATTTATTTCCTTTAATAGTAGAGTTTCGCAGCATAAGTCATCACTATTACCAATACGCAAAGAGTACTTATTTATATGAGCAAGGCAGGTATCCCGATGGCTTAGACGCACAAACAAGTGTTTTTAACACCTATTCAAACATAGAAAACGCTTTCGGGATTTTTGCAGGATACTCGGTTATTCGGTCAGACACTATTTATCCAAATTCGTTTTAGTCATGAATATCAGAATAAATTCGACACTTATATTCATTTTATTGGGTATAGTTAAACTATCCTACTCACAGACTTATGTGCATGTATATGGATTTGTAAAAGACCAACAATCGGGCGAAGTATTAGCCGGGGCTTCCATATACGACACAGTGATGCTAAAAGGAGCTATTGCCGATTACAACGGATATTTCAACATAAAGGTGGCAATCCCTTCAATATTAAAAATATCGTACGTTGGTTATGACACGAAAACAATTGTCATAACAGATGCAAAAGACAGTTTTCTAAACATTTTTTTAGAAACATCAAATACCCTTGCCGAGGTCGTAGTAACAGAGAAAAGACATAGAGACGACAACTTGTCCGGTATATCACAAAAAGAACTAACCCGAATTCCCTCGCTTGGAGGAAAGCCCGATGTGTCAAAAGCCTTGCAACTGCTACCCGGCATAAACTCTCAAAAAGAGGGCTCGAGCCTGTTACAGGTCAGGGGCGGTGACCCCGGACAAAACCTATATCTATTCGACAATGTTCCGATAATTTATGTCAATCACCTTGGTGGTTTTATGTCGGTATTCAATCCTGACATCATCAACAATATTGATGTGTACAAGGGCGCATTCCCGGCACGATACGGTGGCAAGCTTTCGTCGGTAATGGATATTACACAGAAGAAAGGAAACGTATCGGATTGGAAAGGAAATATTGGGCTAGGTCTAACCGATCTGTCGTTTTGTGTTGAAGGACCAACAAAACTTGATAACTCAAGCTTTATAATAAGCGGGCGCAAAACCCTTATCGATTTGTTTATGTTTTTGACAAGTTCTATTTCCGAAGCAAACGATTTTGCAGTAGCCTATGGATTTCATGATATTAATAGTAAATTTACATGGAACCCAAATGAAAAAAACAGCATTAACCTGAATCTGTATTATGGAGATGATTATTTAAGATATTGGCAAAGTGATAAAATCGACAAGCACAAACTTTCAAATGTGTGGGGAAATGTGATGCTGGCAGGACATTGGAATAGGGTCATTAATCCCAAATTATACAGCAAAACCTATATGTCATATAGTCGGTACAGATTGCAAAACAAATACAACTATAGCTTAACAAATAACCTTGAACAAACAGATTTTTTCAAGAAAAGTCTATCAGCGGTAAGCGATATTTCCATAAACAGCAGCTTAAAGCATACGCTGTTCAAGAACTTAGTAAATGAGTATGGTATGAAGTCCTCCTTGTTGTCGTACCTGCCTTTTTATTCAACCCATAGCAATAAGGAGTCAATTGATAAAAGCAATTTATATTCCAATGAAACGGCAGTGTATGCCAGCAGCAAATTTTCTTTTTTAAACCATTCCGACATTGAAGTAGGAGTTAGGGCGGTGGGCTTTTACTCAAATGATTATAGCGATTATTCAATTGAACCTCGTATAAACCTGAATTTGGGCATAAATAAGCGGCACAGTTTAAATGCCGGCTATATGAATACAAGGCAATACACCCACCTACTGCTTGCCACGGGCGGTATCATGCTCAACGAAGTGTGGTTTCCGGCTGGCAAAGATATTCCGGCATCAACAGTCGAACAATACACTGTAGGCTATAACGGTGATTACAACTATTTTCAAGTGCAAGTGGAACTATTTTATAAAGATATGGCCGATCTTGCGATGTACAAAGATGGTTATACTGCCTTTGAGGGAGACAAAAATTGGCAATCGAAAGTGCAATCAAAGGGTATAGGCTCAGCCAAAGGCATAGAGTTTTTTATTAAGAAAACAACGGGAAAAATCACCGGTTTTGCATCTTATTCACTATCAAAAGCGACAAGGCAGTACCCTAACATCAATTTCGGCAAAGAGTTTTTATTTGATTACGATAGGACACATGTATTTTCAATTTTTACTCATTACCAAATCAGAGAGAATATAGATTTAAACCTTACATGGGTTTACCAGACAGGATTGCCATATACTCCCGCCATTGGTAAAGCTTTTTCGCCTTCAGTGGAGGGCGACCAAACGGTTTATCGTGAAAAGCTGATATACGGGGAAAGAAATAGCGATAGAATACGCGACTACCACAGGCTTGATATCGGTATAAACTACACAAAAACAACAAAGCACAATAGAAAAGCAATCTGGAGCTTCTCGGTTTACAATCTATATAATAGGCAAAACCCTTACTATTATTACTATAACACAAACAACACGGGCGAGATAATTATGCCTGAAGCAGGCAGCGAGATATTGCCTTTAAAACTTTACCAAATGAGTTTTTTCCCAATTATTCCTTCGGTTTCGTATAAATTGTTTTTTGAAAATGACAATAAAAAGACTCAAAAATAAAGCCCTATTAGAGAATGCATTTTGTACCGACGGAAGTGCCGAATTGAGCATTTAGAACAGCAAAACTTATTTGAAATCAGAGAGATTGTCTTGCGCTTGTCCAAAAACAAAAAAAGCCACAATACTGTGGCTCTTAAACTATTTAAAACAACTGATTAGTTTAGTAAAACATCAGCCTGTTATCTTCAATTTTGGAAATCTTTTCTATCGCCCTATACGCTGCATTATTGCGAACTGTATTTTGGAACGAAGTCAATTGCTCATGTATTAAATCTGAAGCATCACCATCATCGGATTTCTTAGCTGATTTCAATTTCACTGCAAAAGCAGCATTATTTCCTGCAATTGTTTTTACATCTCCTTCTTTCATACCAAATACTTCACCAATGATTTTATTTTCCTGTCCGTATCCGGCAAACATTCTGGTATCGAAGTTAAATCCATCCAGTTCTTCAACTTGTACATTATACTCTTCTGCAATCTTTTGAAGATCATTATTCATTTCCTTCATTTTTTGCAGCAGCATTTCTCCTTTTTTCTTATTCCGCACTTGTGGTTCAATTTGTTCTTTCAGGTCAGCCAAGGCAGGAATTCCTTTTTCTGTCTTTTTAGTTAGAACGGCAATCACAAACATATCATCGAGGTCAAAGATGGTAGAAACTTCGCCCGGCTTTGTTTTCTCATCAAACGCCCAACGTACAACCTGTCTCGGATTTTCGAGTCCTGGAATTCTATTCGACATGGCACGTAATGACGGGGCAAGACGTTTGTTCAATCCTTCGTTCTCGATGGTCGCATTAAACTGCTCCATAGTTTTATTTTCTGCAGCAAATTTACTTGCTTGAGCAAAAACATCTTGATGCGTTTTACTGCTTGGGCTTACTTCCTGTGAAATAACAGCAAGCTGTACCTTTTTTGAAGGATCTTTCTTTCCGGTAACCTTAATGATATGGAATCCAAAGTCTGACTCCACCACATCAATTGCTCCAACAGGGTTATCCACCACAAAGTCATTAAAGGTAGGTACCATTTGTCCATCGGTAAACCAGCCTAAATCGCCTTGGTTCATCTCGGCACTTGCATCATCTGACCATTCACCGGCAAGCTCTTCCAATGCAGCGGGTCTTTTCTTTACTACAGTCATTAAACTATCAGCCAAGTTGCGTGCTTCCTCAACCGAACGACTTTGTTCGCTGCGTAAGGCGCCTTCATAAGCAATTAATATATGGCTCGCCATTAATGAGTCAACGCGGTCTGCTTTATTGACAAGGCGGGCAATTTTATATGCATCATCTTCAAAGTAAGGTCCATATACAAAGCCTATCTCCTGCTCTTCTTCAAACATTACTTCTGCCAAAGCAGCTGAAAGTTCATCATGTCCTAGCCATCTGCCATCATAGCTTGACTCGGAGTTGGCATTTACAAAACTTTCAATATTTGTTGTGCGAATAAATTCGGGTATCAGCCCTTCGATAAAGGATTTGCTGTTTTCAATATCTTCATCGGAAGGTACTACTTCAAAAATAATATATTCGATATCGCGCTCTGCTTCGCGGTCGTAATTGTTTTTATAGGTGTCATAAAATGCTTTATAATCAGCATCACTGAGTGTGACAAGAGAATCGGCAATATTTGAATAACGCACGGCGGCAAACTCTAAATCCACAGCATCATTCTTTTCGTGATAGCTTAGCTTTGCAATTTCTGCCGGCATATGATAGCTTTTTGCAATCAGGTTTTGATATTTTGTACGCAAGCGATCTTCCTTCACATAACGTTCAAAGTTCAGCCACTGATCTTTAGCTGCCTGCTGCATATTATCTAAGTTATGCAGGTAGTTGATTACTAAATCACGGTTAAATTCGCCTGTCTCAGGATCTGTAAAGCTTTGAATCACTGCAGGATGTGGGTTTGACCCTTGAATCTGGTCAAATAATTCATCCGGGGTAAGGCTCAGTCCCAACTTATCATATTCCTTCTCCATGAGCAACTGCTGAACCATTTGTGTCCAAGTTGATTCACGTGCACGATAAATTTCATCTTGAGAAAGACGATCTGTTTGACGCTGTTGCCTTGTGTTTGCAAGATTCTCTTCAAACTTTCTGTTGTAATCCTGATAATTAATATTTTCTCCATTAATAACTCCGATATTTGGAGTCTGCGGCTTACTTCTTTTGGCAAAATCGCCCAGCACAAAAGCTGCTAATGCAATTCCAACAACTACTACCAATAAGCCTGAACGCTGTCTGATTTTTCCGATTACGGCCATAGTAATAACACTTTTTTTAAATAGGGTGCAAATGTACAATAAAACTTTAAGCGAAAAAGAAAAACTGAGATAAATCGCATTAATTCAGTTGAATAATTTGAAAAATCAGCCGAGTTTTGGAAAAGAAGTCTGGATTTTGGCTTGTTTTTATGCGTGTTTTGGCAAAACAACAACGATTAAGCATCAAATCGCAAAAATTGACATCCCACATGCAGCTTTTGAGCCGAGCTCATCAGTTAATTGATGAATATTGAAAAATTGTGGGCAGCTATTCTGTACGCTCAAAACGTACTTCAATGATTTTATTTCCGGTAGCTTTCAAAATCGTTATTTTAAACGGCTCGATTTCAAGCTCTTCTCCAAGCTCCGGAATGCTTTCATAATTATAAATGATAAAGCCGGCAAGTGTCTCATAATCATCCATCTCCGGGATTCCCAGCTTATAAGCTTGATTTAAATAATCAATCTCCAAGCGTGCAGAAAATATATAGGTATCTTCAAATAATTCCACCTCCACCGTTTCTTCTTCGTCATATTCGTCATCAATATCTCCAAAAATTTCCTCTATCACATCCTCAATTGATACAATACCGGAAGTGCCGCCAAACTCATCCACCACCACCGCAAGCCCTTGGCTTTTTTGAATAAATTGCGATAATAAATTATTGGCGGCAAAGGTTTCGGGATATACTTCAATCGGACGCAACACCTCCTGAATATCAGCAGGATGCTTAAATAAATCAAAGGAGTGTACATAACCGATGATATTATCAATACTATCTTGATAAATAAGAATTTTAGAGTGTTTTGTTTCTTCAAATCTCTCCAAAAGTTGCTGCATGCTGTCTTCCACACTCACAGCTTCAATCTCGGTACGCGGCACCATGCAATCTCTCAGCTTGATGTTCCGAAATTCAATCGCATTTTGAAACAGTTGAATATCATGATTTATCTCTTCTTCATCCCATTCGTCTGTTGTATAATCACGGATGAAATCATTTAAGTCAAGCGAAGAAAATTTATAATCGTCTGTCTTAAGTTCAATCCTAAATATCCTGCGAATAATAAATTCCGCTATCATGATATATAGCCAAATCAGGGGATAAAGCAGATAATAAATCAACCAAAGAGGTCCGGCAAATGCCGACAACATACTGTTTGGGTTGATACGGAAGAGTATTTTTGGAAGAAATTCGGCAAAAAATAAGATGATTAATGTGGAAATAATGGTTTGAAACAACAAAATCAGCATGCTGGTTTGCAATCCTGTCGGCAACACCCACAAAGCGGCTGGCTCCAACACACGCGCAATTGCAATACCATAAATCACCAATGCAATATTATTGCCCAGCAACATTGCGCCAATAAAGCGTGAAGGAGTTTTGTAAAAACTGTTCAGTATGGAGGCGGATAGTTTTTCTTTTTTTAAATCCAACTCTATTCGCAGCCTATTTGCGCTAACAAAGGCAATCTCCATTCCGGAGAAGAATGCCGAAAATATCAGTGTCAGAATTATTATTTGTGAGTCACTCATGCAGTTTATGCTGTTATTTACCTCAATCCAATGCAAATATAAAATGAAATACAACTAATTCCCTAATAATTTAGCCTGCATAATTCACCAATTCATAAGGTTATCAATTCAATTTTATCACAATGCGCTTATGCTCAATGCGTTATGAAACTTTAGCAGTAATTTTTTAAAAAAAGCGTTTATTATAAAATTAAATTCATGAATTAAGCAGCTTAGAAAATTAGATATCATCATCTTCTTCATCAATCTCGAGTGTAGCTCGAATATTATAAATCGTGCGTGCCGAAAAGTCTTCGTCGGCAACCAAGCTATCTCCATAAATAACTTTTTCGGGACTTGTTATTTCCACGGTAGATTGAGTATAAATCTTTTTGGTTTGTTGGTTCCAGTATAGCGTATCTGTTCGTAGCACTTCCAGTGTTTGAAAGTTCTCCACTTCAACATTTCCTCTTGCAATCATCAGTTTGATTTTATCGTAGCTAATGCCGTAATCGGCAGTCAGCTGTGATGATTTTTGGTTCAGGGAATCTAAAAATACCGATTGAAAGCCATCCGGAAACTCAATCACCTCATCTTCTTCATCATATTGAAGCATATATGGTGCTGTAAGTACCATAAAAACAGCTCCTGAATCACTTCGGATATAGGTAATATTGGTTGCGCTCACTGAGGCCAGGGTGTCATCTTTTGAGATTTCACGTACTACGCTCATTGAGTTTTCGCAAGAACCCCACATCCCTGCCAAAAACATCAGCAGCAGAATGTGGGGTAGCTTTTGCCGGCATATTTGCCTTTTATTCAATTTTATTATTTTGAAGCTCTTACAGTAGTTACTTCATTAAACCAGCACTCTATTGAATAGGACTGTCCTTCTTCGTAGCCATGGAAAAATATGGTTTCCAAGCTTGGGAAATAAACGGAATAAGTTGCTATTCGTTTTGATGCGATATCGGCTTGTGAAGGATCAACTCTTCTGGCGTGATTGTATTTATCGACGGCTGCCCAGAAAGCTACGCGACTTGTGAATTCATTGTCGCCACATTCTTTTGCTCCCGAAGCATAAATATCGCCCAAAGTGATATAGGCAGATCCATCTGAAGGATTCAACTCAATCGCGCGGAGTGCCATCTGACGTGCACGTGAATAGCTTCTCATAGCACGCAAGGTTTCAGCCAACAACTTATATGCGTTGTATGATCTTGTTAAATCTTCCGAACGTGTTGCCTCCTCAAAATATTTGGCAGCTTCGCCATACTTATCCTCTCTCAGCATAAGTCGTCCAATATTAAAAGCCGACTCGGGGCTTGGCTCCAGCTTATGTAGCTTCACACTTGCATTTAGGTATAAGGGGTCATCCTGACAGCCTTTGCGGTCCAAAATGCTGGTAATCTTTTTTAGAAGCTCCACATCGTCCGGATTCTCTTGCCACTTTTTATCGTACACACGGATCAAATCCGGGCATGATGCAAAAGGTTCAAAGGTGATATCGATATTTCCTTTGAAGTTTTTATAATGCTCAACCCATTGGGTATCTCCGGCTTGCGAAAGTGCACCTATATTATAGTCCAAAATGTCAATTATACGGTCATATTCATCCACAATTGTAGCAGTATCAAATTTGGCTTGCTGTGCCATGCGGATTACCGAGCGGAAGTAATAAATTAATGAAGTACCGTCCGCATTATTGCCATCCACATCAACTGATTCTTTCAGTATATGGTATGCATCTTCATAGCGATTTTGGTCATAGGTATAAAGGTCGATACCTTTACGACCAAGTATGGCTCCCTTTTGTGGTTTCCCGGTACGGAAATGGTTGGGGAAATAATCAATACGTTGATCATACACCATCATTAATGTATCGATAAGCTTAGCTTTTACAACCGGATCGTCTTCATTTTCTATGCGATACTGCATGATTTTCACACCATCCACATAGGTATTTTCGCTTCCCAGCGGACAATTGTTAAACACCCATTTCCAAGGTTCAACAAGTTCATTAAATACCGGTGAATCATAATCACTGGCTTTCCATTGTCTGAAAAACTCACGATAGAGTGAAATATTCATTACACAAGTCACACTGTCTTCACCATATTTCGGGAGATTTTGCAGATCGATTTGTGCTTGACTACTTTTTGGAATGACTACAAGTTGTAGCACGATTGCCGCAAAAACTGTTGCAAGCATTGTTTTCATATAGGCTCTGGCTTTCATAGTTGTAAAATGCTAAAGTTAATTATATTTTCGTTTCATAAACCAACGTTCATAAATTGTCACCCCCGCCGTGAGGGTTGCAAAGGTTTCCCTGATAAGATGGTTCGCGGTAGTACCTCTGCGTCCAACCTCAAGACTTAAGTCAATACTTGTTAAAGAACGTGGCATCGGTAAACTTACACCAAAACTGATGCCAAACTCATCTATATCTTGTCCGTTAATGCTCAAATAAGTCTGTCGATAATTTGCTCCCATCCTGTAAGTGACTCGTTTCCAGTATCCTGAAATAGATGTATGCGTAGGAGTATATTCTCCTCCAAATGAAATTTTCCAGGTGTTATTTGTTGAATCACCTACATCCATAATCCGGAATTCTTCCCAGTTTTGCCAGTCGAAATCAAGTCCGACAAGCCAACTGTTTTGCTTCTCCATGACCATCCCAAAACCGTATCTTGCAGGAATTGTCATTGTTCCTTTTTGTTTTTTGGCATAAAAAATAGTATCCAATATTCGTGGCTGTTGATTGTCAAATCCACCAAATTGTGATACCACCAAACGCTCACGTCCTACGCCAAGGTCAATATCAGGCGCATAGGTAAGTCCAAGATGCATCCCTAAATTATCACTAAATCGCAAAGTATAAAATAAGCCTAAATCAAACATGAAATCGCTTACCAGCATACGGTCATCCACTTTTGTGTTTGCAATATATGCTGAATCGGGGAAGTACAACATTGAGCTTGTTACGTTTCGTCCAAAAACATAGGAGGCATTTGCACCTAATGCAAAGTTTTTATGAATTGAGAAGGCATTCCCGAAATAAAGTTGATTTAAGCCTCCCTCACCACTATATGAACGGACATATGATAAGTTGTTATCCGACAGGGATTTTACTCTCACGTCATAGCTCATATGACTGTATGGCTGTAGCCCTACGGCAGACTTCCACCATTTAAGTATCGGGAAACCGGCTGAAAAATACGCGATATTGGTATAATATCCGCTTTCAGATTGTACGGTTGTACGATAGTTGACATTGCTAAAGCTTATACCGACATTAAAGAGAAAAGATAGCGTATCGAATGATGCATAACTGGCTGCATTGGAGGGATTGATGAAACGATTGCTACCAATCGCATTTCCTATACCTCCCATGGCACGCATGCGCGGATTTGAACCGGCAGGTTCCAAGTTTCCAACTCCAAATCTCGAGTATGGTGAATCAATCCCGGACTGAGCAAAGATACCACCGGCAATAAGCATTCCGGCAATAATCAGACTAATCTTTCTTAACTTATTCAATCTCATTAAATTCATAAATAACTTTCAAACCTTTTAAAACAAGATTTGAAGCTGCAAAGATGTTAATTTTAAACCTTTTGTCAAAATATTTATTATCTCCACCTGTAATTATAACCTTTAAATTTTCATAAAGGGCTTCATAACGGCTGATAATGCCTTCCAATTCGGCTTGTATTCCGTGTAATACACCTGATCGCATCGAGTTCTCAGTAGAATCACCAATTAATGGGGTTTTATCGGCAGGCTCCACCAAAGGGAGCTTAGCGGTAAAGGCATTCATGGCACGAAAGCGCATGGAAAGACCGGGGCTGATAGCGCCGCCATGATAAATAGCTTCCGCATCTAAAATATCGTAGGTAATACAGCTGCCCATATCAATTATCAATACATTTTGTGATGGAAAAATGGAAGTGGCAGCAGCAACAACCGCAATTCGATCGGGTCCTAAGGTATTGGGTGTCGCATAATCCATTTCAAAAGGCAAGCCGATTGAAGCAGAAACAGTTTGTACACGCATATGTTTTTGCAATAATTCAAGACTCGGCTCGGGTATTTCTCGTACCGAAGAAATATAACAAAGCTTGCAATGGGTCAAATCATCCAACACAGCCTGTAACTCCTGTAAATCATCAATGGGAAACAAAAAAGCTTCTTCCATTTGCCCATCAATGACAAGAGCAGCAATTGTACGTGTATTTCCTATATCAATTAATAAAACCATTAAGTAATAACGATATTTGCCTACAAAATTACATAGTCTAATCCGATGAAACTGTTTTTTTTGTAAAAGTTTTGCATTTATCAAAAATATCATATCTTTGCAGCCCAATTATGAGTTGGTACCATAGCTCAGTTGGTAGAGCAACGGATTGAAAATCCGTGTGTCGCTGGTTCGACCCCGGCTGGTACCACTTCATCAAGGCTTTCGGATATACCGGAAGCCTTTTCTTTTTTGCACAAAATACTACTTATCCTGCATAATTCACCAATTCATAAGCTAATCAATCTAAATTTATCGTAATATGTTTATATTCTGTATGTTAGTAGATTTAGTGGCAATTTAAAAAGCTGTTTATTATAAAATGAATTTTGATTTAATTTTGGTAATTTTTACGTTATGAGTTGTTCGCGGTAGTTAACTACAGCTTCACATCTCATGCCTGAAAATTCCTCAAAATTAAATTCATGAATTAAGCAGGTTATCAAGCGTTTAAGTTTGCGAAGTGAACACTATCCCATTTTGAAAGGTTTTTTAGCAAAAAGAACTGATTATCTTTGTGTCAAAATTTTGTATTCAAGGTATTTGTTTCAATTTTGACAAAATATCACAAAACACATAATGTAAGCTACACATGAAAAGACTTTTAGTTGTTACGGGCGGAGGCGATTGTCCCGGTTTAAACGCGGTAATACGTGCCATTGTTAAGCGTGCATCTCAGGAAAAAGACTGGGAGGTATTAGGAAGTATTCAAGCTTTTAATGGGATATTATGGGAGCCTACCGAAGTAAAGCTATTGACTCAAGATATTGTAAAAGGCATTCATTTTCAGGGTGGTACCATTATCGAAACCACAAATAAAGGAGGTCCGTTTTCTTGGCCCGTAAAAAATACTGATGGCAGCTGGACAACCGCAGACCGCTCGGATGAGATGATTCGCAAGATTCGCTATTTAGGGATTGATGCAGTCATAAATATAGGTGGCGATGGCAGCCAACGCATCTCACAAGCCTTATACGAGAAAGGTCTTCCCATTATCGGGGTACCAAAAACCATTGACAACGATTTATCTTCTACCGATTCTACATTTGGTTTTCAAACTGCTGTAGAAGTTGCTACGGAAGCAGTTGATAAGCTTGTTACCACCGCCGCTTCTCATAATCGTGTGTTCGTGGTGGAAGTGATGGGTCGTTATGCCGGTTGGATAGCCTTGAATGCTGCTGTGGCAGGTGGTGCAGAGGTATGTCTCCTGCCCGAATTTCCATATGATATTTCGCTGGTACAAGAAAAACTGGAATCGCGCTTTACACGTGACAGAGGTTTTGCCGTTGTGGTAGCTGCCGAAGGTGCTTATCCCAAAGGCGGTGAGCTGGTATTCAAAGAAAACACAGAAGTAGGTTATGAAAACCTACGTCTTGGCGGCATCGGCAGGAGCCTCATTCATCAATTAAAAGAAGCCGGATTTAAGCACGATATGCGTGAAACCGTACTTGGACATCTGCAGCGCGGTGGCATCCCCATTGCCTACGACCGTGTGTTATCTGCACAATTTGGCGTAAAAGCATTTGAAATGGTACTCAATAATGATTTCGGTAAAATGGTGTCCTATCGCCATCCACATTTTGTGTCGGTGCCGCTGCAAGAAGCAGTTGCCACTCCAAATTTGGTGACATTGGATAATGCCTTGGTAAAAACAGCTACCGGCTTGGGTATTTCATTGGGGACTGACATAAATAACCCCTAAAATGCGTAAATTAAGCGTCATCCCCTCCGCTCGCGAAGTTCAAGAACAAGAATGTGCCGATAAAACAGTGGTAATAATTGATGTGCTTCGGGCAACCTCCGTAATAGCCACTGCCTTGTCAAATGGCGCATCACGTATTTATCCCTTTGCAGGCATTGAGGAAGCGAAAAAATTTCATAGTGAATTAAATTCGGAGCATGCCTTGTTATGTGGCGAGAGGAAAGGGCATATCATAGCAGGTTTTCACTTGGGCAACTCCCCTTTCTCATACGATTCTGCCACAATTAATGGAAAAACAATTATTTTAAGTACTACCAATGGCAGCTTGGCTATTTCGCGCAGCAATGCTGCCACTACATTATATACTGCAGCGATGGTCAATGTATCGGCCGTTGCCGAGAAAATCAAAAATAGCGAAGGAGAGCTTGTTATTGTATGCGCCGGCACAAACGGCAAATTTTCACTCGACGATGCGCTTTGTGCAGGTATATTGATTGCAAAACTCGAAGAATCAGCTACTTGGCAAAAAGATGATCTTGGCATAATTCTTTCAGCATACAGCCGTCAGCCCGGAAGCATCAAAGATAAACTCAAAGACTGCTTTCACCTGAACTACCTTAGATCCATAGGATACGGGAACGACATAGATTACTGCCTCAGCCCCGATTTGCTATCCAATGTACCGATTTTACGTACGGATGGAACGCGAGCATGGCTGGAAAACAGTTGATTTTTTAGGTCATTATTCGTTTTTAGCTTCTTCCTGCGGCTTCAGTTGAAGATGTAACTCATCCAACTGTTCTTGTGCAATTGTTGCAGGTGAATCAATCATCATATCTCTTCCGGCATTATTTTTCGGGAATGCGATAAAGTCGCGTATGGAGTCGTAACCTGCCACCAATGCGGTAAGGCGGTCAAAACCAAGCGCAATGCCGCCATGTGGTGGCGCACCATATTCGAATGCATTAAGTAAAAAGCCAAACTGTTTTTGAGCTTCCTCATCACTAAATCCAAGAAGGCTAAACATCTTCTTTTGCAGTTCACGATCATGAATTCGAATGGAGCCTCCGCCGATTTCAACACCATTAATCACCATATCATACGCATTTGCGCGCACCTTTGCCGGCTCACTATCGAGCAGCTGAACATCTTCCGCCTTAGGCGAGGTAAACGGATGGTGCATGGCATAAAAGCGTGCTGTTTCCTCATCCCACTCAAATAATGGAAAATCGGTAACCCACAAGGGTTTAAACTGCTGAGGATCACGCAATCCAAGCTGATTGCCCATTTCAAGGCGCAGCTCATTCAGCTGTTTGCGTGTGCTGTTCGCTTCTCCAGATAAGATAAGCATCAAATCACCTGCTTTGGTGCCAAACTTTGAAGCCCATTGCTGGAAGTCTTCCTGACTGAAAAACTTATCCGCTGAAGACTTAAAGCTTCCATCGGTATTATATTTTAAATAAAACAAGCCTTTTGCACCGATTTGCGGCTTTTTCACAAAATCTGTCAAGGAATCCAATTGCTTGCGCGAATAGTCGGCACATCCTTCCACATTAATACCTACCACCAGTTCGGCATTATCGAAAACTCCAAAGCCTTTGCCTTGAGCCAGCTCATTAAGTTCGGTAAAACGCATTCCAAAGCGGATATCCGGCTTATCGGAGCCATACAGTTTCATGGCAGTGTCATAATCCATTCTTTCGAAAGCTTCAATTTCGATGCCCTTCACCTTTTTAAAGAGATAGCGCACCATCCCTTCAAAGGTATTTAAGATATCCTCCTGCTCCACAAATGCCATCTCACAGTCAATTTGTGTAAATTCCGGCTGACGGTCGGCGCGTAGGTCCTCATCTCTAAAGCAGCGTGCAATTTGGAAGTAACGGTCATAACCTGAAACCATCAGCAGCTGTTTAAAGGTTTGAGGCGATTGTGGAAGCGCATAAAATTCGCCCGGATTCATACGGCTGGGCACCAAAAAATCGCGTGCCCCCTCCGGGGTTGACTTTATTAAATATGGGGTTTCTATCTCGAAAAAGCCTTCTCCATCAAGGTAATTGCGTGTTTCGAGTGCCAGCTTATGGCGTAAATATAAATTATCCTTCAAGGGGTTACGACGCAAATCGAGGAAGCGATACTTCATACGCAGCTCCTCCCCTCCGTCGGTTTTATCTTCTATTGTAAATGGCGGTAATTTCGAAGCATTGAGCAACTCAATATGTGTTGGAACAATCTCGATATCCCCGGTCGGCATATTTGGATTTTTAGACAAACGCTCTGCCACCTTGCCTTCCACACGAATGACAAACTCTCTTCCCAAGCTACGGGCTGTTTCAATCAAAGCAGAATCGGTTTTTCCTTCTTCCATAATTATTTGGCTGATGCCATATCGATCTCGAATATCAATCCATATCAAAGAGCCTTTGTCGCGGACGCGTTGAACCCATCCGCTTAAAACTACTTGTTTTCCTGTGTCTTCAAGGCGCAAAGCACCACATGTGTGTGTTCTAAACATAATTTAACTGCGTTAATTTCAGCCGGCAAAATTACAAAAAATCAGGGTCGCAATAAAGTACATCAAGCTAATATATTTCAAACAGACGCTTATTTCAATGCCGGACATGATTTCAAAAGCTTTTAAAATTCCATAACTTTGCCAATGCAATCGTAAAATAGAGTATTGCAAATAGTTTGTAGTTTCTGTGGTTTTATCAAATTTTAAGCAATGAAAACACGTTTTTATTGGCTTTTAGCCCTTGTTTTATTTCTTTTTACATTCAGCTCATGCCGGCATGAAATGCCGTTGCGTGTTTTACAGTTTAACATTTGGCAGGAAGGCACTATGGTAGAAGGCGGCTTTGAAGCATTAGCCGATGAAATAGCACGTAGCGATGCCGACTTTGTGTTATTAAGCGAGGTACGCAATTACAACAACAGCCGCTTTTATGAACGCATCATTGAAGCTTTAAAAGAACGAGGACAGCAGTATTATTCCTTTTATACCACAAGCTCCGGACTACTTAGTCGTTATCCATTGATAGACAGCGCAATCGTTTATCCGTATGGAGACGATCGAGGAAGCATACACAAGGCTGTCACCAAGATAAATAATCAAGAAATAGCATTATATACGGCACATCTCGATTATAGAAATTGTGCGTATTATGATGTGAGGGGCTATGACGGTAACACTTGGCAAAAGCGTGAACCGGTCACCGATGTAGATTCCATTTTATATCTGAACCGCCTATCGGAGCGTGACGATGCCATTGCAGCATTCATTATTGAGGCAGAAAAAGACAAGAAAGCCGGCAGATTAGTGTTTTTAGGCGGCGACTTAAATGAGCCTTCCCATCTCGACTGGACCGAAGCCACCAAAGATTTATATGATCATCATGGGGCTGTTGTTCCTTGGGATGTTTCGGTCATGCTGGAAGAGGCAGGATATAAAGATGCATACAGAGAAGTATTTCCAAATCCACTCACACATCCCGGCTTTACCTTTCCATCGGATAACGAAAATAAAAAGGTATCAGCACTTACATGGGCTCCGGAAGCGGATGAAAGAGAGCGAATTGACTTTATTTATTTCTTGCCACACAAGCAAATCAAACCGCTAAAAGCATTTATTTTGGGTCCGTCAAAATCAATTGCCTATAGCCAACGAGTGGAAGATGAGGGTGAAGATGTGTTTCTTTTACCTCTCGATATATGGCCTACCGACCACAAAGCAGTTTTGGTAGAGTTTTTGTATACTTCTAAATAATTAGCCGCATTTATTGGCTATTTAACCTGCATAATTCACCAATTCATAAGCTTGTTAATCTAGCTTAATCGTAATAAGCTCATGAACATTGCGTTAGGAGATTTTACTAGTGATTTTATAAAGTGTTTATTATAAAATGAATTTTGATTTAATTTTGGCAATTTTTACGTTATGAGTTGTTCGCGATAGTTGGCTACAGCTTCACAACTCACGCCTGAAAATTTCTCAAAATTAAATTCATGAATTAAGCAGGTTAATATCATATCAAGACAATAAATACAAAAATATCGCAAAAGAATCAATATTTTTGCAGTTTTGGAGTTAATTAGATTAAATACTTTAAAGTTTGATACATTTATGAAGAAGCAAGGTTTAGTAATTTCAGTGCCGCGCTTGTTGTTGGTACTGATGATGGCTGCTGTTACCCTTGGCGGTACCACCGGCTGTAAGAGCAAGAAAAAGTTGGCAAAAGAGCAAGCAGCTGCCGAGTATGCCCAACGCGTGGAGCAGGCTACCAAAGACCTGAATGCCATATTAAACGATGAGACGATATGGTCTTTAGCAGAAAAGGAAGCACGTTTGGCAACAATCGAAAGCTGGGGCTTGCAAGATGAAGAGGTGTTACGCTTGATACCGCTGGTCAATGATAAACTTGCCCGTGAGCGCGCCGAAGCGGCACGCAAAGCTGAAGAAGAACGCATTCAACGTGAAGAAGAAGAACGTATAAAAGCGGCGGCAACCCAATATGCACCCATAGAAAACTTTTTTAATGCAATTATTGGATCTTCAAATGTGAATGAAGCCAATGAGCAGATAGAGAAAGCATTAAAACTATTTGCCACACCCGATGTTCCGGTATTAATAATTATCAGCCAAGATGGTGGATTTAATGATTACGATCGTCCCACCACGATTCGTCGTTATCTGGAACAGCTGAAGGATGTTCGCTCATACAGAAATCGCGTAGAACGTGTACAGTATGATGCCAATGGTAAAATAACTGAACTTGAACTGATTAAAAAATAATCCATTATGAGAAAGACCATTATTTTGGCTGTCCTATTCAGCCTGTTTTCAGCATATAGTATTAAAGCACAAAACGAATTAAGCCCCGAGCGCAAACAAGCAATTGACAGCTTAGCACTTGAAAAAGTACGTGACTTGAGCAAATACGTCAGTCTTATTGGAAGCAAATCAACACCTTGGAGTGAAGCAAACCGTGTGATAGACAGAGCCGAAGAGCTATTTATGCAAAATGCAGAAATTGGCGTTTCTTCACTTTTCAAAAACGAAATCAACTACTACAAAGTACGTCAGTATTTTGAGCGCCTGATGCGTTTAAATTACGATCGTGTGGAAATAGAATGGTATAAAATTGAATATGTAAGCGATTTGCAGCGTCAACCCGATGGCACCTATGTGGGAGTAATAACCATATTCCAGAAATTTAAAGGATATGACCGCGAGGGTGGCTTGGTTTATGAAGATACCACTAAAAAGGATATCACCGTATATGTCAAACGTAAAGAAACTCAAATCGGAGGTCGCTTAATCGGCTTCTGGGATGTATTGCTGGGTGATATTCGCGTAAAAGAAACGCGCAACTAAATGGATTTTATCCATTTCTAAAAAGAACCTCATAAAGCCCGCCGCTTTGGCGGGCTATAAATTTTTATTTTTGACTCAAACGCTATCCAAAGGCAAAGAATGAAGCTAGAAGCCATAGAAAACAACAAATTCAATAAATCAAGCAATACATATCGCTTGATAACAAAAAGCATTTTGCTCATACTTTTTGCAATAGTATATGGTAAATATACTGTTGCACAAAGCCATACGATCGGTGATTTCATCGTTGATGAAACCGAATTGTATGCCATGACAAAACAAATGAGTCAGTTTTTTAGCCGCTTCAACAACGAAGAAGATCAGTTTGGGAAAAAGCTGCATCCAAGCTCGGAGGATTACCGCAATAATCAAAAACGAAAGCAGATTCTACCCCATTTGTTCGATAAAGAAAATCAACGAACAGCAGGTACATTAAAAGATTTTTTCATTGAAGACCTTACTGCCGATACTGCTTCCAACTTCATGGAGTTTTTGGGCGGACGCTGGTATTCCGAAGTATCGGCTACATTTAATTATTTGGGCAAAGACGTCAATATATTACTGATATTGATGATTGAAAAAGAAGGATTGGGCTCCAAATGGGTGCTAACAAATATATATTTCCCCACTTTCAATAAAATGTTTCCCGTAGGAGATATTGCTGAAAAGGAAAAACATTTTCTGCATCCGATGAGCCATGAATTGGATTTCATGAATATCCACAAAGCATTTCAAACACCAGAAGTAATTGAATATTATGGCTCTAACAGCTTTCAGCCCGACTATTTGAGCTTGTTTTTCTTTGAAATTAAACACGGAAGGCTTAAATTTGTCAAAATTGACGATTTAAAATTCCACATATTTCAAATTCGAAATTGGTATTTCGAAATATCTTGGTTTAATCGTAAAGGCACAAACAGCGGATGGCTGATTTCCAATTTGATGTATATTGATGAAAATGATAAAAAACCACTTCTAAAGTTTTATCAACCATGAACCGATTGTTAAAATCATTGCTTTCTTTGGCATTCCTAATGATTGGAACATTTTCTCTTATCGGGCAGCAGTCTGATGAGCGGAGCATCAATGCCGAAGAAATGGACTCCTACCGTGAACAAGCAGGAAGTCTGGTAAAGTTTTTTGAAGGCAGCCTCAACTTTTTGGGTGATGCTTCTTCAAGCGTTCAAGAAAAAGAAATCATCATAAATGAAAGCTACTCAAAAATATTTGTGGATGAGAAGGTTCAAATTGAAGATGATTTGGATGAGCAGCGTGATGTGCCCATCAATAAAGATGTGCGGGCTTATTTAAAAGATGTGGACTTCTTCTTCCGTTCAGCCAGTTTTCATTTTGATATTCAAAATGTCGAATCTTTAGTGAACGAAAAAGGAGAGATTTACTTTAAAGTCACCTTAAATCGCATCTTAAAAGCTGTAGACCTCAGCGGAAAAAATATTGAATCATCGCTTATCCGTTATCTTGAAATAAATCTGGATCCTTTTAAAAAAGAACTACTTATTGCAAGTTATTATACCACCAAGCTAAATGAAAAAGAGGACCGCCGAAATTGGTGGGCAGGCTTGGACAATAACTGGCGTAACTTTTTTGGAAAAGATATTTTTCTGTCAGATAATATCGCCATGAAAGATGTGTATCAGGTACTTGATGATGGCTTGGTTGTGGGCAAGTTAAAAACTGTCATCCGCCAGGGATACTTTTTTGTGATGGGCAAGGACACATTACACGAAAGTGAGCGCCATCTGCTTCAGGGCAGAGCTCCCGACACAATTTTTGAGCTGAATGACCGTGTCACGATACCGGCTTTGGATACCTTATTCATTGCTCCGGATGAAGCAGACCATCAGCTACTGCAGTTTAGCCTCATGAAACGTATCGATATCAGCATGCAGGCCAGCTTTACCAATTTGGATGCCTTAACGCATCTCAACCAGCTTGAAGAAGTAAATATTTCCTACACGCCCATAGCAGATATTACTCCCTTACGTACATTAAATCAGCTACGTAAGCTATCCATGACGGGTACTGCAGTGAAAAGCTTGCGCCCACTTCAATATTCGGGCAGCCTTATAGAGCTCGATATCAGCCAAACACCTATTCAGGATATCGAAGTGATTGCCAACTTCAATAAACTGGAAAAGCTGTCAGCAAATTACACAGCCATCAAAAATATTGATGCGTTAAGCCATGCCTACGGCCTCAATGTGTTACAGCTTTCCAACACAGCAATCAAAGATATAACGCCTTTATCCGAACTTGAGAATTTACGTATACTTGATTTAAGCAACACCCTGATAAATCGGCTCAGCCCTTTGGCAAAGCTCAAACAGCTACAGCAGCTACATCTGGATTTTACTGCTGTAAAAAGCATTTCCGATTTAAGCGGTTTAAATGCCCTTAACCTGTTGCATATCAGCAATACCGAAATAAGCGATCTGTCTCCTTTACAAGATTTGTCTGAGCTAAAACGGGTTTATTGCGACAACAGCAATGTAACAGCCGTAATGGCTTCGGCATTTGCGCGTTCGCGCCCGGATGTGCTCGTAGTCTTCGACTCGGAAGAGCTAAGCGCATGGTGGGATAATCTTCCGCTCTATTGGCATAGTTTGTTTTCGGAGCAAACCGGCATCAGTCATTCGCCTAGCACCGAAGAGCTACATCAATTAATCAGTACACAGCGACTTGATTTAAGCGGAAATAAATATTTAATCGAGATGCAGGCAATTAGCCGTATGTCGAACCTGAAAGAACTCGCCATCAGTAATACCGAGATTACCGATTTAAGTCCGGTACGTGGCCTAAACAGCCTTCAAAAGCTGGATATTTCCCAAACTAGGATTGAAGATTTAAGCATATTAAGCGAATTATTTCAACTGCAAGAATTGAATATCAGCAATACTTCCACAAAAAGCTTGGAAATGCTGAAAGAGCTGAATAATCTGAAGCTTGTATGGGCTGATGACACCCAAATTAGTAGTAAAGAAGTATTTGACCTCAAGCTATTACAACCAAATCTTACCGTAGTTTATCAGACCCCAAGCCTTCGTAGCTGGTGGACAAATCTACCTGAAAACTGGAGACGAATTTTAACGGACGGCATGGAATGGAGTGCCACTCCAACTGCAAGAGAATTGCAACTTATTGCAGACCGAAGAAATCTCGCCATTCACGACCAGCATGAGATAACAAATCTGGAACCCATACTTCCCTTATTGTTTTTGGAAAAGTTGGAGCTTAACGGCACGCGTATAAGCGATATAAAACCTTTATCAAAACTCATTTTGCTAACACATTTGGAGCTGCCCGGAAATCCACTCAATAATATATCTGCTTTGGAAAACCTAAATCAATTGGAGGTTTTAAATCTTGAAAGCACTCCTTTATCCGACATTAGTGTATTGGGAAAGCTTTCTAAGCTTAAAAAACTGAATTTAGGTGGCACTCAAATAAAAAACATTAAAGCAATTGCTTCATTGAGCGAATTAGAAGAGCTATCTATTTATAACACTAAAGTGAAAAATATACAGCCACTCGATAAGTTATCGATGCTCAAGCACTTAAAATGTTACAACACCAGAATTAGTAAAAAGACTATTGACAAATTTAAAGCACAGCATAACGAAATCAATATTTTATATTATTGATTCAGCTGGCTGAATTTGACGGTTTTTAGGATCTTTTCGGTCAAAAAAACTCTTGTTTTTGGAAATAGTACCGTCTTTCGCTTTTTTAAAATTAAATTATCCTTATTTTAGCCTCTGCAAAAAGCTTTGGGCATGTCTTATGCATGTCTAGCGAACTATTCTTTTGATGTATTATTTCAAAACAACGAGACATTGTACACATTAAAAACAAAACTCGACACCAAATCGGCTGAGTTTCAACAAAACAAGGAGGCATTTCTACAACTCCTTGACAGGTTCAAACAGCGTCAGTATCAAGTAATTCAGGGTGGCAGTCCGGCATCGGTGGCACGCCATAAAGAGCGCAACAAGCTATTGGCTCGCGAGCGAATCAATCTATTAATCGACACCAATACCCCTTTTTTGGAGCTTTCGCCTTTGGCAGCATACGATTTGTATGAGAACGGTTTCCCTTCGGCAGGAATAGTCACCGGCATCGGGCTGATACAAGGCAGGGAAACGGTAATTATTGCCAATGATGCCACCGTAAAAGGCGGCACATATATGCAATATACCATCAAAAAGCATTTGCGTGCACAAGAGATTGCTATGGAAAATCGTCTTCCTTGTGTATATATCGTTGATTCGGGAGGGGCATTTTTACCTGAGCAGGATACAGTTTTTCCCGACAGGGATCATTTTGGTCGTTTCTTTTACAACCAGGCACGCATGTCGGCAATGGGAATCCCGCAGATTGCCATGGTTATGGGCTCCTGCACTGCAGGAGGAGCTTATGTACCTGCCATGAGCGATGAGACAATCATCGTAAAAAATCAGGGCACCATATTTTTAGCCGGACCTCCATTGGTAAAGACAGCTACGGGCGAAGAAGTTACTGCCGAAGAGCTTGGTGGTGCCGAAGTGCATACTTCCATCTCGGGTGTGGCAGACCATTTAGCTGAAAATGAAACCCATGCCATTACAATATGTCGCCATATTTTTGAAAATCTTGACAAACCTAAGCGACAAGAGCTTGATATACGTCTGCCGGAAGAGCCCGTCTACGACCCATACGAATTACATGGCATTGCACCAATGGATTTGCGCAAACTGGTAGATCCCAGAGAAATCATTATGCGTATGGTGGATGGTAGCCGTTTTCAAGAGTTTAAAACGCGCTATGCCACTACTTTGGTAACAGGTTTTGCCCATATCATGGGATTTCCGGTGGGTATAGTAGCAAATTTCGGAGTTTTATTCAGTGAATCGGCACTCAAAGCAACACATTTTATAGAAATGTGTAACCTTCGTAAAATACCGCTTATCTTTTTACAAAATATCACCGGATTTATTGTTGGCAAAGAGTTTGAACGCGGTGGCATCGCCAAGGACGGCGCCAAGATGGTACATGCAGTATCCAACGCCAATGTTCCAAAGTTTACCGTGATTTTTGGAGGCTCATTTGGAGCCGGCAACTACGGCATGGCAGGCAGAGCATACAGCCCACGCTTGTTATTTATGTGGCCCAATGCCAAAATATCTGTTATGGGAGGCGAGCAGGCTGCCAATGTATTGCTAACCGTCAAAGAAGATCAATACAAAGAAAAAGGGCTCAGCATGCCGGAAGATGAACGCAACAGTTTACGTCAAACCATACTGGAAAAATACGAAAGGGAAGGCTCTGCATTTTACAGCACGGCACGCCTTTGGGATGATGGAATCATCGATCCGGTTGATACACGTAAAATGATTGCAATGGGTATTGCAGCCTCATTAAATAATCCATTCCCCGATCCACAATACGGTATATTTAGAATGTAGTTATGACAGAATATCAACACATAAAAATACGTCAGCAGGACCAGCTGTTTACCGTATGGCTTAACAGGCCGGAGAAGCGCAACGCCTTCAACGGAGAAATGATTCTAGAATTGACAGATGCTTTTCAACGCCTTGCCGACAATCCACTGGTACGTGTGATACTGCTTCGTGGCAAAGGAAAGGCATTTTGTGCCGGTGCCGACTTGAATTATATGCACGAGATTAGCAATTTTGGAGAAGAGGAAAACAAAAAAGATGCGTTAGCGCTTGCGAGCCTCTTCGAAGCCATTTACTTATCTCCGAAACCGGTCATTGCCGTGCTTCATGGTGCCGTATTCGGTGGTGCCAACGGGCTGAGTGCCGCCTGCGATATAGTGCTGGCTGACGAGTATACCAAATTCTCGTTCAGCGAAGTTAAGCTTGGCATTACACCTGCCACCATTTCGCCTTATGTGATAGCCCGATGCGGTCAGGCAGCAGCTCGCGACCTTATGCTTACGGGACGACAGTTTGGGGCGGAAGAAGCATTCCGCTTCATGCTTGTCAACTCCATATTTAATGAAGAAACGCTGCAGTCACAGCTTGAAGCCTATTGCGGACATTTACTTTTTGCCGGACCAAATGCCGTAACTGCCTGCAAGCAACTGATTCGTGAAGTAGGTATTTCCGGTGCGGCAAATCCGGAGATAAAAGAACTAAGCGCAACACGTATTGCCGAGCAGCGAGCCACAGCAGAAGCAAAAGAAGGAATACAGGCATTCTTTGAAAAAAGACCTCCAAATTGGACTACATCATGAAACAAAAGAAAATACATAACATACTGATAGCCAACAGAGGCGAGATTGCATTGCGCATTCTCCGCAGTATTAAAAAAGAAGGACTTCGCGGATTGGCAATCTATTCCGATGCTGATGCCGCTGCCCTATTTGTTCGTGAAGCCGATGAAGCGTGGCCCCTCGGCAGCGGAAGCCTAGCCGACACATATTTGAATATTGACAAAATCATTCAAATTGCCCTTGAAGCCGGAGCAGAAGCCATACATCCCGGATATGGATTCTTAGCTGAAAACGCGCAGTTTGCACAAGCTTGCGCAACTAACGGACTTATATTTATAGGTCCTTCGGCAGAATCGATTTCACTGATGGGAAACAAGATAGAAGCCAGAAATATTGCGATTCAAAATGGACTGCCGGTCACAAAAGGACTTAACGGCAGTGTGGAAGTCTTGCTAAAAAATGCAACAGACATACCTCTTCCATTATTGGTAAAAGCAGCTGCCGGAGGTGGTGGCAAAGGCATGCGCATAGTACGTACAGCCGATGAGCTTGAAGAGGCAATAAAAACCACATCCAGAGAAGCTGCAAATTATTTTGGGGATGGGACCGTATATATTGAACAATATATCGAAGAGCCTCGACATATCGAAATACAAGTCTTGGGTGATCAATACGGAAATGTGATTCATCTCTTCGAAAGGGAGTGCAGCATCCAAAGACGCTATCAGAAAATCATCGAAGAATCACCTTCACCCGGCCTTAGCCCGGAAATCAGGGAAGAGATGGGGCAAGCAGCTGTAAGGCTTTGCAAAGCAATAGGTTACTATAGTGCGGGGACGATTGAGTTTTTAGTGGATAAATCGCTTCGCTATTATTTCCTTGAAATGAATACACGCATTCAAGTTGAACATCCGGTGACTGAAATGGTAAGTGGTGTAGATTTGGTAAGCGCTCAAATTCAAATTGCCGGCGGGAAAAAACTGAGTTTGAAGCAAGAAGATATTTCACCACAAGGGCATGCCATCGAATGCCGTATTTATGCCGAAGACCCGGCAGAAGAATTTCGCCCATCACCGGGTCAGATTATACTTTATCATCCGCCGAAAGCCAACAACATACGCATTGACAGCAGCATGGACAGTCCCACAGAAATTGTGAGCTTGTACGACCCCATGATTAGCAAATTGATAAGTTTTGGAGAGGATAGAGATTCGGCAATTAAAACTGCGGTAGACGCCTTGAAAAATTATGCAATACACGGCATTCAAACAAATATTCCTTTCCTGCTTGCGCTATTGAACCGGCAGGATTTCATTGAAAACAAAATTAGTACGGCATATTGCGACACTCAGCTTACTGCCATTTTAGATGACATCAAAATACACCAAGCCACAATCAAGCAGGAAGTGGTTTTAGCCGCATTTTTGCTGTACGAATTAGGAATTCCGCATAAAAACCCGCAAAATATTTGGCAGTATATCGGGTTTTGGCGAAACCATATGCAATTTGAAGCACGAATTGAAGAACAGAAAACAAAAGTTGAAATAATTTCAATTCAAGAACAAAATCTTCGATACAAAGCCCATGATAGCGAGCATTGTGTAAAATTTAAGGCTTTCGATAATGGAAAGCTGAGCTTTTTATATGACGACAAATTCTATAGTGCCTTTGTTTCGCACAATCAGGATGGCTGCACCTTGGTACAAGCGGAAGGACATATTTTCCGTGCACGACGCTGTAACAAACTGCATATTTCCACTTATGAAAGTGAGCACGCGCAAGATGCGGATGAGGGAAACTTATTTGCCCCCATGCCCGGAAAAGTAATCCAGATTAATGTAAAAGAAAATCAGGAAGTAAAAAAGGGTGCGGTACTGCTCATAGTGGAAGCCATGAAAATGGAAAACAACATTATTTCTCCTACTGATGCCGTGGTTGAAAAGCTAAACGTATCAGTTGGAGAGATGGTAGATACCAAAACACAACTTATTTATCTTCAAGCTATTGAATCACCAGAAAATTGATTTGCCATGAACTTTGACCTTTCGGAAGAACACAAGATGATTCGTGAAACCGTTCGCAGCTTTGCCGAACGTGAAATTAAACCCATTGCCCAAGAGTTGGATGAAAAAGCCGAGTTTTCGGTGGAGCTCACCCGTAAAATCGGTGAGTTAGGCCTGTTTGGTATGTATCTACCTGAAAAATACGGCGGTCAAGGGCTCGACACCTTAGCCTATATCATAGCCGTGGAAGAGCTGGCACGCGTTGACGCCTCACAAGCAGCTACCTTGGCAGCACATAATTCCTTGGGAATAGGACCGCTCTACTATTTTGGAAATGAAGAGCAAAAGATGAAATACCTGCCGAAGCTATGTACCGGAGAAGCCCTTTGGAGTTTTGGTCTTACCGAGCCCGAAGCAGGAAGCGATTCGCGCGGCTCCAAAACAACAGCCGAACTGAAAGATAATCAATGGGTTATCAACGGCTCAAAAATATTCATCACCAATGGGTCATCAGAAATAAGCTTGGGCTCCACAGTACAAGCCGTTACTGCAGTCGTTGACGGTAGAAAGCAGTTTTCGACCATTATCGTTGAAAAGGGAGCTGAAGGATTTCTGAGCCGCCCCATGCACAACAAAATGATGTGGAGGGCATCTGATACGGCAGAATTATTCTTCGATAATGTAAAAGTACCTAAAGAAAATCTGCTTGGTGAGGAAGGACAAGGCTCTAAAATCATGCTTTCGACACTGGACAGTGGACGGCTTTCCATAGGCGCAATGGGGCTGGGTGCCGCACAAGGCGCTTTTGAATTGGCGCTTAGCTATGCCAAAGAGCGCAAGCAGTTTGGACAAGCTATCGCTAAATTTCAAGCCATTTCGTTCAGGCTGGCAGATATGGCAATGAAGATTGAACTTGCACGTAACCTGCTTTATAAAAGCTGCTGGCTGAAAGACCAAGGAAGGCCGTTTACCAAAGAGGCAGCCATGTCGAAGCTGTATTGCTCCGAAATTGCAAAAGAAGTTGCCGACGCAGCCGTACAAATCCATGGTGGATACGGACTGATGAAAGATTATGCAGTAGAACGATTTTACCGCGACCAACGCCTGCTTCAAATTGGAGAAGGCACTTCGGAAATTCAACGTTTGGTGATTTCAAGGCAACTCGGACTCTAATAACAGCGCGATTTCAGACCAAAAATAAAGGTATCGACCAATTAAATGGCATCGATTCACCGACTTGTTTCCCCCGTTCACCGAAAAAGGCTTTACAACAGCAGTGCGTAAGGCTATTTTTGCAATAAGTTTATAATTTATTACCATAAAAAACGAATCTGATGGAAACAAAAAAAACTTCTTTGGACGGGCGACTCCTCTTTGGTCTTTTACTAATTGTTGCCGGATTTTTACTGCTGTTGGATGCATATAATATTTGGGATTTTAATCTCAGGTATTATCTAATCTCATGGAAAACCATGCTCATCGCAATGGGGCTCATTTTCGCGCTAAACGACAGAGAAAACCCTGGAACCGGCATTGTTTTAATTACAATTGGTGTCGCCTTTTGGCTGCCCGCCTTTTTCAATATCAACACACGCATGCTAGTTCTTCCGGTAGTATTAATTGGTGGAGGCTTGCTGATTTTATCACGGTCGACACGAAAATCACCTGATAAAAAGAATCGGAAACAGCGCTTTTTTGATGAAAACCAAAAAATTGTTTCAGAAGATGATTTCATTGACGAAACTGCTGTATTTGGCGGAGGCACCATCAAAAGTACCTCTTCTGATTTCAAAGGGGGAAAAATTACTGCGATTTTTGGTGGTTCCGAAATCAATTTAAGTGCAGCAAGCCCCGCAGAACATGGCAGCAACATTGATCTTTTGGTGTTATTTGGTGGTATCACGCTTATTGTGCCGGAAGACTGGCAAGTGAAATCGGAGACATTATCAATATTTGGAGGAACTACCGATAAACGCATAGTAACTATTAGCAATGACACCGATAAAGTATTGGTTATCAAAGGAACAGTAATGTTTGGAGGGATTGAGATAAAAAGCTTTTAAAAAGCTTTTATCCACAAAATCTTCTAATTTTGTAAGATTGCAGTAAAAACCGACACGAATTATGCTTCATCCGTTTATACGAAACCGAAAATACCTGTTCAGCTTTGGCGTGCTTTGGTTGGTGATTATTCTTGTCCACAGCCTTTTTTTACACTACCATCAGCAGCTGGACTTGCAACAAAGCATTGCAGATGCATTGGTTTTTAATGGATTTATGTCGTTTTTTAGTTTCAGTATTTGGTATGTGTTGCGTTTCAAATTAAAGGACAAACAAGAAATTCCTGAACTGCTGCTGAACCATCTGCTGTTATTGGTTTTCACAATTGCCATTTGGCTTTTTGCCACATATAACACAATGCTTGCTTTGTATGGGACACACAGCAGCTATAAGGCTTTCTTGGATGCCTCACTCGTTTGGCGCATCCTAATCGGCTTTTTCTTTTACCTCATCAGCGTACTGATTTATTATATTATGCTGTATTACGAAGATTTACAGGAAAAGCTGTTAACGGAAGCTCGGCTGAATGAGTTGGTGCGCGAGGCAGAATTGAACGCATTAAAAGCACAAATTAATCCACACTTTTTATTTAACAGCCTCAATTCCATTAGCTCATTAACCATTACAAATCCCGAACAAGCACAAGAAATGATTATCAAGCTATCCGATTTCATGCGCTATTCACTTAGCTATGAGCGGAGCGAATTTACCGGCTTAGGAAGCGAGCTGGAAAATGCCAAACGCTATCTCGATATCGAAAAGATACGCTACGGCAAGCGCTTAAGTTACAGCTTTGAAACGAGCGATGATTGCATGGAGGTTGAGCTGCCCAATATGATTTTACAGCCTATAATGGAGAATGCGATAAAGCATGGGGTTTCGCAAAGCAGCGAAGAGGTACGCATTCAGCTTCAATGTCAGCTTGAGGAACAGCATGCCCTTTTACGAATCTGCAATAATTTCGATCCGGAGGCCAAGGCTAAAACCGGAACGGGAATCGGCTTGAAGAATATCCGCAACAGGCTGCAGCTGTTGTATAAGCGCAATGACCTTATACGTACTACACAGACGGAAACAGAATTTGAAGTAATTTTACGCATCCCACTTGAGAAATAATTATGCGAAGAAAAATACCTACACTAATTATTGAAGATGAAGAGCCGGCACGGGCGCTACTGAAGCATTATCTACAATCTTTTGAAGAAATTGAGCTGCTCGGAGAATATGAAGACGGTTTTACCGGCTTAAAAGCCATTAATGAACTGCAGCCCGAACTCATCTTTTTGGATATACAAATGCCTCGTCTGAACGGTTTTGAGATGCTGGAGCTGTTGGATGAACTGCCTCAAATCATTTTCACCACCGCCTACGACAGCTATGCCATCAAAGCCTTTGAGCTGAATGCAGTAGATTATCTGATGAAACCTTTTTCCAAAGAAAGATTGAGAGACGCAATTGCCAAAATAATTGACAGACCAAGCCAACCGGCTTCCGATAAAGAAAATATTGCACAGCTTGCCGTACAAATGCGTGCAGAAAATACGGCATTGGAGCGAATCGTAGTAAAAAACGGCTCGAAGATTCATGTAATCCCGGTGCACGAAATTGAACATATCGAAGCACAGGACGATTATGTGATGCTGCATACCGCTACAGGGCACTTCATGAAAAAAGAAACCATGAATGCGCTGGAAAAGAACCTTCCCAAAGACAGTTTTCTCAGGGTGCATCGCTCCCATATTATCAACCTGCACCAACTTAAGCAGATTGAGCAATATGAAAAAGAAAGCTATCTGCTGCTGCTAAAAAATGGCAGCCGTATCCAGCTGAGTAGAAGCAGAATAAAAGATCTGAAGCGGGAACTGAATTTTTAATCTTGCTTTTTGGCGGACTGCTCCTTGCGTTCCCTCTTTTCAACAAGATAGCCCAAAATAAGGGCTAAGCCGCCAAATAAAAAGAGCATTGAAAAATAAGATATCTCTTGCGGCATCTCGGTTTTCTCAACCAAAATATTGCCGAATAAGAATCCCGTACCCAGCCCCATTAACAAAAAGCCATATCTCAGGCTATTGAATTTAACTTCTTTGCTCGTTTGCTGAAAAATAGCCGGGTCGACTCCCTTTTCTAACATGGCTAAGCGCTCACTGCGGCGGATAAACAGGAAAAATAATCCGTAAATACTGCCAAAAACAATCCCAACAATTGCAATAGCTGTAAAATCAAAATCTATCATGGTTTTTATTATTAAATTTCTACTCTACTGACGCAGCTCACCTGCTTCGGTTACAAGTTAAGAGAGAAAACAAGGCATAAATTTCAAAATTAAATTCATTAATTAAGCAGGTTAAATTCTTTGTACCTTTGGCAATTGCTTTTTGTGAAGCATTTGCGGACATTTATTCATCGCATTTTAAACACGTAATACATTATATCCACTAAATTAGTCAGTACAAGAAAACGGTATGGCAGCACATCAAAAAAGAAGCCGACACGCAAAACTGCTTCGACAATTCAGAAAAATTCACAAGATAACAGCTGCCTATTTATTTGTGTTTTTCTTTATTATTTCAATCACGGGCTTGCTGTTGGGCTGGAAGAAACACAGCATGGGTCTCATACAATCAAAATCATATGAAGGTAGTTCAACGGAACTACAAGATTGGCTACCATTGGACAGCTTGCATAAAACCGCTTGTAATATATTGCATGATTCTGTTGATGCCGGGCTTTCGTTGGAACTTGACCGTATTGATATTCGCAAGGACAAAGGCATGCTCAAATTTGTGTTTGCAGATCACTTTTGGGGTATTCAGCTTGATGGAGCAAGCGGTGAACTCCTTCATATCGAGCGAAGGCGGTCCGACTTAATCGAAAACATACATGACGGTTCCATACTCGATTTTTACTTTGGTACAAAAGCTGGATATATTAAATTAGCCTACACCTCCCTGACGGGGTTGGCGTTGCTTATTTTTACAGTGACCGGATTTTGGCTTTGGTACGGTCCAAAACGCATGCGGAAACAACAAAAAGAATGAGCGAAATTTTTAAAAATTACATACAACAATAAAATATTTAACACAGGTTAAAACCAAGTTTGAATACAAAACGATAATTATATGAGTAAAATAGCAGGGTTGGCAGAATCGATAGTTCAAAACAATGAATTTAAACGGAAATTTAATTTATGGGAGCTATACCGTTCATTTATTTTTATTCCGGGGGCGGCTTCCAAACTGATTGGGAACAACAAAAGCAAGTTGATCGACCCAAAATTCATAGAACGCCTCCAGCTTGCTGTTACTGAAGTAAATGGCTGTGCAGCCTGTTCCTACCAGCACACGCAAATGGCATTATCATTGGGTATGAGCAATGAAGAAATAAGTACATTTCTTAGTGGTGGAGATGATTATATCCAAGCTGAAGAAGGAAAAGCCATATTTTTTGCACAACATTTTGCCGATACAAAAGGAAAACCGCAACAAAACACTTATGCTTCCATTGTTGAAGAATATGGAAAAGATAAAGCTGAGATTATACTAGCGGCATGCCAAGTGATGATTGCCGGAAATATGTATGGCATTCCTTTTAGTGCATTTCTTTCAAGGCTTAAAGGGCACACCTACAAAGGCAGCAGCTTATTTTACGAATTGAGTATGCTTATCATTGGTTTTTTACTTCTACCAATTGCACTTATACACGGATTCTTACGAAGACTATTAAGGCTGCCAATTGTAAAATTCGGCAAAAAAGCAGCAGCTGAATAATCGGATTATCTTTCCATAAAAAAGCTGTTTATTATAAAATGAATTTTGATTTAAGCAGGTTAGGTGTTCCAATCGTTCATAAAACCGAAAATAACCTAAAGTAAGATTGTTATCAGATGGTTTTATACAGTCAAATCAAAACTGAGAAACAAAAATTTAGCGTGAAAACAAATGAATAATTTAAAGCTTAAAATCCAAGCAGAATTTAGCTTTATTTTTTAGCTAAACTGCATAAGATGGCGCTAAAATCACTATCTTTACAGTCTTTTTCGGCTTCCGTATTTATCTTGATAATTAGGCTCTTTTTTATCAAAAATATTGGAATCCAATTTAATGATTTGGCATAAGATTTTACTCAGCTCTGATTATATTAAACCTGAACATTGCTTATTATAATTTATGACATAAAATATTCAGATTCACAATTAATACAATACTACAAGCTAGCGTATGATAGGTAAGCCATCGCAATAGTTTTTTTTACATAAATAAAATCATAAACATTCGTTTAACTAAAGCTAAAATTTTATGGAAGGATTTGCCAAGAAAAACATTAAATCCAATCTATTTTTTCAAAGGATGCCGCTAAAGGCATTAAAAGTATTGAATATCTTCTATCAATTTTAACCTGCATAATTCACCAATTCATGTTTAAAATACACAGAAAACAGCAACTAGCCAGCAGCATTTATTTAATGGAAATAGTTGCTCCCAGAGTAGCCAAATCGGCGCAGCCCGGTCAGTTTATTATTGTACGGGCAAGAGCAAAAGGCGAGCGCATACCCCTCACCATTGCCGATTTCAACAGAGAAAAAGGAACAGTAACCATTGTTACACAAACTATTGGGGCTTCCACACGACTAATTTGTGCCCTTGAGGAGGGCGAAAATATTTTAGACTTTGCTGGTCCTTTGGGCGAACCCACCAGCCTAATCCATGCTACTGACGAACAACTAGCACAAATGAATATACTATTCATAGGCGGTGGAGTGGGTACCGCACCAGTATATCCACAAGCCAAATACCTCAGTGAAAGAGGTTTTAAGGCAGATGTGATTATTGGAGCCAAAACAAAAGATCTGGTTATCCTTGAAGAAGAAATGAAAGCTGTAGCCAAAAACTACTACCTCACCACCGACGACGGCAGCTCCGGCTTCAAGGGCTTGGTAACTGATAAACTCAAAGAACTTATTGATGTTCAGGGTAAAAAATACGACTTAATAGTAACCATCGGACCAATGATTATGATGAAATTCGTATCGCAACTTACTCGTGAATACAATATTAAAACAGTAGCCAGTCTCAACACGCTAATGGTTGACGGAACCGGCATGTGCGGTGCTTGCAGGGTTAGCGTGGGTGGAAAGACGCTCTTCACCTGCGTTGACGGACCTGAATTTGATGCACTTCAAGTCGATTTTGATGAAGCCATGAGGCGCCAAAATATGTATAGGACCATTGAGGGTCAAAAATTGGTTGAGCTAGAAGAACAGAATCACAAATGTAAAATCGGGAGGGATAAATAATGGCAAAGAAAGCTGCACGCGTTCCGGTTAGGGAGCAAAACCCTGACCAACGAATAAAAAATTTTGAAGAGGTAAGCTACGGTTACAATATTACAGAAGCTATGTTGGAAGCCGAACGCTGCATACAATGTAAAAAACCCAGATGCGTACAAGCCTGCCCTGTTTTTATACAAATCCCTCAGTTTATACAAGCTGTAAAAGACCGGCAGTTTACCCAAGCCTTCGATATTATTGATGAAGACTCAAGCCTACCGGCAATTTGCGGAAGGGTATGCCCGCAAGAATCGCAATGCGAAGGGGCTTGCATTATTGGCATCAAAGGAGAGCCCGTAAACATTGGCAAGCTGGAACGATTTGTTGCTGACTGGGCACGCACCAACGGCTACTCTGCCCCTGTAAACATCAAGCCGAACGGATATAAAGTAGCCATTGTGGGCAGCGGTCCTGCAGGTTTAGCCTGTGCAACCGACCTGGCAAAGCTAGGTTATCAGGTTAAAATATTTGAAGCACTACATCTGCCCGGCGGCGTACTGGAATACGGGATTCCCGAATTTCGTCTGCCCAAAGAAGAAGTTGTACGATACGAAGTGAACAGCGTAAAGAAGTTGGGAGTAGAAATAGAAACCGACGTAATTGTAGGGCGAACCATTACCATTGATCAGCTGCTTGACGAGGAAGGCTATCATGCTGTGTTTATTGGCTCGGGGGCAGGACTGCCAAAGTTCATGAATATAGCTGGTGAAAACCTAAATGGGGTCGTCTCGGCAAACGAATTCCTTACACGCATCAATCTTATGAAGGCATATGATGAAGAATATGACACACCTGTATATGTAGGACGACGAGTAGCTGTGGTAGGCGGTGGAAATGTGGCCATGGATGCAGCACGTTCAGCCCGCCGATTGGGCGCAGAAGTGTATTTAGTGTACAGAAGGAGTGAAAAAGAACTTCCCGCAAGAGCAGAAGAGGTGCACCACGCAAAAGAAGAAGGCATTATTTTTCATCTGTTAAACAACCCAACAGAAGTGCTGGACAACGGAAGTGGCTGGGTGAAAGGGCTGCGATGCATAAAAATGGAGCTGGGTGAACCCGATGAAAGTGGTAGGAGAAGACCGATTGAAGTGAAAGGCTCTGAGTTTGATATAATGTGTGATGTGGTTATTATGTCGTTAGGCACCTCTCCCAACCCCCTAATAGCCACAACCACGCCGGGACTTGATACCAAGCACTGGGGAGGTATTATTACCGAAGAAGATACAGGACAAACCTCCCGCGAAGGGGTATTTGCAGGAGGAGATGCAGTAAGCGGTGCAGCAACAGTTATTTTGGCAATGGGCGCAGGACGCAATGCTGCCAAACATATCGATGAGTATATACACGAAAAATATGCAGTTAAATAATTAAGATAACAGCTTTATATTCAATGATTTTATGGTAAAAATCCAGTAGATTTTTAAGCTAATAAAACAGCATAGAAACATGAAATCCATTTGATTTTGCAATTCCAACAAATTATCGAGCATACTAAATCCTAGAAAATGAAACGATATCTTATAATTCTGCTTACAGCCTTATTAGTTTCAAAGGCATATACACAAGATGTTGAAGATCTGATGACAAAGAAATACATTTCTTGTAATGATATCATCTACAATAGCACCTTTTTGATTCCCGAACATTTTGAAAAAAACAATATGGACACCCTTTCGGCCATAATCAACTATTGGGAAAGCCGATGCGGGATGAACGAAGCCTTATTACGTACCAAAATACTATTGGCAATCAATGCAGACACCTTAAATGAAAGCATATACGATAAAATTCCGATAATTAATTATTTATCCATTTATAGAGAAGAACAAAGGATTATAAACAAAGTCTTTTATGGCAATTATTATTGGACACAACCAATAGATAATTCGTTTGACACATTCACACAAGAGCTTGCTGTAAAACTCAAAAATGAAGATGAAAATTCGGAATTAGAATCGTTTTTCCTTGACTTTTACGCAAACAATTATGATGAAATATTTTTCAGATTGCAAGACAGTAGCCTAGAAGATACCAAGATAAAAGAAGATTACGAACAGGCGGTAGACAGATATAGCAGATGGCCCGACGGGCACTTTTCGATTTATTCAGGAGTATGGATACCAAATGGCAAGTTAAACATCCTTGGTTCCCACCCCATATTAGGATTCCAAGGCGGTGCCAAGTATAAAAAGCTGTTGGTGGACGCAATCATGGAGTTTAAGTTTGTAAAGTCACCCAATACTTATCTCGTCCAAAAAGATGATTCAATTTATAGCACCACCCATTTTTTTGGTGGCTTTATCGGACTTGATTTGGGATATGAATTAGTAAAGCACAAATCGCATGAAATAAATATTTTGGGAGCGATCGGCTGGGATGGCTTTGATGCCATAAACATCGGGACTGCCAATGACCCGAACCGCGTAACAAAAACCATAAATTCACTAAATCTGAATCCGGGAATAGGCTACAGGAAATATTTTAAAAACCGCAGCTATATCGGCATCGAAGCACGTTATAATTTTGTAAACTATAAAAATAATAACGGAACCGATTTATCGGGCAACAGCATGACCATTCGATTAAAATACGGACTTTCACGGAATTTATACCGTGATAATGTATTACGACAGTTGGACAACAAGAAAATATTGTCAGATCCAAAATATAATGAATGGCTGCAGAGTGGACGTCCAATTTATTAGTAATGAATGGGAAATGAAGGCAGCACAAATACTAAAAGCGCTCACAAAAATTCCGGGTGTCGGGAAATCTATTGCAACAGATTTATACAATATCGGTATTACACAAATTGACGATTTAAAAGGCAAAGACCCACAAGAACTTTACAATAAGTCAAACCAATTTGCAAATTGCGTTCAAGACAAGTGTTTACTTTATGTTTTTAGATGTGCCGTATATTTTGCCGAAACACCACATGATCAACACGATAATGAAAAACTAAAATGGTGGAATTGGAAAGATAAATAAGGAATATCATGGAGGATTCCCTATATAATTTGACACTATCCCATTAAGTGTGTAAGTTTTAATCAGAGGGTCTTGCTTTACAGT
>CAZDWA010000005.1:0-29173 GCA_964509065.1 uncultured Lentimicrobiaceae bacterium
TGAGTTTAAAACAAGAAGGCATTTCATATATTGCAGGAGCCGAGCTCCCTTGTGTATATGCCAACGTGGTGCGCGGTGGTCCGGGATTAGGTACCATTCAGCCCTCACAAGCCGACTATTTTCAAAGTGTGAAAGGTGGTGGACATGGCGATTACAAACAAATCGTTTTAGCACCTGCCTCCGTACAAGAGATGTCGGATTTTGTAAAAGACGGCTTTGAATTAGCGTTCAAATATCGTATCCCTGTACTCATCTTATCAGATGGAGTTATTGGGCAAATGATGGAAAAAGTTAGATTATTTGAGCAAATGCCACGTTTGAGCGATGAGGAAGTAGCTGAAAAGTACAAATGGGCTACCACAGGTAAGAAAAGAGGCACCGAACGCCGCATTATTACCTCTCTCGACCTTGACTCACGTAAGATGGAAGAGCATAACCACCATCTGCAGAGAAAATATGCCGAAATCGCCAAGAATGAAGTTCGCTATGAAACCATTCAGTGTGATGATGCCGAATACATCATTGTAGCTTACGGCTCAAGCGCCAGAGTAGCGCAAAAAACCGTACAGCTGGCACGAGAAAAAGGAATTAAATTAGGATTGTTCCGCTTGATTACCCTTTTCCCCTTCCCTACCAAACAAATTGAAGAATTCTGTAAAAAAGGAGTTAAGGGTTGGATGGCAGTTGAAATGAGTGCAGGGCAAATGGTTGAAGACGTAAAACTAGCCGTAAAAGGCTGCTCCAAAGTTGAACACTTTGGACGTTTTGGAGGAATCGTGCATACGCCTGAGGAAGTACTAGAAGCATTGGAAGAAAAAATTATAGGAGAATAAGCTATGTCAACAATAACAATAGAAGATATCATTAAGCCGGAGAATCTGGTTTATACAAAAACAGATCTAATGACTGACAATGTTCTCAGTTATTGCCCCGGTTGCGGACATGGTACGGCACACCGTATCACCATGGAAGTAATTGAAGAGCTTGGTCTGGAAGAAAAAACCATCGGTATTGCACCGGTTGGATGTTCAGTGCTAGCATATGAGTTCATGAATATTGATATGGTACAAGCTGCACACGGAAGAGCTCCCGCAGTTGCTACCGGAATAAAAAGGGTTTACCCCAATAAAATTGTATTTAGCTATCAAGGCGATGGCGACCTTGCCGCAATCGGTACAGCCGAAACAATCCACGCGTGTAACAGAGGCGAAAGAATCGTTATAGTATTTATCAATAACGGAATTTACGGAATGACAGGAGGTCAAATGGCTCCTACTACCCTACCCGGGATGAAGTCATCCACCTCACCCTACGGTCGCTCAGTTGAAACAATGGGTAACCCCCTTAAAATTACAGAACTGGTAGCACAGCTCCCAGGCACTTATTTTGTAACACGACAAGCTGTACATACACCCGCAGCAGTACGAAGAACCAAAAGAGCCATTAAGAAAGCTTTTGAAAATCAAGTTGCGAACAAACCCGGCATATCATTTGTCGAAGTTGTCTCAAACTGTAACTCCGGATGGAAAATGGAACCTGTTCAATCCAACACTTGGATGGAAGAAAATATGTTCCCCTATTATCCACTGGGCGATATCAAAGTTGATGGCGAATTGGTCGAAAAAAAATAATCTAAAAAATATTTAAACCATGACCGAAGAAATTATTATAGCCGGATTTGGCGGGCAAGGTGTCCTTTCAATGGGGATGATATTGTCATATAGCGGTATGATGCAAGATCAAGAAGTAAGCTGGATGCCATCTTATGGACCCGAAATGAGAGGAGGCACAGCAAACGTAATCGTAATCGTTAGTGACGAAAGAATCAGCTCCCCCATTTTAACCAGATTTGATACTGCAATTATACTGAATCAACCTTCAATGGATAAATTTGAATCTGCTGTAAAACCCGGCGGATTACTATTGTACGACCCCAACGGTATTACACGTCATCCCGAAAGGAAAGATATCAGAGTATTTCAAATTGAAGGATTGCGTCTTGCTTCAGAAATGGGGAATGTGAGAATTTTCAACATGATTATTCTTGGTGGATTCCTTAAAGTAAAGCCAATAGTTAAAATTGAAAATGTGATTAAAGGCTTAAAAGTATCATTGCCGGAAAGATATCATCATCTAATCCCAATGAACGAAGAAGCTTTGACTACAGGAATGGCGAATGTAGTTGAAGTGAAGTAAGCAAACAAAATAAAAATATTAGAGTTTTCTAATTGATTTGAACCAAAACCCGTTAAAAGCCGCTTCATATTGCTTGAAGTGGCTTTTTTTTGTTCATTTGCAGCATGAATGAAGCCCTGAAAACATATTTGGATGAAGCCTATTTACGCTATAACTCATCAGATTTTATACATGATGACCCCATCCAAATACCACATATGTTTACTCAAAAAGAAGATATAGAAATAGCAGGCTTCCTTGCTGCAATTTTGGCGTGGGGACAACGTAAAACCATCATTAACAAATCGAAAGAGCTGATGCAACGAATGGATTTTGAGCCTTACAACTTCATTATGCATGCAAGCGAAAAAGAATTTGAAGTATTCCAAGATTTTAAACATCGCACCTTTAATGGTGATGACTGCCAAACAATTATGCTTGCATTAGCACATTTATATAAAGATTATGGCGGGATGGAGCAATTATTTACGCAAGGATTTCAAAAAGGAGGAGCATTTGCCGCCCTTCATGCTGTTTTTGAGTTTATTTTTTCGTTTCCTCATTTAAAACGCACCTACAAACATATAGCACGCCCATCGAAAGGCTCGGCAGCAAAGCGGATAAATATGTTTTTAAGATGGATGGTGCGAAGCGACAATATGGGAGTCGATTTTGGTTTGTGGAATGGCATAAGCAGCGCCGACTTGATTTGTCCACTTGACTTGCATGTAGGAAGGACTGCACGAAAATTAGGCTTGCTGCAAAGAAAACAAGACGACTGGAAAGCTGCAGTTGAACTTACTGAGAACCTTAAATTATTTGACCCGCATGATCCGGTAAAATATGATTTCGCATTGTTTGGTGCAAGTATTTACAATGATGAAGCAATACCCAACAAAATCTAATGTTAGTATCAAAAAAAATGGTTTGATTTTTGCATGACAAGCTTTACAAAGTAGTTAAATAATAATAATCGGTTGATCTTCATGAATTTAGTAGTTCGAAACATATTAGTAATGCTTCTGCTTGTTGCCTTGAAAGCTTCTAAGGCACAACCACTGGCAATCAGCGATATAGAACTCATTCAGCTGACTGAAGGCACTAAAAATATTAAAAATCCGGTCTTTTCTTTCGATAGCAACTGCTTATACTTTGAGAGCTGGACAGATGGGCAATCAGCCATATATTTCATTGAGCTGAATCAAACTGACAGCATTTTTGAACTGAAAAGCTATGCGGATAACTTCTTGATGCCCGCACCACATCCTGATAATATGAGCATGCTTGCTGTGCAGCAACAGAATTCCATGAACAAACTTGAAATTTTTCCGGGAAGCGATAAAAAATTGCACAAAATTTTACTTCGGAATATAGAAGTTAAAAATCCGGTATTTAATATTACCGGTAATATTTTATGTGCTGCCGGCAAACGTGATATTGATAAGCATTACCAGCTGATGACATTTGATTTTAGATATGATAACCTCAACTTTCTAACAGAATCAGAGCAAAATATTGAATACCCGAAATGGTCGGCAAACGGCAGTAAAATCAGCTACCACAGCTCTAATCAATATGGAGTTCCGGATGGTACAATCCATATCATAGGATGGGATGGCCTGAATAAACAACTTATTCAACATGATACTTTACAGCTTTCTTATGCCGGATGGAGCAAAAGTCAAAATAAAATTGTTTGTACGGCATCTAACGAAAAAGCCTATTGGTTGGTAGAAATAAAAATCAACGAAAATGAGTTTACTCCATTAGTTTACAGCAAGTATCCCATAAAAAATGCATCTTGGTCAGCGGATGGCACATTTATTGCTTTTGTGATTGAAGAAAACAAAAACAAATCTGAGTTGTTTCTATTGAAACGAGATATGGACATATATTAAATTGCTCGACTATATAGCATTGATGATTACTTTTGCTTTTGGTTGTTAATCTTTGTTTGATGTATCTTTGCGCCTTATACATATGAGTAATAATATTCGCATAAAAAATCGCAGAATCAGCTTTGAATATTTCATTCTTGAAACATTCACTGCCGGAATTGTATTGCAAGGAACAGAGATTAAAAGTATCCGCGAAGCAAAAGTAAGCCTAAATGAAGCTTATTGTGCTTATCATGGCTCAGAGCTATTTGTAAAAGAAATGCATATTGCCGAATATAGATTTGGAACGCATTATAACCATGAGCCAAAACGCGATCGAAAATTATTGATGAATAAGCGAGAATTGAAAAAACTTTCTACGCGTGTAAAAGAAAGAGGCTTTACCATTGTTCCTACTGAGTTGTTTATCGATGAAAACGGAAGAGCCAAACTCGAAATTGCTCTTGCCAGAGGAAAGCACCATTACGATAAACGAGAAGACCTGAAAAAGAGAGATACAAAAAGAGAAATTGAACGATTTACGAAATATTAAAACCATGAAAAAAATCATATTTTTCCTATTATTTATTCCTTTATCATTAAGCCTGACGGCACAAGATAAAATTGAATGGCTCAGCTTTGAAGAAGCCCTTGTAAAAACAGCCGAACAACCCAAAAAGTTACTTATTGATATGTATACGGACTGGTGTGGCTGGTGTACAAAAATGGATAACACTACCTTCAGCGATCCTATCATTGCAAAATATATCAGTGAAAACTTTTATGCAGTGAAGTTCAATGCTGAACGTCAAGATACCGTCACTTTTCAAGGCAGACAATATATTAATGCAAAGGCCGGGCAAAAAAGAAGCTCGCATCAGCTTGCCCAAGTGTTAATGAACGGAAAAATGTCCTACCCTTCTTATGTATTCATGGATGAAGACTTAAAAGTAATAACCGTTGTGCCCGGATATTTTCCTGCCGATAAATTTGAGCCCGTCATCCATTATTTTGGAAAAAACGCGTTTAAAACAACAGATTGGCAGACATTTAACGGAAGATTTAAAAGTAGTTATACAAATCAATAAGTGCTAGCCGATTTTTTAAAACTAAGCTTTTAAGTGATTTATTAATTTTCCAAAGAATCTTTTATTTTATCAAAATTCAAGCTGTTTGCCATTGCATTGAATATTTGATGGTATTCACCTTTTTGCTTGAGAAGCTCCTCATGCGTACCACTTTCCACCAGCCTCCCCTTTTGAAGCACTACGATATGCTCAGCATCGATGATTTGTGAGATACTATGTGAAATGATAATTACAGTTCTGTTCTCTTTGATGGCATCAAGGCTGTTTTTTACTTGCTCTGTGGCAATTGCATCAAGATTGGCTGTAGGTTCATCCAAGAAAATAATAGGAGGATTTTTAATGAACATACGGGCAATGGCAATACGCTGTTGTTGACCTCCTGATAATTGACTGGCATCCGAGTCATATTGCGCCGGCAACTCCATAATTTGATCGTGAATATATGCCTTCTTGGCGGCTTCAATCACATCATCCATACTTGCATCTATCTTACCATACAAGATATTTTCGGCTATGGTGCCTTTGAAAATATGGTTCTTTTGAAGAACAAGTCCGATATTATTACGTAAATATTCCGTATTATATTCGCTAATATCAACTCCATCAATGAAAATCTGCCCGGAAGTTGGTTCATAAAACTTATCCAGCAAGTTTACAACAGTGCTCTTGCCTGCACCGCTTAAACCAACTAAAGCCGTAATTTTATTGGGTTGAACACTAAAACTCACATTCCTAAGTGCTACATTCCCATTTGGATATGTAAAACTGACATTTCTCAGCTCCAATTTTCCTACAAGTTTCTCAGGGATATAATCACCGCTTTGTTCTTGCTCATGATCCGCCTCAATAATTTCAAAAAAGCTTTCAGAATAAATCAGCGCATCATTCATATCATCATAAATCCGATGCAACTGCCTGATTGGAGCTGTCACATTATTAAACAACATAATATGAAACATAATTGCACCAATTGTCATTTGACCGCTTAAAACCAAATAGGCTGTAAGAATAATTATAATGACCACCCCAATCTGCTCCACAAAACTCTTCAAGCTATTAAACATATACGATGTTTTACGCGTTTGGAGCTGATTTTCAGTCATATCATATTGTATTTGCCATTGTTTCTCAGCTTCGATCGGCTCACGTACAAAGGACTTAATAACAAGAATGCTATTTATTATATTAATGATTTGGTTGTTTTTTGTTTCGCGATAGCCACGCATTCTTCTCCTGAATCCTCCTAATTTGACAGCTTGTCGCTGACTAATAAAAAAGTAAATGGGAATAATACAAAGACCAACAAGCCCTACATAAAAATTGGCAGAAAACATCACAATTAATGCTACAGCAGCATTGGCAAACAAGGGTAATACATCAATGAAGAAATTCTGTACCATACGAGTCAATCCGCTTATACCCCAATCAATTCGAGTTTGAAGTTTTCCGCTTTCGTTTTCACCGGAAGTGAAAAAAGCCATACGATAAGTTAAAATACGCTCTACAATGGTTTGTGATAAGTCACGAGCAATGAGAATACGCAATTTTTCTCCAAAAAACTTTTGCCCAAATTGAATACCGGCATAAATAATTTCTTTTGAAAGTAAAATGATTGTAATTATTAACAGCAGCCTAAAACCTTCATGCAGCATTTTACCTTCAAGCATCATATCACTGATGCTGTCAACCGTAAATCGCAATACATATGCATTTATCTGTGCAGCAAACGAGCCTATTAAAGTAAGTAGCAAGGTGTAGAATATCAGATGCTTATAAGGCTTGATAAAAGGAAGTAATTTTTTAAATAGTGAGCGAATATCCATAAAGTTTCTTTAATTCTTACAAAAGTAAATGCAATTCAATTGCAACAAAAGTACAATTTCCCATATGATTTTGTGCATTCAATTGAATACCTCAATTTTCCCAGCATAATTCACCAATTCATAAGCTTAACAATCTAACTTTATCGTAACAAGCAGTTAATCATAGCGTTTGGAGTTTTTAGTAGTAATTTAAAACGTGTTGATTACGAAATGAATTTTGATTTAATTTTGGCAATTTTTACGTTATGAGTTGTTCGCGGTAGTTGGCTACAGCTTCACAGCTCATGCCTCAAATTTTCTCAAAATTAAATTCATGAATTAAGCAGGTTTCATATTTAAAGTTTATACTTTCAGCGATATTTTAACATATTTCATGCCAATTATTTGTTTATAATTGATTCGATTTTCATTATAGAAGTAAATTATATTAAATTTGTCTTTCAATTAAGAGATTATTGCACATTTAATCACGTTTTTTGAGCTTTGTAATCTTGATAAATATATACTTCACATTAATAATTACAACAATTCAATCCATTAATAATCAAATTTTTAGATCTTATGAAAAAGAATTTAGCAGAATTTCTCGGCACTTTCGGGCTTGTACTCGGAGGTTGCGGAAGCGCAGTGTTGGCTGCCGGCATACCCGGTTTAGGCATTGGATATGCCGGTGTTGCCTTGGCATTCGGTTTAACGGTTTTGGTGGGTGCTTATGGACTCGGTCATATTTCCGGAGCTCATTTTAATCCTGCCGTAACCCTTGGTCTTTTAGCCGGTGGACGTACCAGCTCAAAAGAAGTAGTACCTTATATCATTTCTCAAATTTTGGGTGCATTAGTTGCTGCATTTGTAATTTATATTGTTGCTTCAGGCAATTCAGACTTTGCCATTGATAACAGCAAAGCAGGCGCATTTGCCGCCAACGGCTACGGGCACTTATCACCTCATGGTTATACTGTTTTGTCCGCTGTTGTTATTGAGTTTGTATTGACGTTCATGTTCTTAATCGTCATCATGGGGGCAACAGATTCTCGCGCTCCAAAAGGCTTTGCCGGCTTGGCAATCGGTTTGATGTTGACACTTATTCACCTCATCAGCATTCCGGTAACAAACACATCCGTAAATCCCGCTCGTAGTATTTCACAAGCTGTTTTCGCCGGTGGAGATTATGTAGGACAACTTTGGCTGTTTATTCTTGTACCAATTGCCGGAGCAATTGCTGCAGGATGGGTTTACAAATCGTTCCTTGCCGAAAAGAAATAATACCATCATTAAAGGTGAAACAAAAAAGCTGATAGTAATAATTTGGCTATCAGCTTTTTACACTTAAACAGCATTTGGTAATGCGTTGAAAATTATTCTTCCGAAATTTCTATTTTCACAATCTTATCCCCTGCCCTAATCTCATCTATCACATCTACATTTTCGATTACTTTACCAAAAACTGTATGATTTCTGTCAAGGTGGGCAGTATTTTCTCTGTTATGACAAATAAAAAACTGTGATCCTCCGGTATTTCTTCCGGCATGTGCCATGGATAATACTCCTCTGTCGTGATATTGCTTTTCGCCATCCAGCTCGCATGGAATAGTATATCCCGGTCCACCCGTTCCATTTCCTATCGGGCAGCCCCCTTGTACTACAAAATCAGGAATCACACGATGAAAAGTCAATCCATTATAAAATCCGGATTCACTTAATTTTACAAAGTTTGCCACAGTAGCGGGTGCATCATCTTCAAAAAGTTCGATAACCATCCTGCCTTTTGATGTTTCTAAAATTGCTTTTTTCATAAATAGGACACTTAATATTTATAATTATTTATTTAATACATGCTGATTATTTAACTACACGCATGGACTTATTCCATCGTAGTTTACCACCAAATAAGGACTTTTCTTTATCCAGCGAAAGCCATACAAAAACTGCTTTTCCAACCACATGGTCTTCAGGTACAAAACCCCACATCCTTGAGTCAGCTGAATTATGTCGATTATCTCCCATCAACCAATAGTAGTTCATTTTGAACGTATATGTAGTTTCTATTTTATTGTTAATCAATATATTACCCGCCTTGTCAATTTCAAGCGTATTCCCTTCATAAGCTTCAATAATTCGCCTATAAAGCGGCAAAGTCTGCAAGTTTAAGTCAACGCTAACACCTTCTTGAGGGATATATAAAGGACCAAAATTATCCACATTCCATGAGTATAAATCACTGTTCGGGAAAATTTCATCCGACCGCTGCCCAGGCTTATCGAGCAGTTTTTCAACTGATTTTACATAATTCAATGCTTTCAGTTCGTTGGCTACTTCATCACTTATCCAAAACAAATATTCGCCGGGCAAATTCCCGCTTCTACCTTCCGTGATATTGTATTTATCAAGCAATCGTTGATTCAAAATCGAGCCGTCGGTAATCACATGATAGCGAAACTGCAGAGTTCCTTGCACGGGATTGGGCTTTCCATTGACAAATAACTCCCCTTCCACTATTTCAATGGTATCACCTGCCATTCCGACACAACGTTTAATATAATTTTCCCGTTTATCAACAGGGCGCGCCACTATTTTACCAAAATTCCGCTCATCCGACCACACCCTACTCCTTCCGTATTGACGTACTAATTGATAATAGCTTACATTACTTTGAAAACGAAGACTTACCGTGTCTCCATCAGGGTAATTAAATACTACTGCATCATTTCGTTTTATTTCGCCCATGCCCGGAAATCTGTAATAGGGCCATTTAATCCATTCGACATAGGATGAAGCAGTCTGACTCCATGGCAAGGTATGATGAACAAATGGAAATGCTATCGGAGTATTGGGAAGGCGTGGACCGTATGCCATTTTACTGACAAACAAGAAATCACCAACCAATAAAGATTTTTCCATACTGGAGGTAGGAATGGTATATGCTTCAAACATAAATGTTCGAATGATTGTAGCTGCAACAACCGCAAAAATTATTGCATCAAGCCACTCACGGACCGGTCCTTTCTTGACTTTTTCAATTGTTGTAGGGTCACGATACGATACATCTTGAAATGAAAGATACGGAAGATATATAATCGGAAAAACTACTGCAACAAACTGTTCCCAAAGCTGTTCTTTACCAAAACATCTGATTAACTCAATGAGCATCAGCATATAAACAAAGATATTAATAAAGGGAACCAGAAGTAAAATATACCACCAAAACGGCTTTTTGATTATTTGCAGAAAGACATACAAATTAAAAAATGGAATCAGAGCATAAAATCCTTTTCGGTTTGCTTTTTCAAACAGTTTCCATGCAAAAACTGTAGGAATACCGAGCAATAAAGGAATAATGATTATAAGTTGCAGCATATTTAAAATTTTTGCGAATTTAAAAAACTTGCCATTATGCGACTAAAGTTTTGAGTTAATTATTCATAATCAAATAAATAGAATTCTATAGCATTGGCTTTATTTGCATATCTATATAGTTATTTGAAAATTTTACTTCGTATCGGACAACTGCAATAAATCAGTCATTGTAAAAATCCCTTTTTTATCTACCACAAATTCTGCAGCTTTTATTGCGCCCAATGCAAAGCTTTCTCTGCTGAAAGCTTCATGGCTCAAGCGTATCATATCAACATTTGAAACTGCTTCAACGCTATGATAACCATTCACTTCGCCTTCGCGGCTCACGAAAACAGGTAATATATTTTGAGCTATTTGCGCTGTTTCCGCAATTTCCCATGCAGACAATTCATCTTGTGCATTTATAATATCATTTGCAAGTTGAATGGCAGTCCCACTTGGTGCATCCAACTTATGAATATGATGTTTTTCTTCAAGTCGGAATGAATATCCCAAGCCATTCAGCGATTTAGCTAATTGTCGATTAAGATGAAATACAATATTCATACCCGGCGAAAAATTGGGTGCATAAAACAAGCTTGCATTATTTTCCATGCATAAATTGCGCACCTCCTCCATACGGTCGTACCAACCGGTTGTACCTATTACTATGGGAAGTTTTAATGCAAAACATCGAGATAAATTATCAAAAGCAGTAGCAGGAATACTGAAATCGATAGCGACATCGCAAGATTTCAATTCGGCAGCTTTAGTTTTCCAATCAGATTCATTATCAATGATACAGCCAAGATTATGTCCTTGTTCGACAGCAAGTTGACGGATCATTTTACCCATTTTTCCATCGCCTAATATGGCTATTTTAAGTTGTTTCAATTTATAACGAAAATTTTAAAGTGAAGAAATTTGCTTTTGGGGAATAGCTGTAAATCGGCATTTCAATCGGATTTGGTGTCACCGGAAACAACTCCAGGCTCAGCTCATCCGAAACATCGTAATAGAATAGGTGTGCATCTACCGTGGCATCTACAATATTTAACAGGTACCAGGCGCCAAGTAAAATCCAGCTCAGCTCCATATTTCGACGATAATAATCTCTAATTGTAATCAAATCGGAAGCAGAATAGCGCCCCACATATTTATTATCGATTGGATAATCATGTTCTCCGGATACATAGTTGAATGCTTCTTTAGCGATTCGAAATTCCTTACGATTATCCAATGCAAAATACGTTATCGTTCCAACACCGGCATATACAATGGGTATTTTCCAGTATTTTTTATTGTATGCCTGCCCTAAGCCCGGCAACACAGCGGAGTATATCGATGCTTTGTGTGGCGAATGCAGTTTTATTGCAGCCAAAGAATCGGCACCATCATCCTTTTTACTCTGTGCCTGTGATGGAGTTGAAAGGATTAAGAAAAACAAGGAAGCTATGACTGCAGCAAGGCGCATTAAGAATTTCTTTTTATCAATGCATCAAAAATACGTTCCAGCTCGGCATCATTACTAAATCGCAGGCTTATTGTTCCTTTGCCATGGGCATTTCTGCGAATATCCATCTTGGTATTTAGCTGTTCGGAAAGTGCATGCAGTTGCTGTTTATAAACTGCAGGAACCACATTCTTAGAAACAGGCTTTTCCTCGGTCTCAGGAAAATTGATTTTCCGAACTATCGCTTCGACCTTGCGTACATTCAATTCTTCGTCAACGATTCTTTGCAGAACAATCAACTGATCTTTTGTGCTTTCTAATCCAATTAATGCGCGTGCATGTCCCATGGATATATGTCCGTCACGCAATGCAACCTGTACTTCGGCAGGCAGCTTTAACAAGCGTAAGAAGTTGGCAATCGTAGTTCTATTTTTACCTACCCGATCACTCAATTGCTCTTGAGTTAGTTGACATTCATCAATTAATCGCTGATAGGAAATAGCTATTTCAATGGCATTTAAGTTTTCACGATGAATATTTTCGATAAGCGCCATTTCCAGCATTTGCTCATCATTTGCCACTCTAATAAAAACGGGAATGGTATCGAGCCCGGCTAATTTAGTGGCACGCAGTCTTCTTTCGCCCGAAATAAGTTGGTATTTATCGAATCCCAACTTACGTACTGTTACGGGCTGCACCACCCCTTGAGATTTGATGGAGGCAGCTAATTCCCTTAATGCCATATCATCAAATTCAATTCGCGGCTGAAAGGGATTGGCTTCAATTTTTTCTACAGAAATTTCAGCAACGGCACCGGCTACATAATTACCGGAAATATCTGCTGAAGTGATATCAGTTTCGGGGCTTTGCAGGATGGCATCCAAGCCTCTTCCCAAGCCTCTTTTCTTTGCTTTTGATGGATTTTCTTTACTCAAATTATTTTCCTCCGAATTTATCATCTACAAGATTGTTTTTACGTAAAATTTCTCTTGCAAGATTTAGATAGTTCACTGCACCTGTACTTGCAGCATCATGCATTATAATCGTTTCCCCATGACTAGGAGCCTCGCTCAAACGCGTATTTCTATTAATGATTGTGTCAAATACCATTTGCTGAAAATGTGTTTTCACTTCTTCAACCACTTGGCGTGACAAACGCAAGCGCGTATCAAACATGGTAAGCAATATACCTTCAATATCCAAGTCCGGATTCAGTCGTGATTGCACAATCTTAATGGTATTCAACAGTTTACCAAGCCCTTCCAGTGCAAAATATTCGCACTGAACGGGAATAATAACCGAATCGGCTGCTGTTAATGCATTGATGGTTATCAAGCCAAGCGAAGGTGAACAGTCAATAATTATAAACTCGTAATCATCTTTCACCTTTTCAATGACATTCAACATCTTTTTCTCCCTGTCAGGAAGGTTTATCATTTCGATTTCGGCTCCCACCAAGTCGATATGAGCAGGTAACAGGAATAAGTTTGGCGTGGAAGTTTCGGTAATAACTTCTGCAGGCTGTATCGATTCAATGATACACTCGTAAATACTGTTTTCGATGGTTTTTGGATCAAAGCCAAGGCCTGAAGTGGCGTTTGCTTGTGGATCCGCATCGATTATAAGTGTTTTAAATTCTAAAATAGCTAAACTGGCAGCCAAGTTAATGGCTGTTGTGGTTTTTCCTACTCCACCTTTTTGGTTTGCTATGGCAATGGTTTTACCCATATAAAAATTCTATATATTTATTGTTGGCTACGGTTTATGGCAGCTTTAAATTTAGTGTTTACGTATCTTAAATTAAACAGGGATTCTATTCACTTTATTGTGTTGTTTACAGAACCCTATTCATTTTAAAAGACCAAAAGTTTAGGCTTAGGTCTTTGGCATATGTAAAATTTCTTTTAACTATTCATCCGTTGAGGATTCCTCTTCCTTTTCAGATGAGTTCGAAGCATCATCCTCAATATCTTCCGGCTCTTCGCCGGTTTCAATGAAATACAGCGAATCATTAAGCCCCTTTAAAAACTTTTCAAAGTCTTCTTTGTATAAGAACAACTTGTGTTTTTCATAAAAAAACTTCCCCTGATCATTACTGAACCGCCTTTTACTTTCGGTAATCGTAAGGTATTTTTCATCATTGCGAGTCAGTTTCACATCAAAAAAATAAGTCCTTTTACCAGCTCTGATTGCACGAGAAAAAACTCCATCCCTTCTCTCGAAATTTTCATATTCTTCCATCATCACTCAGTATTTGATTCAAAATATCTATATGCAAAGGTAAAAAACTTTTTAAGGCAGACCTCAAAAAATAAATCAAAGCTGCTTAATTTTATAATACATCGGATTTAGTTAATTTTGTAGTCTGTTTACTATTCGGCCTTCACGTACTAACAAAGTGTGCCAAGGCTTAATTTATCTTGAAATCAATTGCGAAGAGTTGAAAATCATATCAAATTCATGAAAAAACCTTTTAGTCTCCTTATTATTCTTGCTTTTGGATTTATTCTTTCTTGTACTAAAAATGAATATCATTTTATTTCCAATGACAAAAAGATAACAAGTTTTGTTTTGGAATCATCGCTAAATCCCATTTTAAAAGAAAGTGTAGAAGCCCAAATTTCCAGGAATTTCATCCATCTGGATATTCCTCATTTTGCTATAGGCATGGATTTCGTGGCGAGTTTTGAACATAATGGTGTTGCTGTTTTTATTGATGAGCTGGAACAACAATCAAACCATACTTCAAATAAATATCACCTGCCTTTACAGTATGCGGTAACAGCCGAAGATGGCTCGAAAAACACATACAATATTTCAGTTAACTGGGCAGATACTACAGAAACGCTGCTTCCTCGTATTTATATTAATTTATTTGATGAGAACCAAATTGAAGATATTACTAAAACGGACTACATCAATGGCTCCATAGTGATTAGGGGCAAGAATTCCGAAGATAATTTTGCGGGAGAAATGGAAATTCGTGGTAGAGGAAATAACAGCTGGGGCATGCCCAAGAAACCGTTTCGAATAAAATTAGCCGAAAAAGCTTCACTATTTGGTCTTCCCGCTTATCGTGATTGGATTTTACTAGCCGAATATCTGGATGGAAGCATGCTATATAATTCAATTCCATTTAAAACCGCACATTTACTCGACATAGCTTATACAAACCACATTATACCGGTAGAACTCTATGTAAATGGTGAACTCCAAGGGGTTTATGCATTTACCGAGCACAAAGAAGTCGGAGAAGGAAGAATTGATATAGGTGAAAATGGCTGGCTATTTGAACTGGATGAAACTTTGGACGAAGATTGGCAATTTGAATCTTCAGCTTATGGATTACCTATAATGATACAGCATCCGAAAAGCAAGAATATGACAGCAACATTATTCGATAAAATGAAAGCTGATTTCGAACAGCTCGAAGCTTTGGTATTTGACGATAGCTTCCCGAATAATGATTTTCTTAATTATTTTGATGATACGGCATTTATTAACTATATGATAGTCTATCAGTTAACACTTAATCAAGAAATTAATATCCCGCGTAGCACCTATATGAATAAACCGCTTGGAGAAAAATATCAAATGGGTATTATTTGGGATTTTGACTGGGCTTTCGGCTATAGCCAGACCTTTACGCATTACGATTTGGCTACTGCAGAAACTCCATTATTTTGGGGTATGAAACCGGGTTCAGAGTTTTTTGAAAAGATTTTCAACTCACCACATATGAAAGCCCTTTTTAAAGATAAATGGGAGGAGTTTATTCATCATAAATACGATGAATTGAAGGAATATATGAGCTTGTATGCCGAAATCATAGGTCCAAGCTTAGAAAGAGACCATGAAATTTGGGGCAATCGAGGTTCAAGTGGAAATTCTGAAGAAGACCTTCAAAAAGTATTTGATTGGCTCGATACCCGAGTTGCTTATGTGAATAGCAAATTATAATCTTACAAAATCTCATAAAAAATTATAATCCAAGGGCTTATAAATAATAAACTAAGTGAATAACAGATTTTAGGCTGCTTAATTCTATTATTCATTAAGTTTATGTTAAAATTTCAAGCCATAAAATATTTTGTACAAATTAGAGTTTGTAAGCATATCAAATAAATGTATACGCCTTAAATTTGTATCATCAAAAAAATAAATCATGAAAACAATAAACAAAAGCACAAGCCTATTTTTATTCATACTATTCTTGATGCCTGTGATTACGTTGGCACAAGACAAAGTTATTCCGGCAGCTAATCTACCGGCAGAAATACAAAATTATATCAAAACACATTTTCCCACTCAACAAATAGCTGTGGCTGAGATAGATTATGAGGGAATTTTCAAGGAATATGAAGTGAAATTAAATGACAAAACCAAGCTGGAATTTGACAGGAAATTCCAAGTTAAAAAGCTTGAAAGCAAATCCGCACTGCCTGAGACTGTTATTCCCAACAAAATCAATGAGTATATGAAGTTAAATTATCCAAATAACAGCATTACCGAATGGGAAAAAGAACGGAAGCACCAAGAAGTTAAGTTAGACAATGGTTTAGAACTAGAATTTACATTAAAAGGTAAGTTCATACGTATTGATTACTAACACATTAAAAGTCATGAAAAACAAAACATATCCACTGATTTTGCTTGCTTTGATGCTAGTATTTTCTACAGCTTCCTGTAAAAAAGAAAGCTTGCTCAGCGAAAATGAAGTGCCCTACGAAATTGATTCATATATCTTGACGCATTTTCCAACACATAAAATTCTTCAAGTTATTAAAGATATCGACGGCTTTAAAAAGACCTACGAGTTGGTACTAGATGGAAACATCAAGCTCGAATTTAACCGAAAAAAGGAAATTATTGAAATCGAAGGAAGCTCGAAATTACCTGATAGCGTAATTCCGCAAAAAATCCGTGAATATGTCAAAACGAATTTTCCAAATAACTTTATTTTGGAGTGGGAACTCGAAAAAAGGACACAAAAAGTCGGTTTAGATAATGATATGGATTTGATTTTCAAAATGGACGGAAGCTTTGTCCGTATTGACGACTAGCGAAAGGAATTTGTCCCCTTACTTTTCACTTTACCGAAAGAATCGATCAATCGTCAAAAGCAAACACAAAAAAAGGTAATTTTAGAACTAAATTTAAACAAAACTAAATTTGATAATTATGAGGTACATCAATGCAATTCTATTTTTTACATTCCTGTTTGTAACTTCTTGCAGTAAGCCTGATCCTCCGTATCCGGATGATATGAAATTCACAAAATTCATTTTGGAAAAATCATTAAACCCAATATTGGACGAAGATGCCATTGGAGTAATTAGCGGAAATGAGATACTGCTTCATTTACCAAAAATAGCGCAAGACGTAGACTTAATTGCCAGTTTTGAACATACAGGTGAAGGAGTTACCGTAAATTCAGTGGAGCAAATTTCAGGTGAAACTGAAAATAGCTTCAATCAAGCCTTGGAATATGTAGTATTTGCGGATGCCAATACAAAAAATAAATTTACCGTAGTAGTAAATTGGTATGCCGACAGTGGTCCGGTTTTGCCTCATATATATATCAATTTAAAAAACGGAATGACTATTGATGATATGGGCAAAGAAGATTATTTGGATACTGAAATTATTATTCATGGAAAAGGAAAATATGATAATTTCCAAGCTGAAGCCGGTATTCGTGGCAGAGGAAATACATCATGGGAATTACCCAAAAAGCCATTCCGAATTAAGCTAGACAAAAAAGCTTCAATCTTTGATTTACCCTCCTTTAAGTCATGGGTTTTATTAGCGGACTATCTTGACGGCAGCCTGCTTTACAACTCAATTCCCTTTAAAATGGGTGAAATGTTGGAGCTGCCTTACACAAATCATATCATACCGGTTGAAGTAACCGTAAATGGTGAATACCAAGGCGTGTATTCATTTACTGAACATAAAGAAGTGGGTAAAGGAAGAATTGACATTGGAGATAATGGGGTGCTTTTGGAAATGGATGTCAACTTTGATGAAGATTGGCAGTTTATTTCCGATAAATATGAACTACCGGTTATGATTCAGCATCCTAAGAGTGCAAATATAGATGAGCCGCTTTTTGAGCAAATAAAACAAGATTTTGAAGCATTTGAAGCACTCCTTTATGATAGCTCCTTCCCGGATAACAATTATTTAGATTATTTCGATGATTTGTCATTTGTAGATTACTTACTCATTTACACTTTAACCCTCAACAGGGAGATTAATCATCCCAAAAGTGTTTATATCAACAAACCCGAGGGTGAAAAATACCGTATGGGTATAATTTGGGACTTTGATTGGGGGTATGGATTTACCGAACAAAACCCACACTATGAATTATCTTCTGCATGGGCACCATTGCTTTATGATGGTCCACTTGCCGGCTCACAGTTTTTTGTACGAATAATGCAAGACCCGCATATACGCAGTCTATTTAAAGAACGATGGACTTGGTTTAAAAACAATAAATACAATGAGCTCAAGTCTCATGTTGCGTTTCATTCAGAAATCGTTAAACCGGCCGTTGCACAAGATCATGAGAAATGGGGCAATAGAGGTGCAAGTACAAACCAAGATGAGAACCTTCAAAAAGTATTAAATTGGCTTGACGAGCGCACTAAATATATCGACAATTATGTATCAGGCTTTTAAGCTGTTTCAGAACCGGTTGAGCTTAAAGCGATAATAAAAAAGCTGTCTACAAACAATAGGCAGCTTTTTTACGAATATGTTGCTCAAAACAACTACTTTTATAGCATTTATTATTTAGAATCATTTTATATAGGATAAAACGATTTTGATTTTTAGATTTAAGGCTATATATTCTAACAAGCTTAGTACCTTTGTAGTAATTTAATTTAATTGTTTTTCTAAAACTTAGTATCCATGAGGAAAAACTTGCATTTTTTCATTTTTATCTTCTTTACACTCTTTTTGTTTTTATCCCAATTAAGCTATGCGCAAACTTATAATTTCCCGGTAGGGAAAAAGCTTGTCGGTTTTGAAGTCAAAAGTTCAAACGAACAAAGCTTTAGTTTTCGCCACGGCATTTCGTCCTTGGACATTAGCGATTTTGATTCGGACCACGGCTCAGGGCAGCTTGTGGAGTTGCCCGGAATTCATTTACCATCACAAGCCGGAGCGCCCAATCTTCCTTCAATAAGTAGGATGATTGCTATCCCACAAGGTGCAAAAGCAAGATTGGAAATTAAAAACATCAAACAACAAATTGTTGAAAACATTGATCTTTTACCTGCTCCGGCCATCCCGCTGGACACTGATGATGCCCCCTTGCAATACATCAAGGACCAAAAGATTTATGCGGAAGACGGGCTTTATCCTTCCCTACCCTTTCAGCTTTCCGAACCTATGAAAGTTCGCGGGGTGGATGTAGTGATGATGGGGATTACACCCTTTCAATACAATCCTGTCACTAAAGAATTAACAATTTATTACGATATAGAAGCCGAAGTTGTTTTTGAAGGCGGAAATGGTGTTTTCGGTGATGAGCGCTTACGCAGCATCTGGTGGGAGCCTATCCTTCAAGACCATATTTTTAATAGCAACGTCTTACCCGAAATAGATTATTCAGAGCGTGCCGTGCGTCAAAGTCAAAGTAGAGACGAAGGTGCAGAATACATTATTATCACGCCAAATAATCCGGTATTTACCCAATGGGCTGACAGTATTCGTGTTTTCAGACAACGTCAAGGGATTAGCACAAAGGTTGTGAGTGTAACCGACATTGGTGGAAACACAGTTACAGCCATTCAAAATTATGTAACCGATGCATATAACAACTGGGACTTCCCTCCTGCTGCCATCCTAATGTTAGGAGATTACAGCACAAATGCCACAGATGGAATTACCTCACACACATTGAATAATCACCCCGGTGGTTACAATCCTTATATTTCAGATAATCCATTTTCCGACATGAGCGGAAACAACTTACCCGATATTGTATTTGCCCGTATCACTGCACGTAATGCTGCTGAACTGGAAAACATGATTAACAAATCATTGAATTACGAGCGTACCCCTCCCACAAACACTGCTTTTTATGACAATCCAATTACAGCAATGGGATGGCAAACAGAGCGTTGGTTCCAAATTTGCTCCGAAACAGTAAATGGCTTTTGGGAGCATGCCCTAGGTAAAAACCCTGTACGCGAAAATGCTATCTATTCCGGTTCACCGGGAGGTACTTGGTCATCAAATCCCAATACTTCGCAAGTGGTCAACTATTTTGGACCAAACGGATTAAATTATATCCCTGCAACTACCTCGCATCTTACGGATTGGGGTGGAAACGCAACACGAGTAAATAATGATATCAATAGCGGAGCTTTTATGTTACAGCACCGCGACCACGGTCTGGAAACAGGTTGGGGAGAACCTCATTACAGAAACGAACATCTGAGCGGACTCAATAATGCCGACTTGACCTATGTATTATCTATCAACTGTTTAACAGGTAAATTTAATTATGGGCAGGAAAGCTTTACCGAAGCATTCCATCGTCACAATCATGGTGCACTTGGTTTGTTAGCTGCCACCGAAGTATCTTATTCGTTTGTGAATGACGTATTTGTATGGGGTGCATTTGATAATATGTGGCCCGATTTTATGCCCGACTTCGGAACAACCCCCGAATCGAGAGGTATATTACCGGCATTTTCAAATGCTGCAGGAAAATATTTCCTCCAACAGTCAAACTGGCCATACAATCCGGAGCATAAAAACATCACATATCAACTTTTCCACCACCACGGCGATGCCTTTATGACGGTTTATTCCGAAATGCCCCAAGACTTAATGGTTGACCATATGCCAGTGTTACTGAGTGGCTTGGATGTATTTGAAGTTACAGCAAATGCCGGTGCATTGATTGCATTAAGCGTCGATAACGAAATTATTGGAATGGGAATAGGCAGCGGAAATAGCCCTACACAAATACCGATTATCGGGCAAGAGCCGGGAGTAGAAGTGCTGGTAACAGTTACTTTACAAAACTACTACCGTTACGAACAAATTATTGAGTGCATCCCTCCATCAGGTCCTTACGTGGTTTTCAATGCCTATGAGATTGATGATTCACAAGGAAATAACAATGGTCAAGTAGACTACGATGAAACCGTTTCATTAGATATTACCCTTAAAAATGTGGGAAGTGAAGCTACTTCAAATCTTTCTATTGTAGCAAGCTGCGATTCTCCATATATCACATTGCTAAGCAATAACTTTACCATAAATCAAGTTGCAGCAGGACAGCTTGGAATAGCTGAAAATGCGATAAGCTTTTCAACTGCCGATGATGTGCCAAATAAACATATGGCATTGTTTGAATTAGCTATCACTAGCGGAGCTGAACAATGGACTGCCAAATTCACTATCCCGGTATACGCACCTGCATTATCGATTTCAGGAATGTCAATTGATGATGCTTCCGGCAACAATAACGGTCGCCTCGACCCGGGTGAAACAGTACAAATCATTTTCACTGCCAAAAATATCGGACAAAGTGATGCAAATGATATGATTGCGACTTTTGTTAATTCAAGCCCATATTTAATTATAAATAATCCTACCCAAACCATACAAAAGGTTGAAGCTGAAGAGGAATTTACAATAAGCTATACCGTTACAGTAAGTGGAGGAGCACCAATCGGAACCGTAGCAAACTTTGGTCTCGGTTTAGAGGCAGGTGCTTATACGGCTGATGCCGAATTTATGGCAAAGATTGGTCTAATCATTGAAGACTTTGAAACCGGAGACTTTAGTCAATTTGACTGGGTACATGGTGGACAACAGCCTTGGCAGATTGTATCCAATGAAGTTTATTCAGGAAGTTTTGCTGCGAAGTCAGGTTCCATAGGTAATAGTCAAAACTCACAGCTGTCAATCCAATATGAAGTTGGAGCAAATGATACAATTTCATTCTATTACAAAGTATCTTCAGAGAATAACTACGACCATCTTCGTTTTTATATTGACAATTCAGAAGTTGGAAAATGGTCAGGTTCAGTTAACTGGACAAAAGCCAGCTTCCCTGTAAGTGCCGGTGTACATACTTTCCGTTGGGAATACAAAAAAGACTATTCCGTGTCAAACGGTCAGGATTGTGCTTGGATAGATGATGTGGTATTTCCTCCTTTAATTAATACTTCTGCATGGGCAGGTCCCGATTTAGAAGCTTGTATAGGTAATACAGTACAGCTTAACGGTGCAGCAACACATTACAATAGTGTACAATGGGCAACATCCGGCACCGGAAGCTTTAGCAATGCTACAATCCTCGACCCGGTATACATTCCCAGTCAAGCCGATTATAATGCAGGCAGCGTTACCTTAAGCTTAACAGCAAACGGTAGTACAACAGTTACAGACCATTTGGAATTAAGCTTCTACCCTGAAGCAGAGGCTTTTGCGGGTAATGCCACAACAATTTGCCCCGAAGATCAGTTTGTTGCTTCCGCAGCAACTGCGTCAAACTATGCTTCTTTAGTATGGTCAACAAGTGGGGATGGTAGCTTTAGTAATACGAGTGAATTGAATGCAAGTTATACACCCGGTCCGAACGATATTGCAAATAAATCTGTGACCTTGTCACTGAAAGCTACCGGAATGGGAGATTGTCCGGATGTTATTTCTGAAGTTCAAATAACCATTTATCCTCTTGTAGAAATTGAAGTTACAAACGCAGCTGTTGTTTGTACAGATCAAATCATGCAAATGACTGATTATGTAGAAGTTAAAAATGCATTAAGCTATGAGTGGACCACATCAGGTGATGGTGAATTTACCAATCCGACAGCTTTAGAAACAGTTTATACACCAGGTACCAATGATTTGGCGCAAGGCGGAGTAACTATTACGTTGAGTGCACAAGGCGAAGGAAACTGTCAAGCAGTAACCCAAGCACTTGACTTTAGTATTTTTGAAACTCCTGCAGTTGATTTTGGACAAGACCTTCATATTTGTAACGGAGAGGAAGCAACAGTTGAAATACATTTAAGTGGTCAAGGACCATGGGAAGTTGTATTTAGCGAGCCATTCAATCAAATCACTATAGAAGCAAGTCCTTATATGTTACAATTCAGCCCGACAGCAAATACACAAATTTCTGTATTAACCATTGCCGATGCAAATTGTCAAGGCGAATCAGATGCGGAAATTTGGGTTTATGTGTACGAATTACCGGTAAAACCGGAAGGAGTAAATGCACCTGATACAGTAGACTTTAAGGATGGATACCAAAGCATATTTGATATTATTGAATCAGCTTATGCCCAAGAATATACCGCATATCTTGAGCCGGAAGAAGCCGGAACAATAGACACTGATGCTGCACAAATCATCATAGATTGGAATCCTGATTTTCTAGGAGAAGCTACAATTCGCATCCTTGCTTCAAATATTTGTGGGGAAAGTGAAATGTCTGACCCACAAACGATTGAGGTAATGAATACGATAGGCCTTGATGAGGCATTGGAGAACAGCTTTAACATCTTCCCAAATCCTGCGAATGATAAGGTTACTGTTTCCTCCACTCTGCCTTTGCAAGCCAGCTTGAAGTTACATATAAAAGATATGATGGGTAGAACAATCCACACGGAAATGATTCAATCCGATAAGAGTGGATTTACACATCATATACAAATCGGAGATTATGATTCGGGAATGTATTTGATTATCATCGAAAGTGATACATTCCAATATAATAAGAAACTGATTATTTCGAACCAAAACTAATCACTGATGAAAGAGCCGTCGATTTATATTGACGGCTTTTTTTTTACTTTATTGCATTAAATCCCAATTGACCGGATAAGGTATAAGGCAAAAAAATCCTGCTTTCAATAAAATGAAGCAGGATTTTTTTTATGCCTTATGGATATTACCAGATTTGAGCGCGCTCTTCAGGTTCCAAAAACATTGCATGAGATGTTTGAATATCAAATGCATCATACCATGCAGGAATATGTGGTAATGCGCCATTTACACGCCATTTACCTAATGAATGTACATCCGTTCTGGTACGTTTTAAAATTTCCTCATGACGGATATTTCCTGCCCATACATTTGCATACGCTATGAAAAAGCGTTGCGCAGGACTAAAGCCATCCTTTTCGGCAAGTGGAGTTTCTTGCATCAGCTTTTCAAATGCATGATAAGAAACAACTAAACCACCATGATCGGCGATATTTTCACCTAGTGTAAACTGTCCGTTGGCATTTATACCGGGAGCTACCTCAATATTATCATAAAAATCAACGAGTACTTGAGCACGTTCAGTAAATTTTTCAGCATCTTCAGCTGTCCACCAATCCTTTAGATTGCCTTCTTTATCAAACTGACGACCTTGGTCATCAAAGCCGTGCGTCATCTCATGTCCAATTACCACTCCAATAGCGCCATAGTTAAATGCATCATCTGCTCCCATATCAAAAAACGGATATTGCAAGATACCGGCGGGAAAACAGATTTCATTTGTTGTGGGATTATAGTATGCGTTTACAGTTTGAGGCGTCATTAACCATTCGTCTTTATCAACAGGTTTACCAATTTTATCCAGCATGTAGGCAGTACGGAAAGCTCTGGCACGCTTCATATTTGCCCAATAGCTATCTTTTTTTATTTCCAAGCCTGAATAATCACGCCAGCTATCCGGATAACCAATTTTCACATGAAAGGTAGCTAACTTTTCTTGCGCATTCTTTTTGGTATCATCGCTCATCCACTGCAGATCATTAATTCGCTCACCCAAAGCCAGTTGCAGATTATGTACTAAATCAAGCATACGTTCTTTAGCTTCCGGTGGGAAGTGCTTTTTTACATACATCTGTCCAACCGCTTCTCCCAATGCACCATCTACTGAGCTGATTGCTCGCTTCCAGCGAGGCTGCTGCTCTTCTTTGCCCGATAAAACTTTACCGTAAAAATCAAAACTCAACGCATTTGTTTCATCATCAAGGTAAGAAGTGGCGCTGTTTAATATATTCCAACTAAGATAGGCTTTCTGCGCATCAATGGATTCTGTTGCAATAATACGTCCAACTTCAATTAATTGTTCTTTTTGTGAAACAGATAATTCAGTAAGGCCATGAATGCCAAAACCATTGAAAAATTGTTCCCATTCAATTTCCGGAACGAGTTTTTGCAGCTCGTCAACTGTCATTTTATTATAGTTTGCATAAGGGTCGCGAAGCTTAAGCTTATCATAGGCTGCAAGTGCCAAGCGGTTTTCGATACGCATCACATCTGCAGCAGATTTCGAAGCTTCTTCAGTAGTATAGCCTGCCTTTTCAAAGAGATTCACAATGAACTCAAGATATTTTTCACGAATATTTTTGCTGGTTTCATCCTCTTCCAAATAATAATCGCGTTCACCAAGCCCAATTCCACCTTGGTAGGTTTGAACTAGATGTTCTTCACTATTCATTGGGTCAGCACCCACATACAAATTGAAATAAGGTCTTATTCCTTCCTTCATCAAAGCGGGTAATATGTGAATCAACTCACTTTTTTCAGTAAGATTGGCAATTCTCAGTAAATCTTCTTCCAAAGGTTTAAGCCCTTCTTCATTAAGCTTCACACTATCCATTGCTAAGTTATACAAATCAGCAATTTTTTGTTCCACACTTCCTTCTGAGGCAGTTTTGCCGGCAATTTCCAGAATTAAGTCTTTCAGTTGCTCTCGATTATCTTCTGCCAGTTTATCAAAGCTACCATAACGCGCATATTCACCGGTTAAAGGGTGTAATTCTTGCCAGCCACCGGTGGCAAATTGGTAGAAATCATCTCCGCTATTAGCAGTTTGATCCAAGTTTTCAAGTCGAATACCGGCTGTAGTTTCTTGTACAGCCTTGTTTGTAGTACATGCGTTCATGTAAAAAATAATTGAAATTAAAATACTTCCGATAAGGAAAATAGATTTAGGTTTTAACATATAAATATTGATTTTGTGATAGTTACAATATGAATCAGCATAAATATTCAACTTGCAAAACTACAGCTTTTATGGGATGAAATAGATATTCCTTCAAAATGAAAGTTTCAAGCGAGATTTAGGTCTATTATCTGTAAGCTACATCAAGCGATTAAATATCATTTAATACCTTAAAATCAATCAATTAGGGCGGTCATGCAGTTCTTTGGCACGTTTGGCAAGTTCTGCATCTAAATTTTGCAGGAAAACACGTGTTTTATGTAAGGTATCCAATAGCACTGCTTGGCTGTCCAGCTCATCGATATTATGTTTTATGGCATCGCGAGCACCCTGTAAAGTGTAGCCTTTTACTTTTACAAGATTATAAATAATTTGCAAATAGCGTACATCGCGCGCAGTAAATAATCGATTTCCTTTCTTATTCTTTTTGGGGCGCAGAATTGAAAATTCACTCTCCCAATAACGAATCAACGAAGTAGAAACATTAAACATTTGGGCTACTTCTCCAATGGTATAATATAATTTGGATTGCTGTGTCATAAACAAAATCAATCCATTGTTTGGGAAGGCAATAAGGAAAGTTCCAGAATTTGCTCGTACTCTTCAGGCGTGATATCATTAAAAAAGAAGTGAATAGGGTTTACGGGTCTCCCATTTTTACGCACTTCATAATGAAGGTGTGAAGAGGTCGATTTACCGGTATTACCCACACGGGCTATCAGCTGACCGCGTTTTACTTTTTCGCCTTTACGTACATGAATTGTATTCAAATGTGCATACATTGTCTTGTAGCCAAATCCATGATCAATGGTAACTACATGACCATATCCGTAATAATTCTTATCGGCAGATTCAATGATACCATCGCCGGTTGCAAATACTTCCGTGCCAATTGGTGCAGAAAAGTCAATGCCTTGGTGAAACTTACCTACTTTGTAGAAAGGATCGAGACGAAATCCGAAATGAGATGAAATTCGTCGTACATCGGTATCTTTTAATGGCTTTATGGCAGGAATTGAAGCCAACATCTCGGCTTTATTTTTTGCAAGTTCAAGTACTTCATCAAATGACTTTGACTGTACATAAAGCATGCTTGCGATGCGGTCAAGACGTTTTGATGTTTCAACAACAATCTCCGAATTGTGGTACCCCAACATATTTTCATATCGGTCTACCCCACCATATCCGGCTTTTCGAATTGAGCTTGGAATCGGCTCAGCTTCAAAAATCAAACGGTAAATATTGTCATCGCGCTGTTGCATCTCATTTAAAAGCGTATCCAAAATTTCGAGCCTTGCTTGCATGCGATCATACTCTAACTTCATGAATTCCAGCTCCCTGCTTTGCATACGCTCCTTTGGTGAACCCAAAAAGTAATGGGCTAACACCACAAAGCTTAATGCTAAAGCACCCGAAGTCAAAATATAGTAGAAAAAACGTAAAATACGCTTTTTCCAGCCAATTGTATATTTTTCGTATGCTAAAGTTTTATGATTAAAAACGTATTTTGGTTTCGCCATTTTAATCTGCTGCAGCTATTTATACATATAATATGGGGCAAAATTAATATTTTAAGCTAACTTTGCAAGTTATTTTTACTTTTTTATTCTTAAAATCAAATCACAAATAATTACAAATGACCTCTTTAGAGATTAGAAGCAAATTTTTGGAGTTTTTTAAATCCAAGCAACACCTTATCGTACCCTCAGCACCTATCGTTGTAAAGAACGACCCAAGTCTAATGTTTACCAATGCAGGAATGAATCAGTTTAAAGATGTGTTCCTCGGTAACGCAAAGCCAAAGTCTGATCGTATTGCCAACACACAAAAGTGTTTACGCGTTTCGGGCAAGCACAACGATTTGGAGGAAGTGGGCTATGATACCTATCACCACACCATGTTTGAAATGTTGGGCAACTGGTCATTTGGTGATTATTTTAAGAAAGAAGCAATCGAATGGGCATGGGAACTTCTTACGGATGTATTTAAGCTTGATAAGGATCGTTTATATGTCACTGTTTTTGAAGGAGATAAATCAGATGGGCTAGAAGCAGACCGAGAAGCATACGATTTTTGGAAAGAGATTATCCAAGAGGATCGTATCCTTTACGGAAATAAAGCTGATAATTTTTGGGAAATGGGCGACACAGGTCCCTGCGGTCCTTGCTCCGAAATACATATAGACCTTCGAGATGAAGATGAACGCTCAAAAACAGACGGAAAAGAGTTGGTAAACAAAGACCATCCTCAAGTTATTGAAGTATGGAATCTTGTATTTATCGAATTCAACCGCCAAGCTGACGGCAAGCTTGTGCCTCTACCTCAAAAACACGTAGACACGGGAATGGGATTCGAACGCTTGACAATGGCGCTGCAAGGGAAGTCTTCAAACTATGATACGGATGTATTTCAACCTTTAATTCAGTATATCGCCAAAATGGCACATACCGAATACGGTTTAGATAAAGCAAAAGATATTGCTTTGAGAGTGATTGCCGACCACTTACGCACAGTCGCCTTTGCCATTGCCGATGGGCAACTTCCTTCCAATACGGGAGGGGGCTATGTAATTCGTAGAATCCTGCGAAGAGCAGTCCGTTACGGCTACACCTTTTTAGGTTTCGAAGAGCCCTTCGTATATCGTATTTTTCCGGTATTGGCCGAACAAATGGCATCCGTATTTCCTGAATTAAATCAACAGAAAGATTTAATTATCAAGGTAATACAAGAAGAGGAATCATCATTCCTACGTACATTAGCACATGGCATACGTAAATTTGAACAATATATCGAATCCCATAAGTCGCAAAAGCTAGTAGACGGAAGTTTTGCGTTTGAGCTTTTTGATACCTACGGATTTCCTGTGGATTTAACAGCATTGCTTGCTCGTGAAAAGGGATTGGAAGTTGCCATGGATGATTTTCAAACTCATTTGAATGTGCAACGGGAGCGATCACGAAAAGCAGCTGAAAAAGCTTCCGGCGACTGGGTGGTATTACACGAATCAAATCAACCAACAAAATTCGTTGGATACGAAAAGTCGGAAACAGAAGTGCAGATTGTACGCTTTAGAGAAGTAGTAAGTAAGAAGCGGAAGCATTATGAAATGGTTTTTGATCAAACCCCATTTTATGCCGAAGCAGGTGGACAAGTAGGTGATACGGGAACAATTGAAAATGAGGATGAAACAATTGAAATCTTCAATACTGTACAAGAAAATAATTTGATTATTCATCTCTCATCACGCCTCCCTTTACATCCTGAAAAACAATTTATTGCGCGAATTGATGAGGCAAAACGTATTGCTACAGAAAAAAATCACAGTGCAACACACTTAATGCATGCCGCTTTGCGACAAGTGCTGGGACCCCATGTAGAACAAAAAGGCTCGTTGGTAGATGCAGAGCGCCTTCGTTTCGACTTTAGCCATTTTGGCA
>CAZDWA010000005.1:29183-68280 GCA_964509065.1 uncultured Lentimicrobiaceae bacterium
AGAAATTCGTGAAGTCGAGCATTTGGTTAATGACAAGATTCAAATGAACATATCAAGTCATGTCCAGAATAATGTACCTCTTACTGAAGCAAAAGAAATGGGTGCCATGGCGTTATTTGGCGAAAAATATGAGGATGAGGTTCGTGTAATTAGCTTTGACCCCTCCTATTCCATCGAATTATGTGGCGGCACCCACGTAGATGCCACCGGGACAATTGGAAGTTTCAGAATCATTAGTGAAGGTGCAATCGCTGCCGGTGTACGCCGAATTGAAGCAGTTACAGCTAAAAATGCAGATCGATATGTAGACGGTTTTATTGATCAAATTCATCAAATCAAGGAAGTAGTCAAGTCAACCGGCGATATTGTAAAAGCTATACAACATCAAGCTGAACAAAATCATAGCTTACAAAAGAAATTGGAACAGTTGCAACAAGAGCTTGCCTCAGCTATTGCTGAAAAACTTATGCTTACCACACAAACTCATGCTTCGATACCTGTCATTCAGGCACGCATCCAAGATGATGTTGAGATGGCAAAAAAGATTGCTCAAGAAATACGCCAAAAATCCGAAGAGCATATTTCAATACTTTATGGTGGGCAAGAAAATAAAGCAATGATCTGTTTATCAATAGGAAGCAAAACAGCTGAGCTCAAATCATTTGATGCATCAGCCATTATTCGCCAAGTTTCATCTGAAATACGTGGTGGCGGCGGAGGATCAAAGCTGTTGGCAACAGCAGGTGGAAAGAATGTTGACGGCTTGGATAATGCAGTTAAGAAAATCATTGAAATAATAAGCGCATAAGCCTATATTTCAATGACTTATTCAGTTTTTTGTACGCAAGCTCAATAAAAGATCTTGCATTTGTTTGGCATCAATGGGATAAATACGCATGGCATCATTAATGACAATGCCAAGCATGATTTGGTCTTCAATAAGTTCGTTTAACCAACTTATTAATTCGGCAAAATCCATATCTGCCAACTCATAGTCTTCCCATTCCTCAGTAATAGCTGTTGATGCCATTTCTTCGTCATACCAAATAGGTGAAAAAGAAGTATTATCAACTGATTCTATCATTGCAAATAAGCCATCTTTTGCTTGTAAAAGCCAAATCTTTTGTTGCTTGGCTATGGTTTCAATAATTAATTCAAAGCTAATATCTGTCACGGTTCAAAAAATTAATATTCTTCATACTCATCCAATTCAATCCATCGATTCATTAGTTTATCTAATTCTGAATCAATATCTTTCATTCTATTTGCAGCTTCTTCCATTATGCTGAATTCTGTAGAAGAATCTTGAAGCAATTGTAGTTTTTTTTCTTTTTCTTCCTCCAGCAGCATCATTTTATCTTCAATTTCTTCATACTCCTTTTGCTCTTTAAATGTACGCTTTGTTTTTTCAGCTTGCTCCTTTTGTTCCCTACTTTTAGCTTTTGGTTTATCCGGAGTGGAAGTTGCAATTCGTTCTCGTTCTTTCAGTTCCATCATTTCCTTATACTCGGAATAATTCCCCATAAAACCTTTCACTCTCCCATCACCTTCAAATATAAACAGCTGGTCTACAACCTGATCCATAAAATATCGGTCATGCGATACAATAAGCAGGCAGCCTTGATAATTTTGAATAAATTCTTCTAATGCTTGCAGTGTCAGCAAATCCAGATCATTTGTCGGCTCGTCCAAAATCAAAAAATTAGGATTACTAACCAATACGGTCAATAAATATAATCGTCTTTTCTCGCCTCCGCTCAACAAACCCACTTGCTGATTTTGCATGGATGGAGGAAACATAAATTTATTCAGCATTTGTGAAGCAGTGGCTGTCTTACCGTTACCTAAGGGTACATATTCGGCAATTTCTTTTACTACATCAATGATTTTTTTATCATCGGAAAATTGTATCCCGGCTTGTGTATAATATCCAAATACAATTGTATCACCCGGAAGCACTCTTCCACCATCAGCTTTAAGTTGCCCGGTCAACAGATTTAGAAAACTTGTTTTCCCTACTCCATTTTCTCCAATAATTCCAATTCGCTCGCCTCGGTTAAAGGTATAATCAAAGTTCTTGATAATTGGGAAATCGCCGAATGACTTACTTACATTCCGCATTTCAAGTATTTTATTCCCAATTCTATTCATTTCAATCTTTAGCTCAATCTGTTGAGGATTTCTACGTACGGACGCTTTTTCTTTTAGTTCATAAAATGCAGCAATTCTACTTTTCGACTTTGTGGTACGTGCTTGAGGCATGCGTCGCATCCATACCAGCTCTTGTTTCAACATTTGCCCGGCATTATGTGCTTCGGCACGAAGTATTTCCTCCCTTTCAGCACTTTTTTCAAGGTAATAAGAGAAATTTCCTTTATGCTGATACATCTTTTCAAAACTTAATTCCAGAATATTGTTACATATTCGATCCAAGAAATAACGGTCGTGTGTAACCATTAACAAGGTACAGTTTTGTCGAGATAAATATTTCTCTAACCATTCAATCATGTCCACATCCAAATGGTTTGTGGGTTCATCAAGAATGATTAAATCCGGTTCTTCCACAAGTACAACAGCCAACGACAAACGCTTTAATTGACCCCCTGATAATTCGGATAGTTTTTGATTCAGATTTGTCAAACCAAAACGGTTCATCATTTCCGTAAGGCGTCTTTCATAATCCCAAGCATGGTATGCATCCATTCGTTGGCTCAACTTTTCCAATTGAAGCTGATAATCAGCCAATTCCATTTGTTGATGCCGAGCAACAAGATTATTGTATTCTGCAATAAGCTTTTGCACCTTATTGTGTTCGCTATTAATGAATTCATCAAGGCTTAAATTCAAGTCATAGTCGGTTTGTTGTTGAAGGAAAGCAACTCGAACGCCTTCGGCGTAGGTAATATTTCCACTATCCGGCTCATCTTGTCCTACCAGTAAGCGTAAAAGAGTTGTTTTTCCTGCTCCGTTGAGTGCTATTAATGCAGTTTTATCACCCCTTGAAATACCAAAGCTGACATCTCGAAAAAGCACTTTATCACCAAAACTTTTGGATATATTTTCAACAGATAAAAAATTCATGGCAATCTTTATTTGATGCCTTTACATCAAAAATCAAGTTTACTAATTAAAAACTGTAATTCAATGACTTAACAAAAAAACATTTAACAAAACACTTGAGATTATGATGTGCTAATCATAATTTTTCTTCATGTATTGCAAGCGTTCGTATGCAGCAGTATTTTCCACGGTAGAATTCAGCATCCCGCGAAAATCTTCAACTGTTTTAAAGCCATTTTTCTTCATCCAATCACTCAATCCACTAACAATTTCTTTAAGATATGAGATACCGTTTTGATATAGTGTGGTGCTAATCTGAGTTACATCAGCTCCTGCAAGCAATTGCTTTGCCACTCCTATCGAATAATGAATGCCCGTAGCTGCTGCCAAATCGACATTAAACTTATTTGCACTTAACAAAGATATCCAACGCATTGCAATCGATTTTTCATCCGGTGCCGAATAATAATTATCTGTGATAACACGTTGATTTCCAATATCAATATCAGGCATATAAAAACGATTAAACAAAACCAATCCACTTACACCGGCATCCACAAAACGTTGCGACATTGCCAACATATTCGTGAAATATGGACCAATCTTTACCGAAATCGGAAGCGAAGTATGTTGTCGAACAGCATTTACAATATCAATATACGTATCTTCGATATTTATAGATGCTACAGTAGCATCAAAAGGAAAAATTACAATATTCAATTCGATGGCATCTGCACCGGCTTCTTCAATTTTTGATGTAAAAGCAGGCCATTCCAGCGGGCTGACACAGTTGATACTAGCGATAATCGGCACCTTCGTTTCCTTTTTTGCCAAGCGGATAAAGTCTAAATATTTATTTAGAAAAACAGTAGACGAGTGGTTCTTGATATAATTTGTCGATTCGGTGAACCAAAAATAACGTTCTTTATTTGCATCATAAAGTTCGCTATTTTGAATAATCTGTTCCTCATAAATCGATTTTAAGACAATAGCCCCGGCACCATTTTTGGCACAAGCCTGAATATTTTCTATGTTTCCGGTAAGTTTAGAGCTACTTACAACTATCGGGTTTGTAAGATTAAGTCCTAAATAACTGGTTGATAAATCCATACCTATAAAAAATCCTTTTAAATTTAAGTGACTAAATATACTACTTTACTTAAGCCAATGGCAAAAATACAAGATAAATTTTAATGTTTATTTTTTTACTGACAAACTTCCTCATAATAAGCTTAAACACCAATGATTTTTATTGTTAGTTTTGATTTCAATTGAAAAGTTTTTTTTCTTTTAACACTCCTTTACTATCAAACAGAAAAAACTCAAGCGGCATATTGTTTTGTGTATGCGTAACACAGCTAAAACATGGATCATATATCAAAATGGCTGCCTCCACCTTCTTCATAAGCTCTTCAGTCAAACTAGGGTCTTGATTTAGTATTTCTGCTGCAACCAATTGCACAGCCTTATGCATTGCCATGCTATTGTGCGCCGAAGGCACAATAAGTTCTGCCATCTCAATTCTATCCAGTTCACTGATTTTATAATGGTGAATTAGTGTGCCACGCGCAGCTTCAACACAACCCACGCCTTCTTTTTGTCTAGTTCCAACCACTACCAAGTCGTCACCTACTATAGCCGGGTCTTTCAAAAGCTCCAATATTACTTCGGCAGCATGTAAAGTTTCTATAAGTCGTGCATAATGCGTGTGTAGACAATGATTATTTGGTTTGCCTTTCGTGATTGCCTTGAATTTTTCAAACTCAATTTGTGCTTTTTGAGTGGGGATAAAATCCGCAGTATTTAAACGTGCTAAGGGTCCAACCCTATACCAGCCTTTATCTTTTCCCATATTAATGAAATATGGAATATTCGTTGATGTCCATGGCAGTTTTTCTTCAGCGATGATTTGATCATATTCTTGATAATCAATATCTTCAAAAAGCTTATTCCCTTCACTATCTTTTGCTCGCAGCACCCCATGATACAAATCCATGGCGCCGTCTTTTCGAATCAAGCTTAAATGATTTGAAGGAAAATGAGAGAATCCATCAATAAAAGCTTTGTTAAACTTTCGGTAATGTGTAAAAATTTCAATTGCTTCCAAAGCCCAGTCAAGCATTTCCTCTAAGGTAAAACGTCCATCGGCACTTAAAAAGTCAGTTCTTTCCTGCTCGCTAAGGCTTTGATGAATTCCTCCGGGAATTGCTCCCGTTCCATGAATCTTTTTGCCGGCAATAGTTCGGATAATTTCCAAGCCCAACTTACGCATCATGAGGCCATGAATAGCTAAATCCTGTTTTTGAGCCGTTAATTTAACTCCTTGTTTGATTTTATTGCCATAAGAAGGGAAAAAATCATCCGGTTCTCCAAGTTGAAAATAATGCAATACATGCGATTGTAAAATTTGACTGTAATGCATTAGGCGACGCATCTTTTCAGCTGTTGCAGTAAGGCTTGTACCTGTTCCGGCACCTACAATCACATCAGTTGCTTTTGCAGCTGCCAAATGATGCCCCATTGAACATATGCCGGGCAAACGCATTACCAAACCGGGCGCTTCCCAGTAAGGGCGCTGTACAATTAAACGTTCAAAATCACGAAACTCAAGTATGTGTAACCTACATTCTTCCAACTGATTATGCTCGTTCAGATACATATACACTTTAGCGTGACCATCCAAACGTTTTACCGGTTCCGAAGATATTTTTTTTGCCATAATAGAGCCCAAATGCCCCTCTTTTAAAAAATAAAAAGGCTACAAATTACTTTTTATCAAGATTGCTTCAAGATACGATTTTTTTCATCATAACTCATAACAAAAATACAGTCTTTTTTCAATATTTCTAAGAATTTAACACATGAAATTTTAAAAGGCAGCAGCTTTTATTGCCCTTAAAACATGACGTTTTCCTGCCGGTCCTTTCAAGCGCTGCAGCTGAAAGCCGGACTCACGTAAATTATGTTTTACACTTCCTTTTGAACTATAAGTTACCAAAACACCTTCCGGTTTTAAAGAATCATAAATTCGTGAAAATACCTCCTTTGTCCAGAGTTCAGGCTGTTTTTGCGGGCTAAATGCATCAAAGAAAACCAAGTCAACAGTTTCGGCTAAAGACTGAAACTTTAAAAAGTCAAGCTGATGTTTCACAAAAGAAAATTGATTCGTAACAGCTTGTAATTTAGCAAATTCACATTCGTGCAGCTGCCTGAAATACGTTTCCAACTCAGGTTTGCCAATAAGCTGTGGATATTGAAGTTGCTCAATTAAATTCCAACTTAAAGGGTATAATTCAATGGTTTCATAATGAATTTTAATGTCCTGTGCACGACTCAAAACCAAAAGGGCATTTAAGCCGGTTCCAAAACCAAATTCAACAATATGCATACTACCCTCTTTCAATCGTTCTCGTACAAACTGAAATCCATTTTGCATAAACACATGTTCCGACTCCGTTAACGCACCAAAGGCAGAGTGATAGGTCTCATCAAGCCGCGCATGGCGCAAGCTTTTTGAAGTATCTGCCGTTTGAATAATTGAATTTTCTTTCACAATTTGACAATCGAGTTTTGTTATGCCGACAAGAATCATTAATTTTGATATCGAAACACAAAATTATATAAGTATTCCATGATATCTCACAAGAATATTAGTCAAACATACCTAAAATAATACAGCCATGCTCTATAAATTAAATCTTTCAAAAATATTGTTTCTCGATATTGAAACTGTATCGCAATATCCCAGTTATAATGATTTGGATGCACGTGCCAAAGAGTTGTGGGACAAAAAAGCCCGTTATATCAAATCGTCTGATGAGGACACAGCAGAAAGCTTATATAGCCGAGCCGCAATTTATGCAGAATTTGGCAAAATAATTGTCGTTTCAGTAGGGTTTTTTAATGGGAACGAATTTCGTATAAAATCCTTTTACGGAGATGATGAAAAGATTCTCCTTGAAGAATTAGTACAATTATTACAACGCTTTTATAATCTGCAGGACGATATTCTTTGCGCCCATAACGGCAAAGAGTTTGATTTTCCGTATTTATCTCGCCGCATGCTGATTAATGGCATTTCACTACCCTACATATTACAAATTGCAGGTAAAAAACCATGGGAAATTCGTCATATTGATACTATGGAACTATGGAAATTTGGCGATTTTAAAAGCTATACTTCACTCGATTTATTGACTTATATTTTTGATATCCCAACCCCAAAAGATGATATAGATGGCAGCATGGTAGGGAAAATATATTGGGAAGAGAATGATCTTGAACGTATTAAGAATTACTGTCAAAAAGATGTGTTGGCTATTGCTCAGCTGCTCCTTCGGTATATAAACGAACCTCTAATTCAAGAAGAAAACATTGTAATAACACCCTAAGAATCAATTTTTTAATGAGTAAACACAAATTATCCAAATCCACTTATATCCGCTCACGACAATGTCAGAAATCATTATATCTTCATACGAAAAGACCATTTCTTCGTGACAAATTAAGCCCTGAGCAACTCGCTAAATTTCGTCGAGGCACAAATATTGGCATCCTAGCCCAAGAATTGTTTCCCGGAGGCATTGATATGAAGCCACGTTCCCCGGCTTTATATCAGAAAATGAGGGACGAAACCAAAAAGCTGATACAAGAAAGTAGTACCAATATTTTGTATGAAGCTGTTTTTCAACATGATGATGTACTGATAATGCTGGATATATTGGTCAAAAAAAAGGACGGATGGCATGCCTATGAAGTGAAAAGTTCAAAAGCTATATCCGAAGTATATATCGAAGATGCGGCATTGCAAAACTATGTCATACAAGGAGCAGGTATTCCTTTAAAAAGCTTTAACTTGATTTATATTGATGAGGACTACATTTTAGGCGACCAATTGCATATCGAGCAACTGTTTATTTATCAAGATGTTAGCAAAGAGATAAATGCGATGATGCCGGAAATCCAAAAGTCAGTTGCTGAAGCCAAAATTACTTTAGAACTTAAATCCTCCCCTCCGATTCCAATCGGGATGCAATGTTTTAATCCATACCCTTGTGATTTTATCGGACATTGCTGGAAGAAAGTAAGCGCAGAAAGTGTGCTGCATCTGCAAAGTATTGAACTGGAAAAGCGCTTCGAAATGTATTATTCCGGTACCGAAAACATTTCTCAAATAACTGATATTTCATTATTTACAGCTGAAACTCAAGCTGAAATACAAGCAATTCGTGACAACAAACTCCATTTCAACAAAGAAATATTCACGGATATTTCCGCAGAGCTTCAAAAGCAAGCGAAGCAAGCCGCATTTTTTAAGCTAATAATTACTGAAGCAGCACTTCCTTTCATAAAAGGCAGTAAGCCATACAGTTTTCCACCGGTTGCAATTTCCTATCAAGTTAATAACGAGTCCGTTTTTATAAGTTTTGAACAAAATGCAGAAGGATTAAACCGATTTGTCGAGGTTTTTTCGAAGCTCATTAACGAACATTCCTTAGTAGTTACAGATGATGTGTCAACCATCAAAAAATGTATTCAAAGCTTTCATCCGTTGTTAACTGACTTTAGCATAGACGAAGAAAAACTCATTGGTATCAAGCAAGTTTTAAACAGCTGTCAAAGTTATCATCCAAAACTAAAAAAAGACGCAGATATTTCTGCTATAGCAAAGGTTTTGGGTGGCAAAGGACCAAAATTGACCCATCCTTTGTATATCATCAAAGATATTGAGGAATCTAAATCTACCGTGGAAAACGAAGCGGTAGCAGCTAAATTAAAAGCCTATACTGATGCCATAAAATCTGCATTCACATTTTTTGTGCAGTAGACAGCATATTTCCTGCTTAATTCATGAATTATGCAGGATTTAAGGTTTTATGAGTTTTATATATTGAAATGCATTGCCGTTTGAAACTGAAAGCAAGTAAACTCCCGACTTGAGCTGTTTCATCAGTGTACGCAATTGATCTGTTTGTAAAGCCGTGAATTGACCATCAAACACAATACGTCCCTGTAAATCTGACAGTTTCAAATCCAAACTCTGCCTATAATCAGCAAATACAATGCGTATATCATCTGTTAAAGGATTTGGGAAAATATCGACAAACAATTCATTAGCTTGCTTTCCGGTATCAATAGATGTTAAATAAGATGCTGCTAATACCATATCGGGTATTCCATAGCCCATATAAGAATCCGGCTCAGATGAATAGCTACCGCTCTGCATAATCGCATCTTTTATGTCCATATTCTTAAAGCTTGGTTTAGCTTGCCACAAACATGCTGCAATTCCAGCCATTACAGGTGAAGAAAAGGAAGTACCATTACTATATGTAAAGCTGTTGTTTCCACCGGCTACTGCCGTCCCTTGTCCCATTGCCATCACATCGGGTTTTATACGTCCGTCAGCCGTAGGCCCTATCGAACTGAAAGAAGCACGTTCTCCATCCCCTTTTACAGCCCCAATAGAAAAAACTTTAAACCCATCCGCAGGTGAGCCCATATACGGAAAAGAATAATTATTTCCGGAGTTTCCGGCACTGTTAAACACCAAAATACCCTTATCAGATGCAATATCCGCTCCTATTGTGGCAATACAAGTTTCACCGTCCATATCGGAATACACATGATCCCAGTGCGAATAATCAAAGTCGATATATCCCAAAGAGGAGTTTATAATGTCAACACCCACACTATCAGCAAATTCAGCAGCGGAAACCCAATTATATTCTTCAACCAAATGCTCATATCCGACAAATTCTGATCGCAGCAACCAAAATGAAGCTTTGGGCGCAGTACCAATCATTTGCCCGGGAATATTTGCCGCAATCGTGCTTAATACAGAAGTCCCATGCGAACTTTCATTATACACTTCTCCACCGGGATGAACAAAATCTTTTGTTCCCAAAATTTGATCGTTATTTCGGATGCTGTCAAAAGCAATATGCGTATTTGTTCCCAAAAATCCGGCATCAATAATTGCCATGACCATCCCCTCACCTCTAAAACCGTCCTCATGCAAAGGAATGCCATTAAGCTGATTGATTTGGGTGTATGCATTTCCATAATTATATGTACTGCGGTGCTTATAAGGAACAATATTTGTTGGTTGAAGATGGTCTCCCATATCTTCCTCTTTAAAAAATGTTTTTTCAACTTTCTTTGAAACCTCCACTCCATTTCCAAGCGATCGATACGATACTACAAAAGGCAAGGCGTTAATAGCATCAAGAATTGTTTGATTTTCAGCAAAAACAGTCACCCCATTCAACCATTTGGAAGGAAACAACAAATCAGCGCCTGTATTTGCAACCGCCTCCAAATAAGACGGATTTACAGGTAAATCCTGCTCGGTAATAAAAACTTCATGATGCTGTCGGCGTAGCAACGCACGCTCTGATAAAAATGCAGAAGGATTATCAATACTATATGGAGTGCCTTCTTTATCAGCAAATTGAATATAATAAATGTTTGGTGCAATTTGCGCACTCAGTAAAGTGGATACAAGCAGTAAAAAAGCTAATGACAAGATATTTTTCATGCGGGTAAATTATTTTTCAGCAATAATATGAACAATTTCAGTGTAATAACTACACTTGCAAATATAATTTGAGTTAAAATTAGATATTTTCTAAAATCAAAAACAAAAATACGGATTATAGCCTGCTTAATTCATGAATTTAATTTTATAATAATCACTTTTTTAATTATTACTAAAGCCTACTAACAGAATGATCATAAGCTTATTACGATAAAATCAGATTGAAAAGCTTATGAATTGATGAATTATGCAAGATAGTAATTCTCAATCCATTAACATCCAATGATTATTTTCTTGTATTGCATCGGGGATTAACTCACTTCCTAAAACAGCTTTTTGGAGATGCTTGTCTTTTGCAATAGGCACAACAAATAATCGGGAATTATCTTTCCAAGCTGCAGCACTATGATAAATCGTCTGTTCTGTTCCGTCAGTAAAATAAAGCTTCAATTGAATGGGAATTGGTAATCCTCCGATATTTTCAATTACAAGCTCATTATCCTTAGTTAACTTCCTGATTGCTAAATCAGTATATGTATTTTCATAAAACCAGGGTTTAAAATACCAATCCAAACTTTGGTCAGTGGCTGTTTCCATGCATCGGAAAAAGTCAAGGGGTGCAGGATGTTTTCCATTCCACTGTTCCATATAATAATGCAAGGCTTTTTTGAAATTTTCAAGCCCTAAGGCATCAATTAAAAAGTGGTATGCAAGGGCAGGTCTTGAATAAGATGCAAGTCGTAAACTGAAATAATCAGCTCCATGCAAATGATTTAAAATCATTGGAGGTTGGTCCCTTTCGGTGCCCGCTCCCACAAGATATGTGTTAATGGTTGATTTTAAGTAATTATCTCCCGGGTACAGACTATCCACAAGACCTTGGGGCAATATTGTAGCCCAGCCTTCATCCATCCAGGCATATTTCTTTTCATTTGTACCCATAAAAAAGGGCATATAGCTATGTGCTATTTCATGGAATGTTAATCCTAACAAATCGGCTTCATCATCCGGTGCGCCATTAATTGCCATCATGGGTGTCTCCATTCCCCCACTTTTTAAGCCATTGCTCACCGTTGTCATCTGTGGATAAGGAAAAGGCCAGCCCGGTAACTCAAATGACAAATAGCTAATTGATTTTTTACTGAAATCGGCGACTTTTTGATAGACCTCCATCTGCTCCGGATAAACAGCAGAAGCCAACACACGTTTTTGTAAATGCGGCTCAACTACCACACTTACGGCATCCCACACCAAGTTTTTGCCAACGGCAAAACTAAAATCCGGTACATGCACTGCTTTAAATTGAAAGCTTTGCTTTCCTTTTTTGCGAAATACCTTATTTGCAGTATAATCAGCTTTACTGACAATTCTTACTACCTCATCACTCGTTTTTGCTCGTTCAAGTCGTTCCAGGACGGCTGGCTGATAAACTGTTTCCGGTGATTCCTGTATGCCTGTTGCCCAAGCAGCATAATTCTTTGGAACAGTAATGGTTACATCATAATTATTAAAATCGTTATAGAACTCCACACTCCCATTATAATTTATCATATCCCATCCATCCAAATCATCATACACAGCTATTTGTGGATACCAATACGCAACAAAAAATACTTCTTCGCTGTATCTTCCCATTCGTATTGTGCGCTTTTTAGGAAAACTCACCTCCCACGCAATTTGAATATCTACACTGTTTTGAGCTGCGATCGATTTAGGAGGCTGTGCAATCAATTTTGTGCCGCTGCGTCGCAACTGCTTGGGATTATTTATATCCAATCGCTGATTATCTATAAGGAGTTTTTCAATCTTCATTCCGGCATGCAAATCATCAGTACCTATGTCCCAATCACGGCTGTTACCAAGTCGAAATATATCTTGTAATAAATTAAACACCAATATATTAAGCGTGTCAGGGCTTTCATTAAAATATCGAATATCCGCTTCGGCTTTTATTTTTCCGCTAAGCGGAAATGCCTCCACTTTTATGGTATAATCTGCATGATTTTGCCAATAATTGGTTCCCGGCACGCCCTCGTATGTACGAGTTCCATTTTGATGCGCCTTCAATATATTCAGAGGCATATAATAACTGCTCTGCTGAGAAATAGATTGAAAAGGGAATAAAAACAATAGAAAAAGACTGAAAACAACTGAATACCTCATAGAAACAACTAATTTAAACGGTAAAAATACAGATTTTTCAATTTCTAACTTTAAATTTCCGTACAGAAACTCAAAATCATACGCTATTAAATTACTAGCATGCTTAATTCATGAATTTAATTTTGAGAAATTTTCAGGCATGAGTTGTGAAGCCGTAGCAAACTACTGCAAACAGCTCATAACACAATGAACATGAGCTTATTAAAATAGCGCTAGAATGACAAGCTTATGAATTTGTGAATTATGCAGGCTAGGGCTTCCTAAGAAGAATATTAGCCTTCAAAACCTATAAATTTCGGTATTTTTATTTATTTTGCAGGCGATTAATATCTAGTTTATACGTAATAAGACAATTTAATTTCAAAATCATTCGAATGCGAAGTATCAATCCATACAGTTTGGAGCTCATTGCCGAATATAAAGAGTGGTCAAAAGAAGAAACTGAAAACGCCATCGTCAACGCAGACCGGGCACAGCAATTTTGGGCAGAAAAACCATTGCAAGCACGTCTTTTGTTCATCAAATCACTGGCAGCCGTTATCAGAAAAAGGAAGCAGGAAATAGCTGAACTCATCACCGTAGAAACGGGCAAACCGATTCAAGAATCAATTGCTGAAGTAGAAAAATGTGCCTTCTTAGCTGATTTCATCTCAAAAGAAGAAAATCTTGGTTTAGCCCCTAGAAACGTTAACACCGAAGCAAAATACACCTATATAAGCTATGAGCCACTAGGCTTAATTTTTGCGGTAATGCCTTGGAATTTTCCGCTTTGGCAGGTTTTGCGTTTGTCACTGCCTGCTATCGCCGTAGGGAATGCAGTCTTATTAAAACATGCTTCAAATGTATGGGGTACGGCACTGCTTATCGAAGATTTATTTCGTGAAGCCGGCTTTCCTGCACATATTTTTACCACGCTTTTACTTACTGCAAAAGCTACCGAACCGGTAATTGCTCATCCTGCAGTTCGCGCCGTAAGCCTTACGGGAAGTGAATCAGCCGGAAAAGCAATTGCCAGATTGGCGGGTGCTCACCTCAAAAAAGCAGTTATGGAGTTAGGTGGATCAGATGCTTTTATTGTTTTAAAAGATGCAGATATCAAGCTCGCAGCCGAAACTGCTTTAAAAGCGCGTATGTTAAATAATGGGCAAGTCTGTATTGCCGCCAAACGCTTCATTATTCATGAGGCTGTATATGAAGAGTTTATCGAATATCAGTTAAAGCTATTTTCCAATTTAAAAATTGGCGATCCTCTACTTCCAAACACTGATATTGGTCCATTAGCGCGTCCTGATTTATTGTTGCAGCTTGAGGCACAACTGGAAGTTTCCGTAAATAGAGGTGCAAAAATAGTAGTTGGAGGAAAACGACATCAAACAGTGGCAAACACCCTCGAACCCACCCTATTAACAAATATAAAACCAGATATGCCTGTCTGGAAAGAAGAAACTTTTGGACCAATTATGCCAATAATGAAATTTTCTAGCATTGAAGAAGCCATTCAACTGGCAAATGATAGTGAATTTGGATTGGGGGCATCGATATGGACAAAAGATATTGAAGCCGTAAAAGAAATATTACCGAAAATTAAAGCCGGAAGCGTGTTTGTGAATAGCATGGTAAAATCAGACCCGCGTGTGCCATTTGGAGGAATCAAAAACTCAGGCTTTGGAAGAGAGTTATCTTTTGAAGGAATTAAAGAATTTGTAAACATCAAAACAAACTGGATTAATTAATGCGGATTGATATTATCACCATATTTCCATCGATGTTTGACGGAGTTTTTAGCGAGTCAATCATTAAAAGAGCTATAGCTAAAGACTTAGTACACATCGAATTACATAATTTACGCGATTATGCGACGGACAAACACAAAAAAGTGGATGACTATCCATTCTCCGGGGAAGCCGGAATGGTCATGCTAATTGAACCTATTGATCGATGTATCAGTCATTTGAAACAGCAGCGTCATTACGATGAAATAATATATTTAAGCCCGGATGGGGAAGCATTTAATCAATCTATTGCAAACTCATTATCACTTCAACAAAATATTATTTTACTTTGCGGACATTACAAAGGTGTTGATGAGCGCGTACGTAAGCATTTAATCACAAAAGAAATTTCTATAGGCGATTACGTACTTTCAGGAGGTGAATTGGCAGCAGCAGTAGTAACGGATAGCATTGTTCGGCTTCTTCCGGGGGTACTGGGAGATGAAACCTCCGCTTTATCTGACTCGTTTCAAAACAAACTTATCTCCGCTCCGGTTTATACGCGACCACGCAATTATAAAGGATGGGAAGTGCCCGAAATTTTGTTGAGTGGTGATGATAAAAAGATCGCCGCATGGAAATATGAACAAGCAGTTGAACGAACAAAAGCACGAAGACCGGAACTGCTAGATGACATAGAATAATTTATCTTTGTCAAAAATTACAATAATTAATATCGTTAAAAAATTTAGTTACATGACACAAGATTTAACATTGGGAATCGGCTCGCGAGTGAATCATCCTCAATATGGGAAAGGAGTTGTTATTCAAGTATATACCGACTCTTATGAGATTACTTTTTTAGATTTTGGAACAAAGACAATCTTAAGGTCTTTTACAGGTTTAGAAATTCTGGATTTTGAATCCACAGAAACCGATTTACTGAGTTTTGAAAAGGTTGAACGAGTTTTCACACGCTTATTACGTCAATTTACCGATATCCAAGAAACTGTTCACATGGGGTCCAAATGGGATGGTGGTTTAATGATTTTACAGCCCGGCGATAAAAGTTTAAAACCAAAAGAAGTACCGATTGAAGTGTTTTTCAATAAAATTATCATGGTTCGCGATAGGCTGCGCGTGATGGAACAACGTATTAACAGTTCGAAACTTACGAATGAAGAAAAAGTAAATCTGCAACAATATATAACCAGAATTTACGGTAGCCTGACCACATTTAATATTTTATTTGCAAATCGTGAGGATAATTTTGTAGGCGAACAAAGCAAATAAGCAAGCTAAAATACTGAATGTAAAGCAAAAACTATCACTCAGTTATTTTTCTGTCTTTTATTAATTCTATACAACTGCAAGTATCATAGTTTTATCGTACTTTTGTATAGTAAACACATATAAATTACCATCATGAAAGAATTGGTAGATAATCTAAATATCATATTGGAAGACAGTGATGTACCAAATATTTTGAATTATATTTTTGAAAGATTTGGCACAGAGGTAGCTTTTGCTACAAGCCTTGGGCTCGAAGATCAGATACTCACTTATTATATTTCTTCATATCGTCCTGAAATTCGAATTTTTACATTAGATACCGGACGGCTTTTTCCCGAATCATATGATTTGCTCGACACTACTGTTGCACGTTACAAGCATAAGATTGAAGTTTATTTCCCTGAGCAGCAAGCAGTTGAACAAATGGTAAATGAACAGGGCATCAATTTATTTTACGATAGCATTGAAAAGCGCAAGCTTTGTTGCAACATCCGTAAAACTAAGCCGCTTAAGCGTGCATTACAAGGATGCAAAGCTTGGATTACCGGGCTTCGGAAAGAACAAGCTGTTACACGGACCGATTTAAAAATTGTCGAATGGGATCACGTAAACGGCTTGATTAAATTCAACCCCTTAATAAACTGGACCGAAGAAGATGTAAACTACTTCATCAAAAAGCACCAAATCCCATATAACCCATTGCATGACAAAGGATTTCCCAGTATTGGCTGCCAGCCATGCACTCGAGCCATAGCACCGGGTGAAGATATTCGAGCAGGACGCTGGTGGTGGGAAAATCCCGAACAAAAAGAATGCGGATTGCATAAAGCATAAGATAATGCCTGTCTGCAGGAATGAACAAAGAAATACTTCGACTTAGCATACCTAACATCATTAGCAATATTACCGTGCCGCTTATCGGTATGGTTGATGTGGCATTGATGGGGCATTTGAATAACAGCATCTATCTTGCGGCAGTGGCTCTTGGAAGCGTGATATTTAATCTGCTTTTCATGAGTTTCAGCTTTTTAAGGATGAGCACAACAGGTTTTACAGCCCAAGCATTTGGAGCTGAAAATCATGCCCGAATTTCTGAAATACTACAACGTGCCAGCATCATCGCCATTAGTATTTCCGCATTGATTCTTCTTATTCAAATACCCATTGCTTATTTAGGATTTACAGTACTTGAAGGCGATGCCGAAACCAAAGAGATTGCACGTATATATTATAATATCCGAATTTGGTCGGCACCGGCAAGCATGATGATGTATGTCTTTATGGGGTGGTTTGTAGGCATGCAAAACACACGCTTCCCAATGATTATTTCTATAGTAATCAATCTATTGAACATTATTTTTAGTGTACTTTTTGTCCGTTACTTCCATCTTCATGCAGCAGGTGTTGCCCTTGGAACTGTATTAGCCGAATATTTGGGACTTGTTTTGGCATTTTTACTTTTCAAAAAATATTATGCGGGCTATTTCAAGCGTATTCCAATTAAAATATTGTTACAAAAACAGCCTTTAATTCAGTTTTTTAAAATAAACAGCAACCTGTTTATCCGTTCACTTATTTTAATTGGTGCATTAAGCTTTTTCACAAGTCGCGGTGCATCCTTAGGCAATGAAACACTGGCAATTAACAGCATTTTAATGCAGTATTTCTTAGTGTTTTCTTACTTTTTAGATGGTTTTGCTTATGCAGCCGAGGCACTCACGGGTAGGTTTGCGGGCAGCCAAGATAAAGCAAATTTTTCTTTGACAATAAGCTATATCTTCAGATGGGGATGGGTTTTAACAGTCCTATTCGGCATATTTTTTCTTGTTGCGTATACCCCAATGATTCGTCTGCTCACAAATAATCGCGAGCTTGTTAGCCAAGCTTATGCCTACCGCTTTTGGATGGCGGCAATCCCCTTATCCTCTTTTGCTGCTTTTATTTGGGATGGCATTTTCGTAGGTACATTATCCACACAGCTTATGCGAAAAGCCATGATTATTGCCGGAATACTCGTATACCTGCCCGCCGTTTATATTTTAATGCCAATTTGGGGTAACCATGGGCTTTGGATAGCTTTTCTGCTATTTATGGGCAGTAGAAGCCTCGCAATGTGGTATTATTCCCCTAAAATCGTCTTTCTCGGCTCAGCCGGCTAACAGAATCCGACAGTTTAAATCTGAAAAAGACTTAAAATCTTAAGCATAATTCCGGAATTCTTGCTGTGATTTCGTATCTTTGCAATATAATAACCAAATGGTATAAACAATGAAAAAGGACACGAAAAAGCCTAAACAAAACAATATAGCATTCACAAAAGAGGAAGTATTAAATGATTATCGCATCGCACATGAAAGTCGTGAAATGAGTTTGCTCGGCAGGCGTGAAGTATTAACCGGGAAAGCCAAATTCGGAATTTTTGGCGACGGAAAAGAGGTGCCTCAATTAGCTATGGCAAAAGTATTTCAAAAAGGCGACTGGCGCTCGGGTTATTATCGCGACCAAACTTTTATGCTAGCCGCAGGCATGGTTACTTTGGAAGAATTATTTGCGCAATTATATGGCGATACCGACCCTGAAGCGAATCCGGGAAATGGTGGTCGGCTGATGAATAACCACTTCGCTACCCGCTCATTAGATGAGCATGGAGAATGGAAAAACCTGATGGAGATGAAAAACTCCGCCGCAGATACCTCACCAACAGCAAGTCAAATGTTACGGCTTGTCGGACTTGCACAAGCTTCAAAACACTTTAGAAAAAATAAAGAATTAACCGCATTTACCAAGTTTTCAAGTAAGGGGAATGAGGTGGCTTTTGGTACAATCGGAGATGCTTCTTCAGCAGAAGGACACTTCTTTGAAAGCATAAATGCTGCAGGAGTGCTTCAAATCCCCATGGTTATTTCAGTATGGGACGATGGATGGGGCATTTCTGTTCCAAGTAAAAAGCAAATTACAAAAGAAAGCATTTCCGATATTTTAAGAGGCTTTGAAAAAGAAGATAACACAAACGGCTATTATATCTATAAGGTAGAAGCCTGGAACTATCCCGAGCTCGTAAAAGTGTATAAAGAAGGGGTTGAAAAGTGCCGAACCGAACATGTACCGGTACTATTTCACGTGATTGGATGTACACAGCCACAAGGACATTCCACATCCGGGTCACACGAACGCTACAAATCACCTGAGCAACTGGAAGAAGAAAAAAAACGAGATGGTTTACTCGGTTTTAGAAACTGGATATTACAGGAAAAGCTTGCAACAGAAGAAGAACTTGATGCCATTGAAAAGAAAGCACAAGAACACGTTAAAGAAGCAAGACGAAATGCATGGCATAATTTTCAGCAACCAATTATCGATATGCAGCAAGAACTAATTAAATTAGTCGATATCACAAGCTGTAACTGTGCCAAAACCGCAAAAATCGAAAAGATTGTCAAAGAGCTCGAACGTATTGGAGAGCCGATTCGTAAAGATATAGTTTCCTCCGGAAGAAAAATTTTACGCTTATTATGCGATTCATGCAGTGATCCGGAAAATTCATTGAAAATCAATGTCAGAAACTGGCTCGACAAACAAATGGAAGATGGAAATCTGCGTTATAGCTCCCATTTATATTCGAACACCAAATATGCTGCTTTAAAAGTGGAGCCTATCGCTCCAAAATATGCAGAAAAAGACGAATGGATACCCGGAAGAGAAATACTTCGAGATAACTTTGATAAAATTTTTGAAACAAACCCATTATCACTTGCGTTTGGAGAAGATGTTGGAAAAATAGGCGGTGTAAACCAAACCTATGAAGGCTTACAAGAAAAATACGGTAAGCTGCGTATTTCAGATACCGGTATTCGTGAGGCAACTATTTTAGGACAAGGAATCGGGCTTGCAATGCGTGGGCTTCGTCCAATTGCGGAAATTCAATATTTTGACTATCTGCTTTATGCTCTACAAGCCATTAGCGATGATTTGGCAACTTTACATTACCGTACAAATGGCGGGCAAAAAGCACCGCTTATTATTAGCACACGAGGTCATAGGTTAGAAGGAATTTGGCATGCCGGATCTCCGTTAAGCATGGTAATCGACTCCATACGAGGGGTGCATGTGGCCGTTCCGCGAAACATGACGCAAGCAGCAGGTTTTTATAATACCTATATGGCTTCAGATCAGCCGGTGCTTATCATTGAACCACTGAATGCATACCGTTTACGTGAACGTAAACCTACAAATATCGGTGAATTCAGAATAGCGCCGGGACAACCCGAAATACTGAAAGAAGGAACCGATATCACCGTAGTAACCTATGGTTCTTGCGTGCGAATCGCACAAGATGCAATTACACAGCTGCAAGAGTTTGGGATTGATGCTGAACTGATTGATGTGCAAACCTTGATCCCCTTCGATATCAATCAAACCATTCTCGAATCTTTGAAAAAGACGAACAAAGTGCTGTTCTTTGATGAGGATGTACCGGGTGGTGCAACAAGTTATATGATGCGTCAAGTTATTGAAGTACAAAAAGGATTCAGATACCTCGACAGCGAGCCGCGTACGCTTACTGCAAAAGAGCATCGAGCTGCTTATAGTACAGATGGTGATTATTTCTCCAACCCCAATGCAGAAGATGTGTTTGATGCAGTCTATAATATTATGCATGAATATAATCCAAAAAGATTCCCGAAAATATTTTAAACTGTTTTTGAATTTTAAAGACTGATAGTTTTTCAGTTTAGGAGTGGGATTTATCCAAGAATATACGTATTATTGTAGACTGAACTTCAAATAAGAATGCGCTGGATATTACGTGTTTTATTTCTTGCCATGTCGGTATTGCTTTTTCCGCAGAATAATCAACAATTATTACTGCCGGAAAAAGAGCTTACATCAGCTTATGAGCTTGCTCAATTAAACCTGATTGAAAGTCATGAACTATTAATTGACAAGCATAATTTAACCCAAGAAATAGTTTCGGAGGACAGTGCATTCAAATATAGCATTCGTTATACACATACAAATATTGGAACTGTCAGCAAACAAAATGCACAAGCAATTGAACATTCAATTCCCAGTAATTTAATCGCAACGACAAGCCCTATAATGCCTGGATTATTAGTTGACAATCAATCCCCTAGTCTTTTTATTGAATTTGAAAACGATATTTTTGTCGAAAAAGATTACTATTTCACCAATGGAGCAGCAATCGGCATGATACATCCGGCTTTGGAGCGATATTTCCCGAAAAAATTGTTCCCATTTCAAAAACAAATTGCCAATTCATATTACGGATTAAGCCTACGCCAAAACATGTATACCCCCTATAATCCGGAAGCCACTTCAATAGATTATGGAGATCGGCCTTTTGCCGGCATCATGATGCTTAATTACTTCAGCAGCGTCTACATAGCTTCTAAATCATTAACTGTTGTTTCTGAAATACAGCTTGGTGTAATCGGAAAATATTCACTTGCTGAAACCTTTCAAACGCTCACCCATCATTTGGAGCCTACGGGCTGGGAGTTTCAAATTGCAAACGACCTTTTGCTGAATTATAATATCGAACTTATTAAAGAGCTTGTGAAGACACCCGCTTTTCGTGCAAATTTGAACACAAAAGGAATGTTCGGCAGCTATATTACTTCCCTCACACTTGGAACAAGCTTTAGCTATACGCCGGGCGTAGGATTCTTCAAAAAAAGACCGCAGTTAAACCATGCCAGCCAAGAAAATCAACATATAGTGTTTAATAACCTTCCCTTTATACTTTATGGCGGGATAGCCGGGCAATTAGTTGCCCATAACAGCACCTTATCCGGCGGATTATTTAACCCTAAAAGCCCATATACGTTCTCTTCCGATGAACTACATTCATTCATCGGACAAGCCCATATCGGATTTGCATTTGTAAGTAGAAAAAGCAGTATTGGCATAAAGCTGGTATATTTGACCCCCGAATTTAAAGGTGGACGAGCTCACCAATGGGGAGCAATTTCATTGGCACAACAATTTTAAATTAACGAAATGAGCATTCATAAAGATAATAATCCGCAATCGCAGCAAAATAGCGGAAAAGAAATAGATTTCCCGACAACTTACGATTTAAAAGTAATTGTCGAACTAAATAAAGAAACAGGCGTTTCTCAAAAAGAAATCGAAAGAATTTTAAATAGACTGAAAATTCCTTTCCGGTTTTCAGATATCAAGCTTAGTAGTAAACAAACTTATGTAAGTCATAACATACAAGTTACGCTTATGGATAAAGCGCAAATGGATGAACTATATAAAAGTTTAAATCAAGTTCCGGAGGTGAAATTTGTTTTATAAGTCAACTAGATTTCATAGTAAAAAGCTAACTACATGCATGATATAGAACCACATGAGAGCTGGCGACACCTTTATAGAGCGGAAGATGATCCACATTCTCCCTTTTATAGGCGCACCTATCATGAAACCCTATGCACCAATGCAATCTATAATTATTTGATTCATCCTCAATGGGATGAGTTCGGTTCACAAACATTATATGCCAAACTGCTGTTTTGCGATTATGACAATCAGTTTTGCATCATTGAACTCATTGGTGAATGGAATGATATTTTATATAACGATATCATGTTTTTATATCGAGAAATCATTGAATGGCTCATAGATAAAAACATACAGCACTTTATCTTGATCGGTGAAAACATATTGAACTTTCATTCCGATACCGATGATTACTATATGGAATGGTTTGATAATCTGGACGAAGGCTGGATAATTTGCCTTAACTTCAGAGAACATGTGATTAGCGATTTTGTCCGTGCTCATTTAGACTATTATCTTGCATTTGGAGGGCAATTTGACAGGTTTAACTGGCGAGCATTCCGTCCGATAGATTTATTCAACACACTTAATACCATGCTTCAAAAGCGTCTAAACCCATGAATCCAATGCCGGCAACAGAAATCAGAATATACGGTCGCGTACAAGGTGTAGGATTTCGATACCATACACAAAAAATTGCGCGCTTTTTGAATATAAACGGTTTTGTTCAAAACGAACCGGATGGCAGTGTGTTAATTCATGCCGAGGGTGAGCGCTTGGATGATTTTATTCAATGGCTATACCAAGGACCACCCAGGGCTGAAGTAAAAAACATTGAATTTCTGTCGAAATCGGCGAAAGGCTATACCGATTTTCATATCAAAAGGTATTAACCGGCTGCCAAACCGCAAAGCTGATATAACACCCTAGCACCTACATTTCCGTCCCATTCATCATCTCCCGGAGCCACCTCACACAAATCAAAACCAAGAATTTGCTTGCCGGAAGCTTTCAAACGGTTCAATAAATACATCAGCTCTTCAAATTCCATTCCGCCCGGTACCGGAGTACCTGTATTTGGACATAATTTTGGGTCTAAACCATCTATATCAACCGACACATACACCTTTTCAGGTAATGAATTGATTATTTCCGTTACTATATCCTTCCATAAAGCACCTTCGTACATTGATTTGCGGATATCACGATCAAAGAACACCTGGACTCTCCCCTTGCTTGCTTCAATAAATAATGCCTCCTCCTCACAATAATCTCTGATTCCAACTTGAACAAGCTTAGTTATTGCATTGTATTTTAATGCATTATAAAATATTGAAGCATGCGAATGTTCAAAACCTTCAAACGCATTTCGCAAATCGCAATGCGCATCAATATGAAGTATTCCGTAGGGGTCTTTATCTGATAAATATGTATGATATCCTAAAGGAATGCTATGGTCGCCTCCCAAAACCCCCACAATCTTGCCTTGAGATTTCCAATAATCTATTCGAGCGGACAGCCAAAGCTTCAAGTCTTCATTTGCTGCCCTGATTGCTTCATAAAGTGCGGCATATTTTTCTGGATTTTTCTCCATTTCGCCCGTTTCTATTGCTTCAATGATTGTTTTAGCATCATTTTGTAAGATATCATGACGATCTTTTAACTCTTGTGGAAACTCATCCAGCCATATGCCTTTTTTCCATAATTCAGGATAATCATGATGATATAAATCCATTTGCATGGAGGCATTATTCACCGCATCCGGACCATCTGATGTACCACCACCATAACTGACCGTCAGTTCCCAGTTGACCGGAATAATGATAATTGCAGCCTGTTCAGCATTATGGGGCAAGCCATAAATACCCGCATTGGCGGTGGCAGCTGAATTCGGATCAAAGTTTAATAGCGTCATATCAAATCGTATTAAATAAAAAACATGCAAAATTAAGCATTTACAATAACAGCTTCAAAAATAATGCAGACCGGAAATCTTATACCTGATTTTATAAAAACCGTGAAAATCTTATTTCTTTATTTGAATAATAAACGTATTTTTGCAGTCCCAAATGGATTTATATTGCCAAATGGCACATATAAATCGGGAAGTTCTTGTATTTACGGGCATTTAACTCAGTTGGTTTAGAGTGTCACCTTGACAGGGTGGAAGTCACTGGTTCGAATCCAGTAATGCCCACTTTTTTATTCAAAAAAAAGCATTGCTTAGTCAAATCTTAGCAATGCTTTTTATTTTTTGTACAACAAGATGTTTCCAGCCTGCTTAATTCATGAATTTAATTTATAATAAATAGGTTTTTAATTACTACTAAAACCTCTTAAGTTAATGATCATAAGCTTATTACGATAAAGTCAGCTTGATAAACTTATGAATCGGTGAATTATGCAGGCTAAAAGCCCATCATGCTACCTATTTGATAGATGGCAAATGCAACCAACCAAGCAATACCGGTAGTATAAACTGATGTAAATAAAGGCCAGCGCCATTGTCCTGATTCTTTACGAATTGCGGCAAAGACTGCAACACAAGGGAAATAAATCAAAATGAAAGCCATAAAACTCAAGGCTACCAATGGCGTAAATACGGCTTGTCCTTTCTTGGGTCCGCTTTCATATTTCTGATCCTGAAGCTTATGGATTAGACTTTCTGTCGGTTCATCATCCGGTCCGGTTTGATAAATCACCCCCATCGTAGAAATAATCACTTCTTTTGCAGCCGATCCGGCAAGCAGGCTCACTCCCATCTTCCAATCAAAACCCAAAGGACGGATGGCAGGCTCAATAAATTTACCAACTCTACCTAAATACGAATACTCTTGCTTCCTGCTCATACGCTCATATTCAAGCTCAAGCGTCAATTCATCCATATCCGACGCGGGCGCATCCTTGTTAACTACAGCAGAGGTATGAAGATTAGCAAGGCGGGCATCCATCTCTTGGTCAATATGTTTTCCTTGCGGGAAATAACTCAATACCCAAATAATCATAGAAGCGAGTAAAATGAAAGTACCCATCTTTTTAAGATATTGTGCACCTTTAAACCAGGTTTGTCGAAAAATGGATTTTGCTGTGGGCATTCGATATGGCGGCAATTCCATAACAAAAGGAAGCTCTTCCGCTTTGAACAGGGTTTTCTTGAAAATCCATGCCACTAAAGCCGCAAAAAAGATTCCAGTCAAATAGATTAGGAATAATAAAGTCCCTTTATATGCAGTAAAGAATGCGCTAATCAGCAAGATGTAAACCGGATAACGTGCACTGCACGACATAAATGGAATAATCATCATTGTCACTAAGCGGTCGTTCTTATTTTCGATGGTACGGGTTGCCATAATTGCCGGCACATTGCATCCGAAACCCATTAATAACGGTATAAAAGATCTTCCGTGTAAGCCGACTCTGTGCATCAGTTTATCCACAATAAAGGCAACACGCGCCATATAACCCGTGGTTTCTAGAAGACTGAGGAAAAAGAATAGGATAAGAATATTGGGTAAAAAGACTATCACACCTCCTACTCCACCAATAATACCATCAACCACTAAATCACGGAACATGGATGGTGGCAAAACAGTCGCAATACTATTTCCCAACCATGCCATAAAATCTTCAATCCAATTCATTGGGTATTCACCCAAATAGAAAGTTGCTTGAAAAATACCCCATATCACCAGTAAAAATATTGGGTAGCTGAGGTATTTATTTGTCAATATTTTATCAATGTTTCGGCTTTGATTTCCTTTAGGTTCCACCGTTGCCTTATATGTTTCCTTCAAGGCACCTTCAATAAAGCCATACTTTGCATCCGTGATAATTGTCTCGGTCTCCGATTTATGAATTGCTTCAATACGAACTATTTCTTCACGTACGGCTTTTTGAATCTTTTTATGATTTGGCAACGACTCTATTCGAAGACGTTCTTCCCTATCGCATTCAAGCAGTTTGATTGAAAGATATCGTGGAGATAACACATTGGTAATATGTTCATTCCCTTTTTCATTAAGCAGCTTTTGAACTTTTTGAATTGCAGATTCAATATCCGGTCCATAATTGACATGAATATGGCGGGTATCCGGATCATTATCTTCAAAAACTTGAATAATTCTATCCAAGAGTTCATCAATACCACGTCCTTTTGAGCCTACTGTAGGTACTGTTGGGATGCCGAGCAGTTTGCCAAAGCTGTCATAATCAAATTCATCGCCTTTTTCTTCAAACTCATCAAACATATTAAGTGCCATCACCACTTTCACATCCATATCGATAAGCTGCGTGGTAAGGTATAAGTTTCGCTCTATATTGGAAGTATCGACCACGTTTAAAATCACATCCGGCAGTTCATTAAAAATAAACTCTCGGACAAACAGCTCTTCCGGCGAATAACTTGTGATACTATATGTCCCGGGAAGGTCAGTCAGTTTAAAGTTGTAATCTTTATAGCGTAAACTTGCGGTTTTTGCTTCAACAGTTACGCCTCCATAGTTTGCAACCCTTTCACGCGAATTGGATGCAATATTAAAAATACTTGTTTTACCGGAATTAGGATTACCAACCAAGGCAACAGAAATATTCTTTGTTTTTGGTATGGGGCGTAAATTCAATGCTTGCTCTAAAGCTTGTACTCCAAAAAACTGATTATTTTCCGGAGCTTTAAAATCTTCGCCTGTATATACCTCAATAAGAGCTGCTTCGGAACGCCTTAGCGATACCTCATAGCCCATGATATTATATTCAATCGGATCACGTAAAGGCGCATGCTTTATAACAATTATCTGCTTGCCGGGGACGAAGCCCATTTCAATAATTCGCTTACGAAATGCACCTCTTCCTTTGACCTTTGTGATAATGCCCTTTTCACCTTGGGCTAATTCTGATAGTACTCTCATAGTAATATTTATTGATTACAAAGTAAGCACAACTAACTTTGGAAAAGTATACCGATATATAGGTATTTAACCTAATAACAAATGAGTGTCATTTACGTTCAATTTTTTCCTTAATTTTGTCGCGTTTATATTAAGTAATTATTAAAGCATGTTTGAAGGATTAAGTGAAAAGCTGGAGCGATCTTTTAAAATTTTAAAAGGGCAAGGCTATATAACTGAGATAAATGTTGCAGAAACCCTAAAAGAGGTACGTAAAGCTTTAATTGATGCCGACGTGAACTACAAGATTGCCAAGGATTTTACGAACAAGGTAAAAGACAAAGCAATAGGCGAAAAAATACTCACTGCGGTTTCTCCCGGTCAGCTGATGGTAAAGATTATGCGTGATGAGCTTTCGGAGCTGATGGGCGAAGATTCTCAGGACATTAATTTAAAGGGAAATCCATCCGTTATTTTAATTGCGGGGCTTCAAGGAAGTGGTAAAACTACTTTTTCGGCTAAGCTGGCACATCATCTTAAACGTAAAAGAGGGCGTCAGCCCTTACTTGTTGCATGTGACGTATACCGTCCGGCCGCAATAAATCAGCTTCAGGTTTTAGGTGAACAAATTGAAGTAGACGTCTTTGCCGATGAGGCTAACAAAGACCCCATTGCAATAGCAAAGCAAGCTATTACACACGCAAAAAACCATGGCAAGAACACAGTCATAATCGACACTGCAGGCCGATTGGCTATTGATGAGCAAATGATGAAAGAAATTGCAGCCATCAAAGATGCCGTACAGCCGCAAGAAATTTTGTTCGTTGTGGATGCCATGACAGGGCAAGATGCCGTAAATACAGCCAAAGCATTCAATGACCGACTGAACTATGACGGCGTTGTTTTAACAAAGCTGGACGGCGATACCCGTGGTGGTGCGGCGCTTACCATTAAAACTGTGGTGGACAAACCCATTAAGTTTGTAGGGGTAGGAGAAAAAATGGATGCACTCGATGTATTCCATCCGAAGCGTATGGCAGAACGTATTTTGGGAATGGGCGACATTTTAACATTGGTTGAAAAAGCTCAAGAACAATATGACGAAGCAGAAGCTCGCAGCTTAAAAAAGAAACTTGCACGAAATGAATTTAATCTGAATGACTTTCTCAAACAAATTCAACAGATTAAAAAAATGGGTAACATAAAAGACCTTGCAGGCATGATACCCGGAATGGGCAAAGCACTGAAAGATACAGAAATCGAAGACGATGCCTTTAAAGGCATTGAAGCCATCATATATTCAATGACCCCTGCGGAACGCGAAAACCCGAAATTACTCAATGGAAGTAGACGCCGTAGAATTGCTGCCGGAAGCGGAACAGATATCGTAGAAGTGAACCGCCTAATTAAACAATTTGAAGAAACATCAAAAATGATGCGCGCCATTACTACACAAGGCGGAAGCCGAAAAATGATGCAAATGATGCAGCAAATGCGCAAATAATAATATAACCTATGAAAACGAAAATTATTGATGGCAAACAAGTTGCCGAACAAATCAAATCAGAAATTGCAGCAGAAGTTGCAGAAATGATTGACTCAGGTGCTGCCGCACCTCATCTTGCCGCTATTTTAGTTGGTGAAGACCCCGCAAGCCAAACCTATGTTGCTTCAAAAGAAAAAGCATGCAAAAGAGTGGGTATGATGTCAACAGTTTATCGCTTGTCAGCAAATATTTCGGAAGAAGAACTTCTTTCAACAATTGATTTCATCAACAATGACCCCGAAATTGACGGATTTATTGTTCAACTGCCGCTTCCAAAGCATCTTGATGAGGTAAAAGTTATTGAACATATAGCGCCAGAAAAAGATGTGGACGGTTTCCATCCAAGAAATATCGGACGTATGCAAATTGGGCTACCCTCCTATTTACCGGCTACACCGGCAGGTATTGTGGAACTGTTAAAGCGTGGCGATATAGACGTAGCAGGTAAACATTGCGTGATTGTAGGACGCTCAAATATCGTAGGTACCCCATTAAGCATATTGCTGTCACGCAAAGCTGAAGGAGCAAATGCTACCGTAACACTTTGTCATAGTGCCACCAAAAACCTTGCCGATATTACCCGCCTTGCCGATGTCCTCCTTGTAGCAATAGGAAGACCCGAGTTTATTACCGAAGACATGGTTAAACCCGGTGCCGTAATCGTGGACGTGGGAATTCATAGAGTGGACGACCCGGAAGCAGCAAAAGGATACCGACTGACAGGTGACGTAGCTTATAAAGAAGTAGCAGCAAAAGCATCAGCTATTACTCCGGTACCCGGTGGGGTTGGTCCCATGACAATTGTTTCACTACTGCAAAATACCTTGTTGGCTGCAAAGAAAAAGATTTATTAAGAATAATCATTTACTAATCAGTTCTCAGTATTTTCAGGCTTCTTAATACGACATTTACGCTCACACACAAATATCACTATGAACGATTTTGACCCACTACTGGAAGCCGGCAAAAAGCTCCCACTTATGGAAGAGTTCTACACCATTCAAGGTGAAGGACATAATATGGGTACTGCCGCATATTTTATCCGTATTGGAGGATGTGATGTGGGATGCAGCTGGTGCGACACCAAACAATCCTGGGATGCAAAATTGTTTCCACCTACTGAAGCTGACGATATCGTAGAAAGGGCTTCCCATTTTCCGGCAAAAACTGTCGTCGTAACCGGTGGTGAGCCCTCTCTATATCCTTTAGATTATTTCACAGAAAAACTCCAAGCAGAAGGAATAAAAACAATGGTGGAAACCTCCGGCGCACATACTTTAACCGGAAAATGGGACTGGATTTGCTTGTCACCAAAGAAATACTCCCCACCAAAAAATACAATATATCCTAAAGCAAACGAACTGAAAGTGGTTATTCAAACCAAAGCAGACCTGGAATGGGCTGAACAAAATGCACGCCTTGTATCGAAAAATTGTATATTATACCTTCAACCTGAATGGAGCGTTTCTGAGAGTATTATGCCATGGTTAACAGACTATGTAATGAATAATCCAAAATGGAGAATAAGTTTGCAAGCACACAAATATATGCGTATTCCTTAATTGCCTTGCTTTGGATGCTTTTGCTCCCGGCAACAGCACAAATCCATACTGATATTGAATCAGAAGGAAAAGAAATATCCAAAAAAGCATTAAAACATTTTCATAAGGCCGAACAGGCTTTGTTGATTAATAATTTGGAAAGCGCTGAAAAAGAAGTTAGTAAGCTTTTGGCAATTGAAAAAGACTTTGCCGAAGCATGGCTGATTCTTGCAGAAATAAAACTTGAAACAAATAAGCCAAAAGAAGCAATTCACGCCTACCGTAAATTAATTTCAATAGATAGCTTAAACTATCCAATGGCATTTGCAACACTTGGAAAACTGTATTATGAGCATGCCGTTTACGATTCTTCCGCGTATTATTACACACAAGCATTGGCACATAAAAGTATTAAAGAAGAAGCTCGCAACTTACTGAATAACAGACTATATACTTCAATTACAGCTACTGAAATAATCAATAATCCATTTGATGTCATATTGGAAAACATCGGCTCCACAATCAATACAAATGCCGATGAATACATTAACAGCCTCCGCCTTGATGGAAGGGAGCTTTTATTTACACGCAAAACAGCTGTTGATCCGAAAAAGAATCGCTATGAAGAAAGCTTTTTCATCAGTTCATTCGATACTCCAAATAATTCCTGGGAAAAGGCAATTCCATTTCAACCCGAATGGGAAGGAATGGGTAATATGGGAGCGCTTTCGCTTTCAGCTGACGCTAAAACACTGCTTCTGACAGGATGCGGATGGAATAGCGGATTAGGCAGTTGTGATATTTATATATCAAACTTAAGAAATGGCAAATGGAGCCCTCCAAAAAACATTGGAACACAAATAAACAGCAGTGCCTGGGAAGCCCAACCGACATTATCAGCCGATGGAAACACCTTGCTATTTGTGAGTAACCGAAGTGGAGGCGTTGGCGGATCGGATATTTATATGTCCGTAAAACTGGAAAACGGAGAATGGAGTAAAGCGGTAAACCTTGGTGAAACAATTAATACTGCAGGCAACGAAATGGCACCATTCCTCCATCCTGACGGAAAAACGCTTTACTTTTCATCCGACGGGCATCCGGGTTTGGGTGGCATGGATTTATTTGTAAGCAAACTAGATGAAACCGGACGATGGACAAAACCAATTAATTTGGGCAGTCCAATTAATTCAAAAGAAGATGAAATAAATATACTTGTTACAACAGAAGGACATAAGGCATATATATCTGCAAAAAAGGAAGACAATATCGAGAATTATGATATTTATTCGTTTAATTTACCTGAAATTTTTCAGCCTGAAGATGTAAGCTATTTGCGTGCCTTGGTTACTGATAAAGAAAGTGGCAATACTTTGGCAGCGGAGTTCAAGCTATTTGACACTGACTCATATAACGCTATGATTCAATCAGGTACATTGAATAAAGACGGTTTACTGCTCCTCCCGCTTCCGGCAAATCGTCAATATGCACTGCATGTACGCATGGACGGCTATTTGTTCAATTCCCTCAGTTTTAAACCCGAATTCAAGAAACAAGAATATTATGATGTGCAAATAGCTTTAGAGCCCATCAAAGCAGGAAAGACAGTTGCGTTAAACAATGTTTTCTTCGAATTAAACAAAGCCGTGCTGCAAGCATCCTCATTTCATGAACTAAACGAAATTGTAGCTTTCTTGAAAACAAATCACGAGCTACAAATTGAATTGGGAGGCCATACTGATAACACAGGCTCTGAAGCTCATAATTTAAAACTCTCGGAGGGACGTGCCAAAGCAGTAAAGAATTATTTTACAGATAAAGGCATTTCCCAAAGTCGAATTACCATAAAAGCTTATGGATCGTCAAAGCCGGTTGCCGACAATAGTACCGAAGAAGGACGCCAACAAAACCGTCGAACCTCCTTTACAATTCTGCCTTAAATCACACGACTTAGTTTAAAGCTTAATTTGAATAATTCTTCATCACGTAAGATGATGAGATGAATATAATCACCTAATTTATCGCGAAATATAGTGTTGATTTCATCTAATGTTAATTCACCGGCTCCTTTTCCATCCACAGCCAATAAAATATCGCCTTCAGATAATCCGGCAGCAATTGCAGGAGAATAATCGCTGATAAATGCGATTTTGAATGTATTGAAACTTTCGCCTTCTGCAACTACCCCAATGCCGCTATGATTGAAATCAAATCGACGTTTGAATTGACTGTTTTTACGAAAATAAATACGCGCATTGCTATAATCAAGGATAATATTAAAGCGACTCAACACTTCGGCACCAATAGCTCCTATTCGCTTTTTATCCACCACAATAGTCTCATCTTCTGACCTTTGAACATAAGAGGTTACTACATTTTTCAACACAAATTCTTGTAGCTTCAACTTTGGCAAACGTGCAACCCTTCCGTGCAAAGCCCCACCCAATCCCCAACCGACAATGCTAGGGATATTTTTCTCGGGAAGAATTAAATCTGTTTCTTCATCCAATTCAAACAATAATCCATATCCGGCTCCGGTATCAACTAATAAGCGTCCCGAATGAATACTCCCATCGATTTGTTCAAAGTCCACATCAATATAAGGTCGCTCATGCTTGAAAAACAAAGGAACACTTTTATACTTTATATGCGGCTTAAAAAGCTGAGTATCAAATACATTTATTTTTCTTTTGTGATAGTTTATTTCTACAACAAAATGTCGTAAAAAATCATACCCCAAAATCCCATGCACCTCAGTTCCAAGATGTTCCGATAAATTAAGCAGTTCATCGTCAAGAACTAAAAGCGATAATCCCTTACCAATAATTCCAGGTAATGAAATACTTACATTTGAAAGCACAACCGCATTTAACTCTTCTACTCCTCCAATAGCTCGTATCGAAACCTCACGGGCTTGTAATAAATTCTGATGTACAACGGCATGCTCATTTACTAAAGTAGTGCGCACACCTGTATCCAAAATAAATCGCAAATCAACACTGTCATTAAGCTTTACCGGTACAATGACAAGATTGTTTTTCAGCTCAAAATCAAAACTGGCAAACCTCCCATTATCCAAGCGAAAGCCAATGAAATCAGCTTTAACAAAATTTGAAAACAAAGCTAAAAATACAGTTATGAAGACTTTTTGCCACATTATATCAAATAAAACATGTACTTATCTTTCAAAGATACAAGTTTACTTCATACAAGTAAGAAATTACATCAGGGTAAATTAATTGTATAGGTATAAGTCACTTCAGGTTTGGTTGCCGTTTCGCTTTTCTTTTCAGCTACTTCCTTTTTGGCAGGCGTAACGGTATATTGTATTGTTTTTTTCTTTGGCAGTTTGAATCGAATGTTTACTTTACTTTTTGTCCGTACCCGCACACCTTTATTTTTCACTTTCCCATAACGCAAAAGCTTTGCCAAACGCATTGCTTCTTCATCACATCCATAACCAATACCCTTGAAAATACGGGGATTATGTACGATTCCATTATCATCAATATCGATTTCCACAATTACAGTGCCTTCAATTCCGGCTTTTACTGCTTCTTCAGGATATTTCAAATTCTCCTTTAAAAACTGAGCAAAAGCCTGCTTGCCGGCGGTATAACGTGGAAGTTCAAGAAACCTTCTTTTCTTTCTGTGATCGGACATAAATTTCTGTTTAATGCAAAAATAACGGTTTTTTGGCAATAAAAGCTTAGTCTGCTTAATTCATGAATTTAATTTCGAGGAATTTTCAGACATGAGTTGTGAAGCTGTAGCCAACTACTGCGAACAACTCATAACGTAAAAATTGCCAAAATTAAATCAAAATTCATTTTATAATAATTACTTTCTTAAATTATAACGCAAGTTCAATAACGCACTAATCATAAACTTATTACGATAAATATAGCTTGACAAGCTTATGAATTGGTGAATTATGCAGGCTAGAAAAATAAAATCCCCCTAAAACATCACCAAATCTCAATTCGAAACAAGTCCGAACGCTGAGTGCGTTCCAAGGCTGAAACATATGTAGAAGATAAAGGACGTATATCTTTAGCCTCTAGGTGATTATATAAGGTTTCCATGGCTTTTTCTGCACTATTATTCTGCCTGCTGAGATGCGCTAAAAACACATGAGAGAAAGAATCATTCCAATGTGCAGCCAAAAATTCCGCCGCTTGATTATTGCTAAGGTGTCCCCTATTACTTTTTATTCGCTCTTGAAGATAGGGCGGATACGGTCCTGTAGCCAGCATTTCTTCATCGTAGTTTGATTCCAAGACCAAAATATTTGAATTGCGAAGATAAAATTCCGCAACATCGTTTATATATCCCAAATCAGTAGCCAAGCAAAATTTATGACTGCTATTTTCAACATAAAATCCGACCGCTTCTGCTACATCATGCGAAACATAAAATGGAATAACCCTAAATCCGGCAATTAATAGAGGACGTCCCGGCACCAACTCATTAAAATAAGCACTGTCGGCAGCCTGTGTAAAACGGTTTGTACGAATTCCTGTCAATGTACCGCCAGTAGCATAAATCGGGATTTTAAAGTGCTTTGTTGCTGCCTCAATACCTCTAATATGATCGATATGGTCATGTGTGACCAATATCCCCTTTATTTGTGATAAATCTTTCGATATCTCCTTTAAATTACGCCGAATCGCACGCATCGAAAGACCGGCATCTATAAGTAATGCACCATCGCTATGACCGATATAATAACAGTTTCCATCGCTGCCGCTACCAAAAGAACAAAATTCAAAATGCGATAATGAAGAAAATAAATCCATGCGTTGTAAAAGCGACAAAATTAGAATTTTAAACCCGTAAACCACCAAAAGTAAAGCGCAAAACTCAAAATCAAATTGAAAATAGCTGTCAATCAACTATTTACAGAATCATTACACATGAAAATAGAATATAAAAAGCCGAAATCGATTTTATAAAATTCGATTTACATTTTATGTACCTTTGTTGTAGCTATTTCCAGACCATCACATGATATTATTTATACTGGAAAACAAATAGTTAGCTATTACATAATTGATTTAAAACAAAATATTTATGAAAAGAAAGCTTATCTCTTCCTTATTTATTTTAGGATTTTTACTGTACGCTATCAACAGTTTTGCACAAAGCAAAACAATTACTTTGGACCAAATCTGGAACAACCGCATATTTTCGCCTGATATGGTTTTTGGCATGAATCCCTTAAATGACGGAAACACCTATGCCGCTATTGAAAAAGGAAATTTGGAAGTATACGACTTCACAAGCGGTGATAAAATTAAAACGCTTGTACATGCCGATGATTTAAAAGCCGAAGACTCTGAAAACGGCATTCAACTACGAAGCTATACTTTAAGTAAAGACGAAAGTAAAATGCTCATTCCAACTGAAACTGAGCCTATTTATAGACGTTCAACCAAATCTTTATATTATCTTTTCGACCTTAAAACCAAAAAGCTGCAAGCACTTTCCGATAACGGAAAGCAACAGTTAGCTAGCTTTTCGCCCGATGGGAAAAAGATTGCATTCATGCGCGATAACAATTTGTTTGTGAAATACATTGAAAGCGGATTGGAAAAACAAATTACCACCGACGGCGAATACAACAAAATAATAAATGGTGCTACCGATTGGGTATATGAAGAAGAATTTGCTTTTGCAAAAGCGTTTTTTTGGTCACCTGACAGTAAAAAAATCGCTTTTTATCGCTTTGACGAATCAGAAGTCAAAGAGTTTCAAATGGCAATGTACAATGATTTATATCCCGATCAGTATAAATTCAAATATCCCAAAGCCGGAGAAGATAACGCCATCGTGAGCATACATGTTTGGCACGAAGCGGATAACCGCATCAACACCATGGATATAGGCACTGAAACAGATATTTATATCCCACGTATTAGCTGGACTCAAGATGACAATCTACTCGCAATTCAACGGCTTAATCGCCACCAAAATCATCTCGAGATACTTTTGGCAAATCCTTCAAACGGGCAAACAAAACTGTTGTATGAAGAGCGCAATACATATTATATAGATATCACCGACGATTTATTCTTCCTTCCTGATGGGAAACATTTTTACATAAGCAGTGAAAAAGAAGGCTTTAACCAAATATATCTTTACGATATGAATGGAAAACTTGTCAGAAAACTCACAAGTTCAAATTGGGATGTAACAAAAATTTACGGTTTTGATGCAAAACAGAATAAAATATACTTCCAAGCTGCCAACAAAAGCCCGATGGATCGAAGTATTATGTCGGTAACGTTAAAAGGGAAAATCACAACTATTTTAGAGCTGGAAGGCACAAACAATGCCATATTTAGTAAAAACTTTAGCAAACTCGTTAATTACAATACGACAATTAATACACCTTATAGTATAGCCGTGTTTGACAACAAAGGCAAAAAGCTTCGCCAGCTCATCGATAATGCCGACTTAAAAGCCACTATGAAAGAATATAATTTCGGTGAGTTCAGCTTTTTTGAAGTGGAAGATGAGCATATTTTACTTGCTGACGGCAGCAACGCAAAGCTAAATGGCTATATGCTGTTGCCAACAGATTTTGACGCATCAAAAAAATACCCCGTATTAATATATGTATACGGTGGTCCCGGCTCACAAACCGTAACAAATTCCTGGGATGGCAGTAACGGGCTTTGGTTTCAAATGCTGGCACAACAAGGTTTTATTATAGTTTCGGTTGATAACCGTGGAACCGGAGCCAGAGGCGAGCAGTTTAAAAAGATGACTTATCTTGAATTAGGAAAATATGAAACAGAAGACATGATTACTACTGCACGCTATCTTTCAAAATTACCCTATGTTGATGAATCGGCGATAGGAATATTCGGATGGAGTTATGGAGGATATATGTCGAGCTTGGCAATAACCAAAGGAAATGATGTATTCAGTTCTGCAATAGCAGTAGCACCGGTAAGCAATTGGCGGTTTTATGACAATATATATACAGAACGCTTTATGCGTACACCCCAAGAAAATGCCAACGGCTACGATGACAATTCTCCAATAAACCATGTAGATAAGCTAAAAGGCAATTACTTACTTATTCACGGTAGTGCGGATGATAATGTTCATTATCAGAATGCCATAGAAATGACAAATGCACTGATAAAAGCCGACAAACAATTTGAATTGATGATTTATCCCAACAGAAACCACGGCATTTATGGTGAAAACGCACGTCCACATTTATATAAACTCATGACTGATTTCTTGAATAGAACATTGAATTCCAAGTAAATTTTGAAAATAATCAAGGATTTTATCACAAAAGACTTGTATCAAAGGTATTTTTTGTATTTTTGCGCCCCGATATATATAAATCAATATTATTAATCATTTAAAGAAAGAGAGTGTATTTAACATGATCATTGTTCCTGTAAAAGAAGGCGAAAGCATCGACCGCGCATTAAAAAGGTATAAGAGGAAATATGAAAGGACCGGAGTGGTCAAGGAATTGCGTAGACGTCAAAAGTTTACAAAACCCTCTGTTATCAAACGTGAACAGAAGATGAAAGCAATCTACATTCAGAAATTGCGCGACGAAGCCGACAACTAAAATTCTTTTGCAAGAATTTTCTTAAAAAACTTTGATGTAATGAAGTTTATTTACTAAATTTACATCAAAGTTTTTTTATGCTCGTAAAAGTTTTTATAAAATACCTGCAAACTGAAAAACGCTTTTCACCACATACGGTTAAAGCTTACAATACCGACTTGAAACAATTTGTGAATTATATCGAGTCAACTTACAACTTAACTATCCATCAAGTTGACAATACCATTATACGTTCATGGATTAGTCATTTACGGCTCCAAAAGCTCGATAATCGAAGTATTAACCGTAAAATATCTAGTTTGAAATCCTGTTTCCATTTTCTGAATGCAAATGGGCATATCAAAGAAAACCCCACAGAGCGCATCAAACTATTAAAAACAAAAAAGCAAATTTCAGTTTTTGTTCCCCAATCTGACATGGAACGCACACAACCGATACGAGACAAAGAAAACTTCAATGAATTACGGGATTCGGTTATTTTTGAAATTCTTTATCAAACCGGAATGCGGGCATCGGAATTAATCGGTCTTAATATACAAGACATCGATTTTTACAATGCATCCATTAAAGTAAAAGGAAAAGGAAATAAAGAGCGTATATTGCCGTTTACACCTATATTGGCCGAACAATTAAAAGAGTATATGAAACTGCGTAACGAGCTATTCCCTGACACACAACATCTTATCGTCAGTGCGCGAGGGAAAAAGGCGTATGAAAGCATGCTTTATCGAATTATCCGGAAAAAATTATCCGAGATAACCACGGTTTCTAAGAAGAGCCCACATGTTTTGCGTCACAGCTTTGCAACCCATATGTTAAATAATGGAGCTAGTTTGATTGCGATTAAAGAGCTTTTAGGACACGCTAGTTTGGCCGCAACGGAAGTTTATACACATAATTCAATTGAACAATTAAAATTAATTCATAAAAAAGCTCATCCAAAAGGAGGAGCCAAATAAATCAAACAAGGAGGTTATTATGAACGTAAACATCAATTCAGTACATTTTAAAGCTGATCAAAAGTTAGAAGTTTTCATTACGAACAAAATTGAGAAACTGACAAAAAAACACCCTTATGTTATTGGTGCGGAAGTACTACTCAAACTGGACAATACAGATAGTCCTGAAAACAAAATATCAGAAATTAAGCTCTTGATTAAGGGAAATGACATCTATGCAAGTAAGCAAAGTAAAACATTTGAGGAGGCTACCGACAATGTTATTGATGCTTTAAAGAAACAACTCGAAAAATATAAAACAAAATTCATAAAATAGCCTCATTGATTATCAATGCTTTACAATTTATTTTGCAAACAAAGTATTTTTTTTTCAAAAAACCTTTGTCAATTCAATTAAACTATCTATTTTTGCAGACCTTTTTACAGAGGTCTGTAATTTTATATAAACGTTCTTAGAAATTATTGCCGATGTAGCTCAGTTGGCCAGAGCA
>CAZDWA010000006.1:0-67367 GCA_964509065.1 uncultured Lentimicrobiaceae bacterium
TAAAAATTGCCAAAATTAAATCAAAATTCATTTTATAATAAACAGCTTTTTAAATCACTTCTAAAGTCTACTAACACACAGAATATAAACATATTACGATAAATTTAAATTGTCTAGCTTATGAATTGGTGAATTATGCAGGTTAGAAATCAATTAACCAAAGGCAGTAAATGTAGGTTTAACACTGCCTTACATATTCTATTTTTATTGATTTTTGGCAGCCTGAAGCTAACGGCTCAAATAAATCAATCCCCATCAGTTGCCGATACAATCAGACATATTGATAGCATATATATAGCTGCTGATAATCCTTTTTTTAGCGTGTTCGATGAGCAGCTGCCGATAGAATATCAACACAAAAATACACTGCTCACATTCGAAGCGGAGCCCTTGGATTCTATCCGGATACAAGAAGCGATTTTTGTGGTTGAGCTGCATCAAAACAATCAACTAATTTACTGGAACGGAACGAATCTTGCTGATAGCATGGATATTATCCGTAGCTCCATGCATCTGCCACGATCATATACCGACAAGGCGCATTTCAAGGCATATATTTGGAATAAAGCTGAAGAAACATTTAATCTGAAAAACCTGAAGATTGTATTTTCCGAAACTCATTTGCCGGATTTTATGCCTGAAATTCAAATTCCGGATATTCAAGGCAAGCCCGAAATGCTTTGGCAAAATCATTTTTTTGAACTTGTCTTTTATCCCGAGTCGGATGCTTTTGTAGTACATGATGCCCGAGGCAGATTATTAGCTGGTCCGCTTATTTGGCATAGCGAAACATCTACGGATGAAATAAAACAACAGGAAGATACGCATCAATGGAAGCGAATTAAAGTAAAAAAGTCAGATGAAAAAGCAGAAATCAGGCTCCGAGCAAAGCAACAAAAACAACAAATAAACCTACAAATTCGTGCAGAAGCCAACTCAGGGAAATTAGAATTCATAGCCCAAAATAAATTTCTGGGACATACAAAAGTACATAGAAGCAGCTTGATACTTCCTTTTGCAGATTCCGTTCAAGAAGTGTATCGGAAAAATGCATTATTGGATACAAGCCGCTTTCAGCCCTCATACCATCTTGCCGCTAACGGCTTTAAAGCCGGAAAAGATAAGCGAAGCTTTGTGGTTTACCATAATCCCGAGCTTTCTTCCCTACAGCTGAACACCAGAAATAAAATGGCAGTGTTCAATCTGGATTATGAAGCGGATCATCCTTTTATCCACTATCCGCTGCTTGAAGACAGCAACGATTATTATTTGGATAAATCCACCACATTCAGGCAAAAAGGTGAATCTGCTAATTATGCTTTCCGGATGCAGATTGGCATTCCGAATAAGCATATTCCACGTTTGATGGCACTTCCAAATGGATTTGAAGCCGGAATTATATGGACTGAACATGCAGATTGGACAGATATCCGCACCCAAAAGGCAATCAGCTTCGGACATGAAGATATAACGCATGCAGAAGATGCAGTGGGTGGATTTGCAAAATGGAATATGCCGGTAACGAAATCAGTTTTTTTTGATAATCCCGACAGCATCAGTAATAATGAAATAAGTAAAGGCTTGTTTCCCGGCAAACACGCCACTGTTTTGAATGATACGCTGTTTTTCGACTTGCTTCAACAACTCCATGAGCTTGGCTTTGAAATCTGCCTGCATACTCCCGAACAATATACCTCCAACAAAGCGGCTATGCAACAAGCTCTTTCATTCATGCAAGAACATTTTGATTCAAAAAGCTGGATTGATCACGGTTATAACAATAAGCCTATCAATAACAGAGAAAATATTGTTTGTGACGGCTTTTTAAAAAATTCGGAATGGTACAGCAAGGATTTGTGGAAACAACACGGGATTAGCTATTTCTGGAATGCCGCCATTGAAGAATTTCGTCCATTTGACAAATGGGCTTTTGACGGGCAGCTGATTATTCCTTTCCCGGGCTATGGCGATGCGTTTCCGGATAATATCGTACAGCTTCACCCAAATCATCAAGATATTTGGATGTGGAGCACCACCGGCACACTTGAAGTACCTAGCGAAGATTTATGGGATTATTATTTCCATCCCCATCGTCTTGAACAGTTAATAAGTTTTCGAAGTATCTGGATTAATCATGTGTATCCGGCATGGGTGGTGGAACAAAAAGGATATTGGAAATGGGCAGAGGACGGAAAAATTCAATCGATGAGCGGGCTCGATAGAAGCTTGGAGCGGATTAGCACGTACAGGTCTGAAGGAAAAATAAATGTGCTAACGCTCAAAGATTATTTAAACTATTTTACGGCATTACAACAGCTGCAATTCGAGTTTGACGAAGACGGCAGCCTGACAATTCAAAATGGCGGGGCTGATATTTTTGGGCTGAGTTTTATAATTAAAGGCAAAAAGCCGCTCGTTGACGGTAAAATCCCTCTATCTAAACCATTGGATAATCAAACAGTTTTTTGGTTTGACCTACCGGCAAATCACAAGGCGATTCTACGTTTTTAAGCTCGATGTTTTTAAAAATCAGGCATCTAAACCTCCGCTGAATGTTATCAAATTAACAGTTTTAGAAAACACATCAAAACCGATGGTTTTTAAATTCAGCTACAAATCTGAATATTTTCTTATTTAGAATCGTTATGTTCTTTATTCACAGTACTTAAACCAGCTAATATTTCATTAATTTTTCGTAATTTTACAGCCCGTTTTTGTATTGTGGCAATTGATGATACAATTACACCTTATAAGACTTGGAATTAGATGCTTATTATTAAATTAAATATAACGAAACTATGGAAAAAGTAATGATTCGCCTGCGCATGGGCGCTAATGATGCGCATTATGGTGGTAATCTGGTTGATGGTGCCAAAATGTTGCAATTGTTTGGTGATGTAGCTACCGAACTGCTTATTCGTCATGATGGCGATGAAGGGCTATTTGTTGCCTACGATATGGTTGAATTTACTGCTCCGGTATTTGCAGGTGAGTTTATTGAAGCCGAAGGAACAATAACAAGTGTAGGAAAGTCCTCACGTAAGATGTCATTTGAAGCGCGTAAGGTAATTATCCCCCGCCCTGACATTGCCGATTCGGCAGCTGACTTTTTGGATGAGCCTATAGTAGTTTGTCGTGCGACAGGCACTTGTGTGGTTCCACAAAAATTACAGCGTAAAAATGAATAAACGACTTTAGCTTATTAGCTAACAAGGGTATATAAATCAGTAAAACAATAACTATGGAAAAACTTATTATTACAGCGGCTATCAGCGGAGCTGAAGTACTTAAAGAACACAATCCTGCGGTACCCTATACCACTGAAGAGTTCGTTCGTGAGGCTAAATCTGCTTACGATGCCGGGGCAAGTATTCTCCATCTCCACGTACGTTGGGATGATGGTACGCCCACCCAAGACAAAGGAAGGTTTAAAGAAATTATCGACGCAATAAAAGTGGTTGCTCCGGAGGCAATTATTCAGCCTTCCACCGGAGGTGCCATCGGAATGACCGACGATGAACGTCTGCAGCCCACCGAATTGCTGCCGGAAATGGCAACATTGGATTGCGGAACATTAAACTTTGGCGGTGACGAAATTTTTATAAATACAGAAAATACCATCAAATATTTTGGCAAAAGAATGATTGAGTTGGGTATTAAACCCGAACTTGAGGTATTTGACAAAAGCATGATTGACATGGCATTACGCCTGCACAAAAGAGGATATATACTCGATACCATGCATTTTGATTTGGTAATGGGCGTAAACGGAGGTATTTCCGGTGATTTGCGTGACTTTGTTTTCATGCGTCACAGCCTGCCTGCCGGAGCAACCTATACTGTTGCCGGAATAGGTCGTTTTGAATTCCCGCTTGCAATGGCTGCCATCATCGACGGAGGCCACGTACGTGTTGGATTTGAAGACAATGTGTATCTGTCAAAAGGCGTGTTGGCAAAGTCAAACGGCGAGCTGGTTGATAAAGTGGTACGTATGGCAGGAGAAATGGGACGTCAAATTGCAAGCCCTGCTGAAGCACGTCAAATATTGGGACTAAAGCCATTATAAGCTTTTGAAACAGTATATTTTGTATTCAAAATAAACTAATAAAAGGTCCAAACTAATTAAAACCTTATGAAGAAAGGAAGCAAGTACGGTGTACATCGTGTTATAAAGCCTGTTGGCGTGCTGCCTCAGCCGGCCGATAAGCTTGACAATAATATGGATGTGCTCTACGACAACGAAATCTTAATCGATGTGATGACGCTTAATATCGACTCGGCCAGTTTTACACAAATAAAAGAACAAGCCGGAAACGATGACGAAAAGATTAGAGAAATCATGTTCGATATTGTGGAAAAGCAAGGAAAACATCGAAATCCGGTGACCGGATCAGGAGGAATGCTGCTTGGAACAGTTGCAAAAATCGGGAGCGCACTCGATGGTAAAATAGACCTAAAAGTAGGCGATAAGATTGCCACGCTCGTATCCTTGTCACTAACTCCGCTCCGTATCGATAAGATTAACGAAATCCGCAAAGATGTGGACCAAGTAGATATTGAAGGCAAAGCAATCTTATTTGAAAGCGGCATTTATGCCAAAATCCCAAATGATTTACCGGAAAAACTGGTGCTTTCGGCTTTGGATGTGGCAGGAGCTCCCGCACAAACTGCCAAGCTCGTGAAGCCGGGCGATACCGTTGTTGTTATCGGAGCAGGAGGAAAATCGGGCATGCTGTGCTGTTACGAAGCAAAGAAACGCTGCGGCATTACCGGAAAAGTAATCGGAATTGACTATAACGATCAAAGCACAAAACGCTTGTTAGAGCTTGGTTTCTGTGATTATGTATTTGCGGCAGACGCAACCCAGCCCATACCTACCATGGAAAAAGTTGCCGAACTGACAAATGGTGAAATGGCTGACTTAACCATCAACAACGTGAACATAGCAGATACCGAGATGACCAGTATTTTATGTACCAAAAACACGGGAATGGTATACTTCTTTTCAATGGCTACCAGCTTCACCAAAGCTGCATTGGGTGCCGAAGGTGTTGGAAGTGATGTATCCATGCTGATTGGAAACGGTTACACACGCGGACATGCTGAAATGACACTTGAACTGTTTCGCGAAAACGAAAAACTTAGAAATCTTTTTACCGAATTATACGCATAAACAAAATAATTATTCAAGCTGTTCCTTTTTGATAAGGCAGCTCGCACAAAACTAAAATAACATGACAGCAGTTGAAAGAAGATACAAACTGTATCCCGATGTGACGGATGAACAGTGGAATGACTGGAAATGGCAAATTAAACACAGGATTGAAACCCTGGATCAGCTTAAGCAGTACATCCAATTGACTCCCACGGAAGAGGAAGGTGTAAAAAAATCGTTGCAGACACTTCGTATGGCAATAACACCTTATTATCTGTCGCTAATTGACCCGGACGATCCGCACGATCCGGTACGTAAACAAGCTATTCCTTCAGGAAGCGAAACAATTATTTCGGCAGCTGACCTGCTTGACCCTTTGCACGAAGATGAAGATGCCCCCGTACCGGGTCTTACCCATCGCTATCCCGACAGGGTATTGTTCCTAATCACGGATATGTGCGCCATGTATTGTCGTCATTGTACAAGAAGACGCTTTGCAGGGCAAACAGACCATTCCGCCCCTTCCGCAAGAATCCAAGCAGCAATAGATTATATTGCACGCACCCCACAAGTGCGTGACGTACTTTTGTCAGGAGGTGATGCCCTCATGGTAAGCGATAAAATGCTGGAATCTATTATTCAGCGCCTGAGAGAAATTCCTCACGTAGAAATTATTCGTATAGGAAGCAGAGTTCCGGTGGTTTGTCCACAACGAATCACGGACGATCTCGTAAATATGCTGAAGAAGTATCATCCTATTTGGATAAATACACACTTTAACCATCCCAACGAAATTACGCCTGAGTCTGCAGCAGCATGCGAAAGACTGGCAAATGCCGGTATGCCGATAGGAAACCAATCTGTTTTACTTAGAGGCATAAATGATTGCGTACACGTAATGAAACGATTGGTTCACGGATTAGTAAAAATAAGAGTACGCCCTTATTATATTTATCAGTGTGACCTATCCATGGGATTGGAGCATTTCCGCACCCCGGTTGCCAAAGGAATTGAAATTATCGAAGGCTTACGCGGACATACCTCCGGATATGCCGTACCCACATTCGTAGTGGATGCACCCGGTGGAGGAGGTAAGATACCGGTAATGCCTACCTATCTCATTTCACAAAGCCCCGAAAAAGTAGCCTTGAGAAACTTTGAAGGAGTGATTACAACCTACTCGCAGCCTACAAATTATACCGATGTCTGCCACTGTGAAGATTGTATAGAACATGATTCCGAAGGAGTATCTTCATTACTTGCCGGTAAACAACTTGCCATTGAGCCGGCAGAGCTGACGAGAAAACTCAGAAGCACCATGGAGAAACAAGGTGTTATGCGGGTTGGCACAAAATAATTATATAATGCTTGTAGTAAGCAGTTGATTGCTTGCTACAAGCTTTTACCGTACTCAAATACGGTGGCGACCCTTAAAAAATCATCTTAACCTCTTATGCCTTTTATTGATGAACTCATAAAATATACTAGTGTTTCCATTGTAGGGATGGAAAAAAACACAGGCAAAACCGAATGCCTTAATTATATTTTACGGCGACTAAAAGGCAGTACACATCGATTGGCAATCACTTCCATCGGCCTCGACGGAGAAGGGCTTGATCAGGTTACAAACACACACAAACCTGAAATTACTCTCGATACAGATAATTTGTTTATTACTACCGAAACACATTATCGAGCAAAGAAATTAGATGCCAACATATTGGACCTCAGCAGCAAACATACTGCATTGGGAAGATTGGTAACCGCTCAAGCCTTAAAGCCCGGCAAAATTATGATTGCAGGTCCTACAGATACTTTATGGCTGAAGCAATTGATTAAATCTATGGATAATTACCGAGTTGATACCACATTGGTAGATGGAGCCCTGTCGCGTAAAAGCATCGGCTCACCGGCAATTACCGAAGCCATGATTTTGACTACGGGAGCAGCACTTTCAGCAAATATTAACAGCCTTGTTTCGCAAACAACATTTGTTCAAGAGTTGATAAATCTCCCCAAATGGGAATCCGAACAAAATGAGGCATTATTAAATATATCAAAAGGAATTTGGGCACTTAACAATGAAAATAATTGGCAAGATTTACAAATTGAATCCGCCTTTTTACTTGAATCACATAAGGAAAAGCTGTTTAACTTTGGTCATACACTATTTGTAAGTGGAGCTGTTACTTCAGGGATGTTAAACTTCCTGCGGCTTCAAGACGGAATAAGTAAAACTAAGCTCATTGTCCGCGACTTTTCCAGAATTTTTGCTGATAAAGAAAGCTATATTGCTTTCCTGCGAAGCGGAGGTCAGATTAATGTACTTTTGCAAACAAAGCTTATAGCAATTTGTGTGAATCCCGTTTCGCCACAAGGTTATTTGCTTGATTCCGAAATGATTATAAAAAGTTTAAGAGAAAAATCAAATGTTCCGGTTTATGATATTTTTAACGTATAACGCATTATGATACTTGCCGATGCACTATATCAACATAGCGGAATAAAATTTGTGACAGACAAATTGAAGCTGCTGTCACCTGCAGGACGTAAACGCATGCTGTTGCAAAACTTCATGACGAATTCAGAAGAAATAGCAGCAGAGTTGAATGGAATTGAACAAATTCTGACATGTATCCATAATCCGGAATACAAGGCAAATCTCAAAATTATCACGGACTATCTTTCGCAATTGCATGATATAGAAAGTACTGCAAACAACTTAGGACACAAAGCCGTACTGGATGATATTGAACTGTTTGAAATCAAACGTTTTGCCCTTTATGCAGAAGAAATCCGTTTACAACTTGAAAAGATTCACTTCAAACAGCTTGAAATACCTTATCTTTCGGAAGTGATCCAACTTCTTGATCCTGAAAACAATCGTACGGCTCATTTTTATATTTATTCGGCTTACGACAACAAATTAGCTGAACTCCGACAGCAGCATAAAGAAATTGAAGATCAACAATCCACTGAAGCGCTTCAACTTTATCAAGAGTGCATGGAAAACGAAGATGCCATTCGCAAACAGCTTTCCGAAAAGCTGTGGGATTTTCATTCAGATATTGTACAAGCTTTACAAGCCACCGCAGATTTAGACTTTTTCATCGCACGTGCATATGTAGCCATCGAACTTGGATTAAATAAACCTAAAATCGGCAGCGAAATCACTTCCTATACCGATGTGTTTCACCCGCTCGTGAAATATGTTCTTGAAAATGAACATGCTCGGTTTCAGCCTTGGACAATCAGTATGCAGCAAGCTCCAATACTTATTACCGGCGCTAATATGGCAGGAAAAACTGTTTTGCTTAAAACGATTGGACTCAACCAATATCTGTTTCAGTACGGATTTTATGTAGCAGCCAAAGAAGCGGAAATTGTTGCTGTTGATCAAATTATGGTTTCATTCGAAGATGAGCAGTCGGAATTGAAAGGCTTGTCTTCCTTTGCAGCCGAAATGCTTAACATCCAGAAAATGATAAGCAAGGCACGCGATGGGAAGAACATTTTGGCACTTGTTGATGAACCGGCACGCACCACAAATCCGCAAGAAGGCATTGCCATTGCAAATGCACTCTTGGATATGTTCGAGATTCTAAAAATTAGAAGCCTTGTTACCACACATTATAGCGGGCTACATACAAACTGTCGTAAACTTCGCGTCAAAGGGCTTTCATTTGACAAAAACACGGAAGCTGTAAGCACTTCCACTATTAATCAATATATGGATTATTCCCTGCTTGAGGTAATGACAGATGAAGTGCCACAAGAAGCATTACTTATTTCAAAAATTTTGGGAATAGATGCAGAATTAATCCAAAAAGCTCAAAAATATACAGAAATAAATCAAAAGAAATAAATTAGTTAATAGTTTTAACACCATGCAAAAGAGTAAATTAGGACTTGATTTTCAAAAGGTGGCAAAAGCCAGAGAGTTGGCACACCGTATTGCGGAGCCGGTTCAACAATTTGTTGAAGGCTATACTACCGTTGCAGTAGAACGCACTTTATGCCGCCTGATGGGAATTGACGGTATTGACCACAATGAAGTACCACTGCCCAATATTTTTGTGGATTTTTTGAAAGAAAAAGGCGTTCTTAACCAAGGGGTACTCTTTCATTTGGGAAACGCAATTATTGAAACCGGTTTAAATCCTCAACAAATTGCAGAGCAAATCTCGGAAAACAAACTGGATTGGAGTAGAATAAATGTATATGATACCGAAAAGAGAGAAGCGGCACTAAAGCCTTATTTCACAAGGGCAATGGAGCGCATCCGCTCCAATCGAGAACGGAGACAAAACTATATTCAAACTCTGGGCGAAGGCAAAAAGCCCTATATATATGTCATTGTTGCTACCGGAAACATTTATGAAGATGTGGTACAAGCCGAAGCAGCTGCCCGTCAAGGAGCTGATATCATTGCAGTGATTCGAACAACAGGTCAAAGTCTTTTGGATTATGTGCCATATGGTGCAACAACCGAAGGATTTGGAGGTACTTATGCCACCCAAGAAAACTTCCGTATTATGCGTACGGCATTAAATAAAGCCGGAGAAGAAGTTGGACGTTATATTCGTTTATGTAACTATTGCTCAGGCCTTTGCATGCCCGAAATAGCAGCAATGGGTGCACTTGAAGGACTTGATGTCATGCTGAATGATGCCTTATATGGTATACTTTTCCGCGACATAAATATGCAACGCACCTTGGTAGATCAATATTTCTCACGTGTTATCAATGGCTTTGCCGGCGTGATTATCAACACCGGAGAAGATAATTACCTTACTACCGCAGATGCTTATGAAGAAGCACGTACCGTATTAGCCAGTGATTTGATTAATGAACAGCTTGCACTATTTGCCGGGCTGCCCGAAGATCAAATGGGGTTGGGACATGCTTTTGAGATGAATCCGGAAATGGAAAACGGCTTCCTTTATGAATTGGCTCAAGCCCAAATGACACGTGAAATATTTCCATATGCCACATTGAAATATATGCCGCCTACCAAATTTATGACCGGAAATATTTTTAAAGGACAAATCCAAAATGCCTTGTTTAATCAAATTTCTATTTGGACAGGTCAAGGTATTCAGTTGTTGGGAATGATGACGGAAGCCATTCACACGCCTTTTATGAGTGACCGTTATATTGCCATCGAAAATGCACGCTATATCTTTAACAATATGAAAGATTTGGGCAATGAAGTGGAGTTTAAAGAAGGCGGAATTATCCGCAAACGTGCCCAACAAGTTCTTGATGAAGCTATTGAGCTGCTGGAACAAATCGAAAAGGAAGGCTTGTTCGCATCACTGGAAAAAGGAATATTTGGTGATGTAAAACGCTCAATGACTGGCGGTAAAGGCTTAGAAGGAGTAATAAGAAAAGCAGCAGAACATACAAACCCATTTATCGAATTAATGAAAGGAGAATCAAAATCATGAGTAAAGAACCACATGCAGATGAAGCTAAAAAAGTAGTTCAATCTGTTGATCTTACAAAGATTCGACCTTATGGTGATACCTTAAACGATGGCAAAACGCAACTCAGCTTTACCTTGCCTCTAGCATGTACGGATGAAGCAATAGAAGCAGCCAAGCTCTTAATGCGTAAGATGGGTTTTGAAAATCCTCAGGTAGTGTATTATAAAGAACTCAGTGAGGGCTTTACTCATTTTGTATGTTACGGAAGCTGCACACATACAGTGGATTACACTTCCATATCTGTGCCAAAGGTTGATACAACCGTGATGAGCATGGATGAAACAGATGCGTATATCAAGCAGCATATCGGAAGGAAAATAGTTGTGATTGGAGCCAGCACCGGTACAGATGCCCATACAGTAGGTATTGACGCCATAATGAATATGAAAGGCTATGCCGGACATTTCGGACTGGAGCGCTATGAAATGTTTGAAGCACTCAATATGGGTAGCCAAGTTTTAAACGAAGATTTTATTGCAAAAGCTATCGAGCTGAATGCAGATGTGTTATTGGTTTCGCAAACGGTAACCCAAAAAGATGTACATATACAAAATCTTACCGAGCTGGTTGAAATGCTTGAAGCAGAAGGTTTACGGCACAAGGTGTTATTAATATGCGGCGGTCCGCGTATTTCACACGAGCTGGCAAAAGAATTGGGCTATGATGCCGGCTTCAGCATGAACTCCTATGCAAACCATGTTGCATCCTATATTGCTGAAGAAATGAATAAGCGCGAAAATGAACACAAGTAATTGATAATTGAATAATTAAAATAATATAAATCGGCCTTAAGGCACAAAACAAAAGAATTATGAGTAAAATATTTATTGTAGCAGCAAAACGTACTGCTATCGGGAAGTTTGGCGGCTCTTTAGCCTCAATGTCAGCAGCTGATATGGCAGCTGTGGTTATCAAAGATATTTTATCCGAAACCAAAATCGATCCCTCAAAAATTGATGAAGTAATCGTTGGAAACATCCTTTTGGCAGGTCAAAAACAAGGTGTTGCACGTCAGGCAGCCATTAAAGCAGGAATTCCTGTTGAAGTACCTGCTTGGGGTGTCAATATGATATGCGGAAGCGGGATGAAATCCATTATCACCGCCGTAAATAATATTAAAGCAGGTGAAGCTGAAATAATCCTTGCCGGTGGAACAGAAACCATGTCAGGAGCTCCATTCTTGCTGCCGGCAACGGTAAGAAACGGAATAAAAATGGGTGATATTACCGCTGTTGACCATATGATTCTTGACGGACTTACCGATGCAATCAATGATTATCATATGGGTATTACTGCAGAAAATATTGTGGAAAAATACCAAATCACACGTGAAGAACAAGATGCATTTGCATTTGCTTCGCAACAAAAAGCAGCAACAGCATCCGATGCAGGAAAGTTTAAAGATGAAATCGTTCCGGTAGAAATCGTTACGCGTCGCGAAACCATCACTTTTGATACCGATGAATACATCAACCGTACTACTTCTCCCGAAAAGCTGGCAAAATTACGTCCGGCATTTAAAAAAGACGGAAGCGTTACAGCCGGCAATTCATCCGGCATCAATGACGGTGCATCATTTGTGCTCGTGGCCTCCGAAGAAGCTGTAAAAGCACATAATCTAACTCCACTGGTTGAAATTATTGCAGTAGGACAAGGCGGTGTCGATCCGGCAATTATGGGTATGGGACCTGTTCCGGCAATTGCAAATGCTTTGAAGAAGGCGCAGCTCAAATTAAATGAGATTGAAGTGCTTGAACTAAATGAAGCTTTTGCTGCCCAATCAATCGGTGTCATGAAACAATTAAGCGAAGACCATCAAGTGGATGCAAAATGGTTTGATGAACATTGCAATATCAACGGTGGTGCCATAGCTCTCGGACATCCAATCGGTGCTTCAGGAAACCGCATCACGGTAAGCCTAATCTATGAAATGAAACGCAGCAATAAAAAGCTTGGGCTTGCCTCACTCTGCATAGGTGGAGGAATGGGTACTGCTTTAATTGTAAAAAACGTATAAACAGCTAGTTATATATAATTTTAATACTTGCTTTAAAGACTTTAATATAGTTTTCAAGGCAAGTATTATTTTTTCATCTCCAATATTTCAAGATCCGAGATACGCGCCCCGTCAATGACAAATCGTAGAACGGTTGAAACAAGATGAAAGCCGTAATTTCCTGCAGCCCCCGGGTTCATATGAAGCAAATTGAAGTTTGGATCATTCATGACTTTTAAAATATGGGAATGGCCGCTGATGAATAGCGTCGGACGATAGGCTCGAATAAGTTGCAGTGCTTCTTTGGTATATCTGCCCGGATATCCACCTATATGCAGCATGAGCACACGCACATCTTCGCACAAAAAGTTGTGATACAGCGGATAAACCGCACGCAATTCTGCACCGTCTATATTTCCATAAACTGCGCGCAACGGCTTGACTGCTTCCAATTTACGAGCAGTTTCCATATTGCCGATATCGCCTGCATGCCAAATTTCGTCACATTCCGATAAAAATGACAAGGCTTTCTCGGGAATAAAAGAATGCGTATCCGATAATAATCCGATTTTCTTCATGGAAGTTAACAATATGCCCACATAAAACCCTAAAGTTTTATTAAGCCAATAAACCTCATAATTAGCCTATTAGCTAAGTACTTGGTATTTCATTCCTTTTTTGTCAATCTCTTGCAAAATGGCAGGTAATTGCGTGGCATCCTGCAAATTAAATGTTATTGTCACCATTACAAAACCAACCGGTACACTGGTGGTGGTACGTTCATGTTCAATATCGTGTATATTGGCTTTTACCTTCTCCAAGATTGTAATAATCGATTTCAGCATTCCTGCTTGATCGGGAATTAACACTTGTATACGTGCCCTCATCCCTTCATCCATCACTCCTTTCTCCAGTATTTGCTCCATAATACTCATATTGATGTTTCCACCACTTATGATAGGCACCACTTTCCTGCCTTTTACATCCGTTTTTTTGTATAAAATGGCAGCCATGGCAGCTACGCCTGAAGGTTCTGTCACTATTTTTGTTCGTTGCAAAAGCAAATAGGCAGTACGTGCCATTTCTTCGTCATTTACTACCACAAATTCATCCACCAAATCTTTTGCAGCTTTAAATGTTTGAATACCGGGCGATTTCACGGCTATGCCGTCCGCAATGGTTTGTATTGAATTAAGAGTGACCGGTTCTCCTTTCGCAATGGAGGCTCGCATGCTCTGTGCCCCTTCTGCTTCCACACCAATGATGCGTATCGCAGGATTTAACTGCTTAAGTGCGATTGCCACACCGGCAATAAGTCCTCCGCCTCCGATAGGAACAAACACATCCTGTACCTCACGCAACTGCTCAAATATTTCAAGCCCGACAGTACCTTGCCCCGCAATGATGTATGGGTCATCAAAGGGATGCACAAAAGTGGCACCTGTCTTTTTCTGAAACTCAAGTGCAGATTTATAGGCATCATCGAAAGTTTCTCCCGTTAAAACCACTTTTGCACCATAAGCACGGGTGGCAATCACTTTCAAAGGAGGTGTAAACACGGGCATATATACCGTGCTTTTCACTTTTTGCTGCGTCGCTGCATACGCCACACCTTGGGCATGATTGCCTGCCGAGGCACACAATACGCCTTTTGACGCTTCGGCAGCAGTAAGGCTGCTGATTTTATTATATGCTCCTCGTACCTTAAATGATCCCGTAGTTTGGAAGTTTTCAAGCTTCAAAAAAACTTCGGCATTCGACATATTGGAAAAGGATTTGCTCTTCTCCAAGGGAGTCTTTTTGACTATATCACGTAAACGCGATTGTGCTTGGATAATATCGGAAAATTTGGGTAATGAATCGGGATTTGAAACTGCTGTCATACATGTAAAATTTAATCGCTGCAAAGGTACGAAATGCAGGATACAGTATAAAGAAAAGCAATAAAATATACATGTTTAGCCCTTAAGTTTGGGGCTTATCATTCAGCTATGGTGAAGCCGGAAATACTACGAGCCTCATCTAAAATTTTTTCACGTATTCGATTGCTGAAATTAAATTGAGTTAATAAATCAGGCTGTTTGTCCAAATCAGCACATAATACTGCACCTTCTTCAATAAGCTTTGCCTTTTGACCTTTATTTAAGCCTGTAAGTACAGTAAGGGGGAACAATCCCGTATTTTGAATCAAGTCTTTTAAACTTCCCTGGCGGGGATAATCCCATCCCACCAAATGCATCCCCATACATTTGCCATAACTGAGTGCATCGGCAGAAAAGCGCGTATTGGTTACTACCCATGCCTGAAATAGTTTGTCCGCATTTTCAGGAAGAGTTTCCCAAATTGCCTTCACATCAAGAAATCGAGATTGGATATATAAAGGAATTTGTACACTGCTAATACGCCCCTGCGCATTATGGTATTTACATTCGATCAATAATTTCTTTTCGTCATTTGTAGCCACCACATCAATTTCATGCTGCACACATCTACCGTGAACCATTTTGCCAACCGACACATTATAGCCGAGATTTTGCAATAGTTCGCCTACATATCGCTCAAAGGGATAGCCTGTAGGACCAAGCTGCATAATGGCGTTTTTCAAACTATATCTGGCAGCCAATACATTAACATGGCTCCGTAAAAGCTGAAATGCCTTTTTGTAAATCGTCTTGGTAGGTATTCCATCATACAACTCCTGCCTTAGTTTGGCAAGAATCATAGTGGCAATCTCATTCGAAGCCCCTACATTTTTTAAAGACTGAAGTAATTTTTCTTCCGAAAACTCCTGGCTCTCGCCGGAAGATTTTCTTACTTGAAACCGTTTAGCCATCAAAGCAACACATATTGTTACTTGTAAAATTAATAAAATTTAAACGAAAAACAGCTATCAAAAATTATTCGGCATGAAAACAAAAGAATCAGGAAAGTTCTTTCAATAATTTTAACAAAACTACCGCATTATTGTGCTGCTCATCTTTGGCTGCATAAAGGATGCTGAGGTTTTGAGCAGCTGAAAGCTGCAGCAATCTTTGCAGCTCATGATTGAAATTTTTCAGTTCGTCACGATATCGGCTTTCAAACTCAACAAAGCGTTCCGGTTGGTGCGCAAACCATTTGCGTAATTCAGTGGATGGAGCCAAATCTTTAGCCCATTCGTCAAGGGCTGCTTTTTCTTTTGACAGTCCACGGGGCCAAAGCCTGTCAATTAAAACGCGGTAACCGTCTGTTTGAGAAGGTGCTTCATATACCCGTTTAATCTTTATTGTAAATTGATGGTTCATTTTTAGCATGAGTTATTGGTTTGCAACTAAAAGAAATAAATCAGGCTGAAGATAACAAAACAATCCCCTTGCCTGATTTAACCTGCATAATTCACCAATTCATAAGCTAGTCGATCTAAATTTATCGTAATATGTTTATAATCTGTGTGTTAGTAAACTTTAATGGTAATTTAAAAAGCTGTTTATTATAAAATGAATTTTGATTTAATTTCGGCAATTTTTACGTTAGGTGGAAATCCCTACGGGCTTTCCACCTAACGCCTTAAAATTTCTCAAAATTAAATTCATGAATTAAGCAGGTTAAATGATTCATAGTAACTCTTATTTTTACAAAATAAATCCCATTTATAGTATGTGCAAACTAACTGTTTAGCCTGCCCATGCTATGCTTTTACCAGTTTCTCCTCCAACACAATGGATTTCGGAAACAGTATATTGTTTTCTAAATGAATATGTAAGTGCAAATCTTCTTCAAATTCCTTTAACAAAGAGAAGGTTACTCTATATGTATTACAAGCATCTGAAGGAGGGTTATAATTATCCGTTAGTTTAGAAATAGTTCTAAAACGCTCTCCCTCATTATCGTGCTCCATCATCATCGCTTTAATTGGGTTTTGCACGCTGCCAAAAGGAGCCTCAACAGTAGTTCCTGCTGCTTCAGCTTTTACCATTTTACGAATAAAAGGAAATAATGTAAGCTCTTCTTTCTTCATATGCATGCTCAGCTCTCCAACAGATTCATAAAATAATTTGCTCACTTCAATCAATTCGGGATGACGGTCGGAATGTACGCGTACCACCTTATCCAAATAAGGTTTTATCTCCATGAATTTAGCATCCACATAACGGTGATGTTTCTTTTCGATATAGTCTGCCAGCAAATCAAGTGGCCATGAGTTAAAGTCAATTGTAGAATCATTTACTGTTGCAGTGGCTTTTTCCAACTGGCTTACCAAATCCATGAAATTCAATTGTTTCTTTTCACAGGCAGCTTCGATTGTAATATTGCCATTGCAACAAAAATCGATTTTATTTTGCTTAAATATAGAAGCGGCACGATAGTCTTTTGCAACCAAGTCTGCAATGACAGTATCTTTAGTAATATTCATAAGTAGTTAATTTTAAGATAAATAATATATTAGAACCTTGTTTTTTCGGAAACAAATATACTAATGTTTTGATTTCGGACAAATTTATCTTAAATTTTTAACTTTCCTTATTATTTTTCTTAGTTTTACACAATGAAGCATTGGAAAAGCATTGAATAATCAAATGCTCTTAGAATAAATAATTCAATCCGATATATAAACCACCATTTCCATCGCGTTTATCCAACGGGCTACCGTAATCCACCGCTACTATGAAGTTTTCGTTCATCACTATACGAAAACCTCCGCCCAGCGTAGTATGCAAGCGTTCGGCATCATGAATAAAAAAATGGTCTGTGGTATGAAATATCGGAACTCCGGACATATCAAGGTCTATCTTTTTCACCACTTGCCCTGCATCTAAAAATGCATTCAATCCCAAATAAATATTTTGGTTAAAAATAACCGTGCGATAAAACTTCCAGCGAAACTCTAAATTCCCAAATGCAAACGCATCTCCCACTACACGGTTACGCATCATTCCACGTATGGTTTTCGAGCCTCCCAATCCATCGGTATTGGCTGAGTTGCTAAATGAATTTATCATATAGGGCTGCATATAAAAAGGTACTTTACCAGCTATTGTTCCCTGATAATTCAGACGATACACAAATGATAATTTATCTTTTACCAAGGTAAAATATTGTCTGTGGGTGGCAGAAATCTTTGCAAAGCCAAAATCACCATTTCCAAAAAAGCCGGGTGCAAGGAAAAATACCACTTCGCTCCAAATTCCTTTCATCGGGTTCGGTTCAAAATCACGTGTATCGTACACAAGTCCAAGTTTTACGTTATTACTCCATCCGCCCTCTTTTTCATCTTCGCCAATGACACCCCATTCCACGTATCTATCATACAAAGTAGGTACATCGGGTAGTTTTTTGTCATCTGATTTACCTTTATTAAGTGCTTCAATATCAACAGTTCCTACTTTATTATTAAGAATCGAAAATCCGGCTACCCATCCTAATGGCGTCCCGCTTATTTTCCCTTGAAAGTCGGTCATAAATCGAAACATTTTACGCTCATGCCGATAAAACATGCGCGAGATATAATCCGATGAGCTATCATCACTCCATAAAGGATTAAATACGGCATTATAGCCATTGAAGCCATAAAAGTCCAATGCTTTATCGGTTAAAAGACTCAAATCTGCCGTTACCCGAATATTGGGAATAAGGTATTCCGAATCATAAAAAAATCGATTTATCCCACTACCCTTTGTATAACGCGACACCTCAGCATACAAGGAGTGTATATATTTGGGATAGCTGCTGCCATCACCATAATAATAGAGATTTATTAAGCCCCCATACTGAAAGCCTAAATCAGTATTGTAGGAAACCGCTGGTAATGCACCGAAGTTCCAGCCGGTTTTAATTTTACTTTTTGCTGCCGAAGCATCTTCCTGTGAGCGTGCACTAAAAGCGATCACAAAAAGGAAAATAATAGCAAAAGCGATGTTTTTTACGTTCATAGCTGTTAGTTTTTGATGAACAAATATAGTGTTATCCACCAATAAACAACATATTAGATGAAAAAAATGCAGACAAAAGTCAAAAGTGTTTATTTATCAGGTAATTTTATTCATTTTAGCCGACTTAAGGTCAAAGAAGCATTAAATCCTGCATAATTCATGAATTAAGCAGGAAATAATTGTACAATTGAAACTATCTTATGAATTTAGAGTAAAAATAAATGATGTTTTAATGAAAAAAGCATGAAAAGACCCATTTTAGGTACCATTATAAAAAAGGCGTATGAGCTACGCAATATGCCGGTTGAGCGGAAGCAAAAACGAACAAAGCCCATCACTGCACAAAAGAATCAGCTAAAAGCATTGTTAAGGCGTGCGCAATACACTTCATTTGGAGAGTATTATAATTTTGAATCGATTTTAGAAAGCAAAGACCCTATTGAAACTTTTCGCTCAAAAGTTCCGGTATTTGATTATAACAGCATGTACAAGCAATGGTGGTATCGCGCGTTGAATGGCGAGACTTATGTGAGCTGGCCCGGAAAAGTGAAATATTTTGCGCTCAGCTCCGGCACTTCAGAAGCTTCAAGCAAGCATATACCGGTTACACAAGATATGCTGAACTCAATAAAAAGAGCTAGCATTCGCCAATTGGTTTCTACTTCAAAATATAATTTTCCGGTCAAGTTTTACGAAAAAGGTATGCTGATGATTGGTGGAAGCACCCACTTACAATATAACGGTACGTATTTTGCCGGTGACTTATCCGGAATCACTGCAGCAAATATTCCTTTTTGGTTCGAGCATTTTTATAAGCCCGGAAGACGTATTTCAAAAACAACCGACTGGGCAGCCAAAATGGATGAAATTGTACGCAAAGCACCCGGCTGGGATATTGGGGTTATTGTAGGGGTGCCCGCATGGGTGCAAATCTTACTTGAACGCATCGTAAAAACCTATAAGCTAAAAACAATTCATGATATTTGGCCCAACCTTACGGTTTATGTCCACAGCGGTGTTTCCTTTGCTCCCTACGAAAAAAACTTTGCCAAACTATTTGGCAAGCCGGTAATTTATTCCGAAAGCTACCTTGCTTCTGAAGGCTATATCGCATACCAGACAAAACTGGACAAACGCATTATGCAGCTAATCGTTGATAACGGTATTTATTATGAGTTTATACCTGTTTCGGATGATAATTTTGACGAAGACGGGAATTTGTTAGCCAATCCCGAAACCCTTGCACTGCATGAGGTTAAAGCAAATGTAGAATATGCCCTGATTATTTCAACCAATGCAGGTGCTTGGCGCTATTTGATAGGAGATACCATCAAGTTTACGGATATTGAAAAATGTGAAATACTTATTACGGGCCGAACGAAGCAGTTCCTTAATATTTGTGGAGAACATTTGTCAATGGAAAACATGACACGCGCCATTGAATTATTGCAAGAAGAGCTGAATGTTTCAATTCCGGAATTTACCGTTACCGGTTTCAGATACGGAACAATGTTTGCGCACAAATGGTATTTGGGCTCCGATGATATAATTGATGTGAATATTGCATCAGAAAAAATCGATGAATATTTACAGCAATTGAACGATGATTATATGGTTGAACGCACCGAAGCCATAACGGATATTTTTGTAGAAGTACAGCCCAGCCATGTCTTTTACGATTATATGAAGAAATTAGGGAAAGAGGGAAGTGCAAATAAGTTTCCGCGAGTTTTAAAAGGCGAGAGGTATAACAACTGGAAAAATTGGCTAGAAGAAACACAAAACAACATTATATAAAATACGATAAGTGAAATGGGTAATATCATTCTGGAAGGTGCGCTGTTAGGCTTAACTTTAACAACTTTTTTCGGATTCGGTCCTGCTTTTTTCTCCTTGGTACAAACAAGCATTCACCGTGGATTTGGTCCGGCAGCTTTGCTTGCATCCGGTATTTTTTTAAGCGATTTACTTATTGTTGTGCTCTGTTTAATGGGAGCCGTACAAATTATTACTGAACCAAGTAATTATTTTTGGTTTGGACTGGCAAGCGGTTTAATACTCATTGTATTCGGTATAGTTACTTTTTATCGTAAAGTGGTTGTCGAATTACCATCAAATAATGAGCTTCCGATAGAAGTAAAAGGACCGCCTTGGTTAATTTATATTGCCAAAGGATTTTTATTAAATATAGTAAATCCGTTTGTTTGGATTTTTTGGATAGGTGTAGTGGTAGCTATCTCGGCTCGTTATGGCGGCAACGAACTTTACTTGAGCTACTTTTTCGGAAGCACCCTGTTGGTAGTACTTTCAGGCGATATCATTAAATCATACGGAGCCTTTAGCATTAAACGATTTATGACTTCAAAAACGATAGAATATTTTAATAAAGCTGCCGGAATCTTATTAATAGGTTTTGGTATTTTCCTTATCGGCAAAGTGATTTTTGATTCTTTATTGTAATTGATTTGACACTTCATAAATAAAAGATTAATTTTGCCGCGGATTATTTCAAATAAATTTCAGGCATGCCTAAACCTAAGGTTAGCATCTTTTCCGGTAGGGCTACGGAATATTTAGCTTCAAAAATAGCAGCCAGTCATGGTTCGCCTTTGGGCAAAACCATTATAACCGATTTTTCGGATGGTGAGTTTCAACCCTCATTTGAAGAAAACATCAGGGGACATAATGTATTTCTTGTTCAATCTACTTTTCCTCCCACGGATAATTTGTTTGAATTACTGTTAATGGCTGATGCTGCGCGCCGTGCCTCAGCACACAAAATAACTGCAGTCATTCCTTATTTTGGTTTTGCACGACAAGACCGCAAAGACAAGCCTCGTGTAGCCATTGCTTCGAAGCTGATTGCGAATTTGTTGATATCATCGGGTATAAGTCGAATTATAACCCTTGATTTGCATGCCGACCAGATTCAAGGCTTTTTCGATGTGCCCGTCGACCATCTATATGCCTCAAATATTTTTGTGCCATATATCCGAAGCCTTCAGTTGCCCAATTTAACAATGGCATCTCCTGATACAGGGGGAACACGAAGAGCCGCATCTTATGCCAAAATGTTGGATACCGGATTTGTGATTTGTTACAAACAACGCTCCAAACCAAATGTGGTAGAAGAAATTGAACTTATTGGTGATGTGCGTGGAAGAGATGTGATATTAATTGACGATATTATCGATACGGCAGGCTCCATAACTAAAGCCGGCGAATTAATTATGGAAAAAGGAGCATCGAGTGTACGAGCCTTTTGTACACATCCGATATTTTCAGCACGCGCCTATGAAGTAATCGAAAACTCACCTTTTGTTGAAGTGGTGGTAACAGATTCCATCCCTTTGAAAAAGAAAAGTAATAAAATAAAAGTATTGTCAACCGCTGATTTGCTTGCAGAAGTAATCCGTAGGGTAGAAAACTACGAGTCAATCAGTTCGTTGTTCAAAACAGGTAAATAATTATTAATTCATTCAATTTTAATCGTATGAGAACAGTATCAATGAGCGGTTCCCTTCGCGGGAACGTAGGGAAAAAGGATGCGAAATCATTACGTAATGAAGGCAAAGTACCTTGCGTATTGTATGGTGGTCAAGAACAAATACACTTTTCAATGACCCAGCTGGCATTCCGTCAAATTTTATTTACACCTGAAACTTTTGTGATCGAATTAAATATCGATGGCAAGGTGTATCAATCAATTTTAAAAGATGTTCAGTACCATCCGGTAGGTGATCATGTATTACATGCCGACTTTTACGAAATCAACGAAAGCGAACCGGTAGTGGTTTCCTTGCCGGTAAGATTGTTGGGTACCGCACCCGGTGTAATTCGTGGTGGACGCTTAATTTCTAAGTTGTCACATATTAAAGTAAAAGGTCTTGTAAATAAATTGCCCCAATATATCGAAGTCAGCATTGCTAAAATGGATATCGGAAGCACTATCAAGATTAAAGACCTTAAAGTTGACGAACTAAATATTTTGGATAGCCCCAACTCCCTTATTGTAGCAGTTAAAACAGCACGTACTGCCGTGGCAGATGAAGAGGAAGATGAAGAAGAAGGTGAAGAAGGCGGTGAAGAAGGTGGTGAAGAAACAGCCGAAGAAGCGGCAGAATAATGCCAAAACAAAATATCTTAAAAGGCATAAATATTTTATGCCTTTTTTCATTTTTATTAAATCCTGTTGTTACAGTATAGCCGATGAAGTATTTAATTGCATGTCTTGGAAATATTGGTGTCGAGTATGAACTTACCCGACACAATATCGGCTTTTTGGTTGGTGATTTACTTGTCGATGAGCTAAAAGGCAAGTTTCAAACCGAACGGCTTGCTCAAGTAGCACGAGTCCGTCACAAAAGCAGGACATTGATTGTCATTAAACCGACAACCTATATGAACCTTAGTGGAAAATCGATAAAATACTGGATGCAACAGGAGCAAATTCCGGTTGAAAAAGTTCTTGTTGTCGTAGATGATATTGCCCTTCCTCTCGGTGCTTTACGATTAAAGCTAAAAGGAAGTGATGCAGGCCATAACGGCTTGGACCATATCATTAATACACTGGGTACTACTGCATTTGCTCGTCTGCGATTCGGTATTGGAGACGACTTTCCACGTGGTAGACAAGTAGATTATGTCTTGGGCAATTGGACTGACCAAGAAATAGCAGTTATCGAACAACGTATTCCCGTTGCAGTACAAATGATTCAAAGCTTCTGCACCATTGGTGCCGGAAGAACAATGAATTTATTCAATAACAAATAATTCGGTTCTACTATTTATAAGCCGGTCTTATCTTCTTGGCTATAATTGCAGGCAGCTTATCAGTTTCCACTCTTTCTTGTTGCATGCTGTCGCGATCGCGCAAAGTAACCGTGTTATCTTCCAAGCTTTGATGGTCAACCGTAATACAATAGGGTGTCCCTACCGCATCTTGACGACGATAACGTCTACCAATTGAGTCCTTTTCCTCGTACTGACAATTATAATCGTACTTCAGCACATCCATTATTTCTCGAGCCTTTTCAGGCAGGCCGTCTTTGGCTACCAAAGGCAAAATAGCTGCTTTTATCGGTGCCAAGAAAGGAGGAAGGCGGAGCACGGTACGCTCTGAACCGTCTTCAAGGGTTTCTTCGCGATAGGCATAACTTAATACAGCCAAGAACAAACGGTCAAGACCTATCGAGGTTTCGACTACATAAGGTACATAGCTTTGATTTTGTTCCGCATCAAAATATTGCATCTTTTTACCTGAAAACTTCTGGTGTGCGGCAAGGTCAAAATCTGTTCGAGAATGTATTCCTTCAAGCTCCTTAAATCCAAAGGGGAATTCATATTCAATATCTGTGGCAGCATTTGCATAATGTGCCATTTTCTCATGATCGTGGAAGCGGAACTTTTCTTCGGGTATGCCTAAAGAAACATGCCACTTCATGCGCTCTTTCTTCCAGTATTCAAACCATTCGAGCTCTTCGCCCGGGCGAACAAAATACTGCATCTCCATTTGTTCAAACTCACGCATCCGAAATATAAATTGTCTTGCAACAATCTCATTTCTAAATGCTTTTCCGGTTTGAGCTATACCAAACGGGATTTTCATCCTGCCAGTCTTTTGTACATTTAAAAAGTTGACAAAAATACCTTGGGCATTTTCAGGGCGTAGAAAAATTTCACTTGCTCCTTCACTCAATGATCCCATTTGAGTTGAAAACATCAAATTAAATTGGCGTACATCGGTCCAGTTGCGTGTTCCGGATATGGGACAAGCAATTCCCAGGTCTTCGATTAACAGCTTGATAGCAGGCATATCTTCCGCTTCCATCGCTCCGTACAATCGTTTGCGAATATCCTCATCTTGGGCTTTATAGTCCAACACCCGCGGATTGGTAGTTATAAATTGCTGCTCATCAAAGCTGTCGCCAAAACGTTTTTGTGCTTTTGCAACTTCTTTATTGATTTTATCTTCCAGCTTTGCCAAATATTCTTCGACCAAGACATCAGCTCGATAACGCTTTTTTGAATCCTTATTATCAATTAGCGGATCGTTAAATGCATCCACATGCCCGGAGGCTTTCCAAATGGTGGGATGCATAAAGATGGCAGAATCTATACCAACAATATTTTCATTGAACTGTACCATGGCTTTCCACCAATAGTTACGGATGTTGTTTTTGAGTTCAACACCATTTTGTCCGTAATCATATACAGCTCCCAAACCATCATAAATCTCACTTGACTGAAAAACATACCCATATTCTTTGGCATGGGCTGTCAGCTTTTTAAAAAAATCTTCTTGTTTCATAATAGCCGCAAAAATAGGAAATTAGCTCAAATATATCTCATTCTATAAATAATTTCAGTGAAAGATCGGATTATTTACTGCTTAATTCATCCAACGTTCAAAAAATCAATCGAATAATTCAATTAATTTTACAGATTAGTCATTTTTCTGTTGTTCAATCAGATGTCGTATCACCACAGATGCACAAATGCATCCAAAAACAGCAGGCATATACGAAATGGTTCCCACCGTAGAGCGTTTATTCATCTCGCCTGATTCGGCTTTTACTGCTGAACTCGCAACCTCTTCGGGTGAATATACAGCGGTTATGCCGGTCCACACATCCAGCTTATGCAGCTTTTTACGGATATAATATGCCAGGCGGCAGTTATTTGTTTCATCGATATCCACTACTTCTATGCGCGTCGGGTCAAATTTCCCTCCGGCTCCCATCGAACTGACAATGGGCAGTCCGAATTTATGTGCATAATACAATAAGTATACTTTTGGCGCCAAGGTATCAATTGCATCAATCACATAATCATACGGATGACTCAACACATCAATCAATGCTTGATCTTTAATATATTGTTGTACAATATGAATTTCCACATCCGGATTGATGTCTTTCAGTCGTTGTTCCATCACCTTCGTTTTGGGCATTCCCTCCGTACTGAGTAGGGCTGCCAGCTGCCGATTTCTATTTGATGCATGTATATAATCCCCATCCACTATGGTTAGTTTCCCAATACCGGCTCGTACAAGCTGTTCTGCCGCATAGGCTCCCACACCGCCCAAGCCGGCGACCAAAACATGGCTGTTGGCAAGCTTTTGTATGTTTTCTTGCCCAATTAAAAGTAATGTCCGCTCCTGCCAATTATGTTCCATATACATCAATTGAAAACACCGAATTAAAATTTTGTGCGATAAGATTACAAAGTTCCACCAGTTGAATTTCCAATAAATCGGCAGCCTGCCTATAAATTTCTTTTATTGACAAGCCGGATGTATCGGTTTCCAAAAATAGAAAAGAGATGGGAGCCGAACGAAAAACCTCATGCAATTTTGAATTATCATGCATTAATGCTGCTCCAAAAGACAGCCGAATATTATGTGCCACACATTGATTTAGCTGATGTAAATTTCCTCTAAATCCGTGAATAATCCAATGCCCTTCCGGGTATTTTTTTCGTAAACCCAAAATCTCGGATATGGAACGAACCGAATGGATAATAAGTGGTAAGTCATGCTTTTTTGCCAGTTTGATATGCCGTTCAAACACTTCTGTTTGAAGTTGAATGGGCACATCAATTGCCCGGTCTATGCCTGCTTCTCCCAATGCATGAATTTCACTTCTATTGATTGCACTATTTACTGATTCCCAGAGCTTTGGAAGTTGATCTTCTTTAATTTGCCAAGGATGAATCCCAATAGAAAAGTATTCCTTTTCCATAGGATGAATTTCCTCCAATGCCATTGCACTGCACAAACGAACCACTTCTGCCTCAGCTTTTGATTGGCAGTGCGTATGTAAATCAATATAGTGACATTTTTGTTCCATACTGTGCAAAATTAATAAAGCCTGCACAGTAAAACCAACCTAAACTGCTTAACAGCCTCCACCTACTGCTTTTATCTCCACTTGTCCTTCGGGCAGTGCAGCTTTCGAAGCAGCTTTTTTCGCTCCTACAGCATCCGTTCTAAAAAAGCGATGATAATCAAAATGTGCTTTTTCATCCTGACTTTCAGCAAGTTTAAACTCAAGGTCAGCCAAGGTTTGCTCCAGCATAAAATCCAAGCTTCGAGAAGCTACAAATACAGTATTCAAACCTTTGCTCTTCAGTAAATTGGCTGCCATCCATGCCTGGCTTTCTTCATCCGCAACAAGAATAAGTTGTTTTTGCTTGTTCAAAGCTTTCAACGACTTCTTGTCCATTAGCTCGGAAAACGGCACAAACATTTGATTCGGAATCAGATTAGGTATGCTTTTTTGTTCGCCAAGATAAAGCAATGTATAGTCTGCAATGCTTCCATCTGTTGTCATCTCTTTCAACTGATAAGGAAGTATAAGAATATCCTCTGTCATCATGGCTTCGTGCACAGTTTCCGTTGAGGCTTTGTATGCCGGTGAAGCTCCCCACTGCCACAACATTGTTAACAATATCACCAAGATAAAGAGCAATGCGGCATTTGTGAGCATTTTATCGTTAAATCTTTCCATTTTTTCAAGCTTTTTGTGTTTAACATCCTCCGGAACCTGCCGGTGGTGCTTCCATTTCAACAATTGTTGTAACAGCCTTTTTCCTGCTTACCGTCTTTTCGGCAGCTTGTCCGGTTTTAAAGGCTTCATTTGCCTGTTTTCCAAATCTGGCATAAAACTGATCCATTTCATTCAGGCTTGCGGTTTCATGATTTTGACCAAAATATTGATCGAAAAAGCCGTTTATTCCGCCTTTTAATACGCGAATATTCGTCAATCCTTCGCGAGCCAGCAGCATCCAAGCCTGATCGGCTTTTGCTGAAGAATAGCTATAAAGTACAACTTGCTTATTTGTAGATTTTAGAAGCTTTTTGGTGCCGGGTGTCAAAATATTCTCCATATCAATATGCAGTGCTCCCGGAAAGCTGAAATGCGCAAAGTCTTCAACTGAACGCACATCAACCAACATCAGGTCGTTTGCTTTGGAATGCAGCAATTTATATGCTACTTCATTGGCTTCGGCATATTGCTCGCCATTCACAGCTGTTTGAAGCAAGCTTTTTGCATCTTTTTGATACCACTTTGCAGTTGGAGCTTGTGGTAATATCAACACCAACAATGCCAAGCCCAGCATCAGTGCAAAAGGCAAGCGGTATGAAGGATGAAACCATCCGTGGGTATCTGTTTTAATATTATTGACGGAATCTTCAATGTTTCGTGTTATTACAAATGCTGCCAAAGCAACAACTACCAGCAAAAACACAAACCATTCTCTGCTCAAGCCTAAGCTATCATACACAAAAATACTTCCTAAATTTTTTGCAGTATAAACTGAATGGAAGCTATCGTAAAATGTTCCAAAAAGAAAGACTCCGATTAGAAGGCCGACCACAAACACCATTGCGTCGATCTTACCAATGACAGCTGCCACTACACTCGTTCCCGGGCAAAATCCTCCTAAAATAAAGCCCAATCCCATGATGGCGCCTCCAATAAGGATTGACCACAGAAAAGTAGGATTGATATAGAGCAAATCATAATCTATCCAACCTATATATTGAAATAGCAGCAATCCTAATGCGGCAGTAATTGCAGCTGTAAAAAATACACGCAATACCACGAAGTCATAGCCGTAAAAAACGCCGGCAAGCTTGCGTGCATTACTGAAACCACCTTGTTCCAGTACATAGCCAAACCCTAATCCGATAACAAAAGCGAAAAACAAATTCAGGTCAGCATTTATAAATCCTTGTGGAATTAACGGTCCCATAATTTTCCTCCTATATTTATTATCGTATCCAAAGTTTTCTAAAGAAATAAGCCATAATATATCCGCTACCAAAAATAGCTATCATGGTAAGAAATCCGGCTGTTGAGAGTACTGCCATCCCGCTTAATGCGGCTCCGCTGGTACATCCACGGCCAAACTGCGAGCCAATGCCAAACAATATTCCGCCTAACAAGGCGAATATCAGTCGCGTAGAATTATTTATACGCGGACCTTTATCGATTTTAAAGCCCGCTCTTCCGGACATAAATCCGGAATAAAATGCTCCGGCTAATACACCAAGCACAAGATATACAAGCCAGTTTTTCATGGGGCGCCCATCGCCATCTGCAAAAAAGGAAGCATAAAACGGATTTTCAGCAGCATATTCAGGTGAAACACTGCCAACAGTCTGTATTACAACACTTTTTACTGCACCACTGGCTCCCAAACCGCGCCCCGTAACAAAAAAGGCTGCCAATAATACCAAGCCAAGTAAAAAGCCGGCAAGGTATGGATTCATATATGATTTAGGTTGTTCCATATTACTAAGTTTTTAACATCCACCTTGTATGGTTTTTACTTCAACCTCAACTTCTACGGGGGCATCCTCGTCACCACCAATAATCGGGAAGTTTTTCTTGTGGAAATCGGACCAATAAGTGCCGGGCTTCTCTTCAAAGTTAGCTAAAGTAGCATGGATGAAGCTGTTTGATCCATAAATAATTGAATAGGCATCATATCCTAACATCCTTAAGTATGCCACCACATGCGCGCTGTGCATGCCCGTAAAACAGTAAACAATGACCGGCTTATCGGTAGGTAAGGTAAGCAAGTCAGCATCCGGATGTAATGTCTTTTTTGGAGTGTATTGAACTGCACCCGGAATATGTCCGTAATTGACATATTTTTCATTGGGCCAATAGTTTACCACATAATATTCACTGCCTTTTTCCATCACATCTTGATATGATTTAGTGAATGAGCTTATAGGCTGACTTAATAAATATTGTGCGCGTTCTTTTGCAATCTCATAAGCAGTGGTGCCATTGGTTTGCAGATTAGGTAATGTGGTGGGAGCTGCCTTTTCATTCGCATCGTGCTCAAGTTTGCCTTCGAGTACATTGCTAATAATCATATCCCATCCTGTGGTGGCAAATGCTTCGTTCCAGCTACTTAATCCAAAACGGATAAAAAACGTATTGTCGAAGCCAAGCAAACGTGTAATTGATGTGGCATAAGATGACATTTGTCCACGGTTGTCCACAAAAATAATTTTATCAAAAGAAGAAGCTTCAATTCCCGAATTCATATACTCAATCAAATCAGCAGGCTGTACATTTACTGAACCGGGTATGTGTGCTTCAGCAAATTGGTCTTCTGAACGTATGTCGATTAAAAGAATATTTTCGGTTTCAAGCTTTGAATAAATTTCTCCTGAATTCAATACGGCAGGAACCAAGGGGTCGTTAATGAAATCGCCGTTTTCCAAGAAATAATCAAGTAATATACCACTTTGATTTTGTAATGCATCTTTTGTTTCTTTTTGTGAGGTAGATGAGGAGCAAGCATTCATGCTAATCATTGCAATCACCAAAACTATAAGCATTAAAATAGAATTCTGTTTTTTCATTTTATTTAATTTGATTTTTATTAGTTACTAGTTTTTGATTCGTTTTCTGTTTCTTCATCTTCGTCCTCCAATTCTTCCCAGCCGGTTATCATGGCTTTGAGATTGGATGTTAAAGTATGCCCTGTAGTAATAAGATATAGGTGCACAATAATAAATGCCATCATTAAAAAGGCTCCGAACGTATGAATGAGTGCTACCAATTCAAGGTTTTCGATATTTGCAATCTGCATCTTATCGCCTTGGGGGTAGCGATAAAACATATATATAAGTCCGGAAATTACCATTACCGGGATAAATAAAACCTTCAACCCGAGATATACCAAACGCTGAAGCGGATTCAGCTTGCTTAAGACAGTCTTTTTAGTGGGATGAGGCGCATTACGAAATATTCCAAAAAGATAATATTCCACTTGTGCCTGCAGGTTTTTAGTGGTAGGGATATATTGTTTCCATTCGCCGGTAGTAAAATGCCAGAAAATGGCGAAAATGATTAAAATAATAAGTGCCCAAGCAGCTTTATTATGCAGGCTTACAGCTGTTTCAAAGCCAAATAAATTATATGAGCTATGGATTTCGAATCCGGTTAGTGCCAGCACAAATATCAACAAGGCTTGATTCCAATGCCAAAATCTCTCAAAGCCTTTATATACATATACTTTCTTATGTTTTTTCATGGGGATAAGTTTTAATGGGTTTGGGCCAATTTATTTTTCCGTGCGGTGGTAAATCGTATCAATGCATGTACTACTACGCCCAGGAGCGATAAGATTAATAGCATATTACCCGCAAAATCAAGCATTTCGTTTCGATCGCGCCCGGGCATATAAAAATCGGTAAGTGATGCCAAGCGTCCTTCATCACGTGTATGGCATTCTTTGCAGCTTACTGTTTCATGAGCCGGAGACACCATATGGTTAATAGGCAGATACATCTCTGTAGGTATAAAATCATGATGTCCGCTATAAGGCAAGCCGACATACGCCATGCCTTCTTCTATTGCACGCTCCCACTCAAGGTCAACCCAAAGTGCTCCTTTACCTTTTTCACGATCCCATAATTTAGCTTGAATAAGTGTTAAGTTTTCAGTGTCATACGGCTGTCTTCCACGATGCACTTTCATAGGGATAATCTTACTTTGTGGATCATTGTATGAACCAAATAAGGTATTCATCTTTATGAAAGCTTGTGTAGTATCAATCTTGTCTGATAATAAATGGTGGTCGGCAGTGCCGTTAAACCAAGCATATTCAGGTACTACATTTGTTGCCCACTCAAAATCACCTTTAATGGATGCATAGGTAACATTTCCTTCATCATCTGTTTCTTCAAAGCCTTGACCATCTTTTTTGCGGGTTGCGGTAGACCAATCCCAATATGATTTTGTTGGATTCACCTTTGCATAAACCGGGATATGACATGTTTGACAAGCAATTTTAATAGTGTGCTCATTTAATATGCCTTTGGTATGCGGTGTATCAGTATGGCATTCGTCGCAGCTCAATCGTCCTTCATTTGATGAGGAAGTACCGTAATATTTTCCTTTAAACTGATGATTTTCTGCGGTATGACAGTCGATGCAGCGCATATCCAAGCCATCAACTCCCATATGCACATCCACTTCACTACCTGCTGTCAGCAATGCCAACTCCAAGTCACCATGCTTAACATTGTTTCCGCCACCACCCATAAAGTGACAACTTCCGCAGTTTTCACTTTTGGGCAATCCCATCGAGCCTAAAATAGCCTTGAAGTCAGGTCCGTTTTCACCCATTACGGGATATCCGGCGCCGCCCCCTGCCTTTGCATAGGTGCCAGTGTTGTCGTGACAAACAATACAGTCAATGTTAAACTCGTTTTCAAAATCAAAACTCTTGTCACCCCAGCCGTAGCCGGCATGGCACTTCATACAGCTTCCCTCATTTGACTGCACACCGGTACAAAAGTTGTTCAACAAATTCTTTTTACCCAGATAAACAACACCCCTCCCCGGAATAAATTCCTCACGCTCCCACTGAAAGTGTGCTGTTTGAAGCATCTCATGACCACGCTCGGTGTGACAGCTTAAGCATGCAGCTGTGATTTCATGAGGATTTTGAAAATCCTGCTGTAGGATTTCCATCTTACTATGATCAACACCGGGCTGATGTTTCACTGAATATTGCTCGCGAAGCGTATCCAGCTTCTGATACGGGTCCGAGGGTTCGCGCAAAGCAACTGTAACAATGATCAACGGCGCTATAATCGCAAGAAAAAATGTGATAGCCGTTGTGAAATTTTTTACCTTCATGTCCTAAGTTGATTTATTTATTTCTACAATATATTCAATCAGAATAAATTTATTAATAATATGTTAAATTTACATATGCAAATGTATGCATACTTCCCCAATTCCTTTGTTTATAGGATAGTTTAGTTTGATTCTAAATACTGTGCTAAATTATTATTTTTCAGCCATATAAATGAGCTTTATTATTTAGAATGATTATAAATTACGCGAGGAAAATGCATCTAAATCAATAACTAAATTATCAGCAAGATTAGGCTGGTGGCAAGCAATAGGATTAAATGCATTCAAGCGGGAATTATTTTGGAGTTAAAAGTAAATTTTCCATGCCAACTAATTCAATGTAAGTGCACTCATTTTTTCATCCTTTAGCGGGACAAGGATTTACTCAACTAATCGCATCAAAGTTCCATACATTTAATGTAATTTTGCACGCATAACTAAATATTACTATCATGGAGAACGCTCGTACAAATACTATACTACGCAAACCTGAATGGCTCAAAACCAAAGTTCCGGCCGGTAAAACTTATTTATCGGTTCGTGAAATTGTTGAACACAATAAGCTACATACAATTTGCACCAGTGGTCATTGTCCCAATATGCACGAATGTTGGGGTCGTGGTACTGCTACCTTAATGATTTTGGGAGACATATGCACACGCTCCTGCGGATTTTGTAACGTAAAAACAGGCAGGCCCTTGCCTGTTGACTTGAAAGAACCTTCACGGGTAGCCGAATCAGTAAAGCTGATGAAGCTGAAGCATGTGGTAATCACTTCTGTTGACCGTGACGATTTAAAAGACGGAGGAGCCGGTATTTGGGCAATGACAATTAAAGCCATTAAAGAACAATCGCCCGGCACCACAATGGAAACCCTTATTCCGGATTTTGACGGAAAAGAAGAACTTATTATGAAGGTTGTAGAAGCCGGTCCGGAGGTGATTTCTCATAACCTGGAAACAGTGCGTAGAATCACACCTTGGGTACGCAGCCGCGCAAAATATGATGTGAGTCTTAAGGTACTCGAAACACTTGCTAAAACCGGTGTCATCACCAAATCGGGTATTATGCTGGGACTTGGCGAAACACGCGAAGAAGTGTTGGAAACCATGGATGATTTAGTAGCAGTAGGTGTGAAAGTAATGACTATTGGTCAGTATTTACAACCCACGCTAAAGCATTTGCCGGTAAAAGAATTTGTAAGCCCGGAACAGTTCAAAGAATATGAAACAATTGGTTTAGAAAAGGGATTCCGTCATGTTGAAAGCGGACCACTTGTAAGAAGTTCCTACAGAGCTGAAAAACATTTATTGTAATAATGGTTTACGCAAATTTTAGGGATTTAAAACAAATGCACTACAAAGCCTGCTGGGATTTGCAAGAATCGCTTTTTAATGCACGAATGAATTCCAAGCTCGAAGGCAGCCCATCAGAAGATGGATTTATAGGAGATTTGCTGTTTGTAGAGCATCCGCATGTTTTTACGATAGGTAAAAGCGGCAAAGACGAAAATTTACTCATCAGCGAACAACAGCTACAAGCGAAAGGAGCCGAGTTTTTTCATATCAACCGTGGTGGAGATATTACATATCACGGACCCGGTCAAATAGTGGGTTATCCCATATTTGATATTGATGCTTTAGGCCTTGGAGTTCGAAATTATGTATTTAATCTGGAAGAAGTTATAATCCGCACACTAAAACAGTTTTCCATTCATGCCGACCGTTTGGATGGGGCTGCGGGAGTATGGATTGAACCGGAAAAGAAAGATAAATCGCGAAAAATATGTGCGATTGGCGTACGCGCAAGCCGTGGAGTTACCATGCATGGCTTTGCGTTTAATATCAATACCGATTTATCTTTTTACAACTTGATAAATCCATGCGGATTTACTGACAGAGGGGTTACTTCACTTGAAAAGGAATTGGGTGAGCCTCAAGATATTGAACAAGTCAAAGAAGTGTTACGAGCTGAGTTCGAACAGCTGTTTAATCTAAGGCTTAAAGCAGTTGAATAAGCACATTATAAGATTGCATTTCACCAAATCCCGGCATATGCAACTGATAATAATGCAGCAAATGACTTAAGAGTTCTCGTCGTGTTTCTCGAGAAAATGACACGCTACCAAAGCTGTCGAGCCTCAACTTACACAAGTTCAAGAAATGAATGCTGTCCGCTGCCGAAATAGCTGCTGGTCCCGCAATATGAGCAGGTTTAAACTCCCCATCGAGCAAATCAAATGCAAAGCCTTCCGAATAACTATCGGTTTTTGGATAAAACCCGAGATGTCGGCTTAGCTCCAACATAAAATACAGATGGAAATCGGCATATTTCTCAGTACGTAAATCAAACCATTCCAACGCATTACGTATAAACGCAAACAAGGCGGGATTTGCGATATGCTCTTTAAGGCTTCTGCTTAAAAGTTCACTTAAAAATATAACGATTGAGCTTTTGAAAATATCCGAAGAAAAAGAATAAAAGGGCGTGGCAACGGCTACTTCTTTAAAATAATGCAAATCTTTTGCCGGATGGATGTTTGCTTCAAAGATTAATAAGTTAAGCGGCTGGAAAAATGCCGGTTTAAGGCGGGATTTTTTTCCAAAGGCTCCTTTAATAATAAACGACTGCAGCCCATGCGATTCGGTATAAATACGTACGATAAGACCGGAGTCTCCATATCTGATTTGCTGTAAGACAATTCCAAGATTTTGCTTACTCATTGCGTACGCATTACCATTATTTTGGTCGCCAAAGTTTCAATACCAAAATCATCTGTTACAAACACCAAGTAGATACCGGGTTTTACATGATTCCCATTCAAAATGCGTCCATCCCATACTGCTTGACCACCTTCAGCCCGTGTTTGGTACACCAGATTTCCACTCAAATCCGTAATCTTGACAATTGCATCTCTTACCAAACCTTTTACAGCTATGGGGCCATGATATTCAGGACGAACCGGGTTCGGATATGCATACACATCCGTATTTATTTTATTTGGTTCGGTAGCTTTGCCTTTGTATGAAATAATGCCGTTGGACGTACCAAAGAAGACTTCTCCGTCATCGGTAATAGCAATACTGTTCACGGTATTTGACAATAGCGGACTATTTTCCGTATTGAAATAGTGAATTTGCTCGAGCCCATCGCTCGACATTAAGAAAACACCATTTTCCGTGCCAAACCACTTTTTATTTGATCCGTCTACTGCAATTGACAATATCTTTTCGCTTCCAAGCAGAAAGTCGGCTTGACCTGTACCATCATTTCGAGGAACCAATATTTGAATGGCGTCAAAGTTCATGCCTTCCATAAAAATGCGTTCCGGATTATAAAAAACCACCGGTCCTTTATCCGTTCCAACCCACACTGCTCCTTCATGATCCACTGCCATGGAATACACGGAATTTCCGGGTATATTGCCATTATTTGGCGATGAGGTTAAAATCTTCAGCCGATCATCTGCAGGATTTTCGAAGGTTTCATTATCATTAAATACTATTATCTTCCCTTCCGAACGGCGAATAATCCATTTATTATTCGCTTTGTCGATCACCATATTTGCCACATCAACACCGCTGGCATTAGCTCCAAGGAAAAATGACCTCCATTCCCCGGCGGGGGTGCGCATCGATAATATATTGGCTGCGCCGGTATTGCAAGCCCACAAATTGTTATGGCTGTCAAAGTCTAATCCACTGATATTAATTAAACTAGGGTCTGCCAGCCAATGTCCCAGTGAACTGTTTTCGGCAACATAATTATAGGTCTTTTCAAAATCAGTGAACTCGATAATTCCTGCTTGCCATGTGCCAATATAAGCTTTTTCAGGGTTTAGCGGATCGATAGCCACGCTCACATAATCCGAGATAGTATCAAATCCGGGAGTGTTGCGCGCATTGAATGTTTTCCATTTATCTCCGTCAAATGCAAAAACACCGTCCATCATATACATTTTTCCCCAATCATTACGTCGACCTCCGGAAGCAACCCAGACATTTTTACCGGCAGCCTTCAACTCATACACATTGGTTGTGGCAGGACCGTCGAGCATAAAGGTTTCGGCCGAAAAACCATTATTGTAAATTCGCAACAAGCCACGTTTTTTATCTCCAAGCCAAACCGTTCCGCTTTTATCTAGTGCAATGCCCAAGGGTTCAACTCCGGAACTATTTGGAGCGTAGATAGTTAGCTCTACCTCCATCTGCTTATCAAACACAGAAACATTATAATGATTTGCCACCAAAAAACGATCCTCATAAGCCCGCATGCGTTTATGTAAAGAAACATAGCTCTTATCGAAATAATCCCAGCTTTGCCCATCAAAAACAAATAGCGTATCCGAGTTGGTGACATTTAACGTATGATTCAAATATAGCTTTCCTTTGAAAGCCTCCACCTGATTATAATTTAGGTGAGGATGCGGCAGGCTTATATCCTTGGTCCATTGATTGAAATCTGCCAAATTGGGACTGTCTTTAGAGGCATAATAAAGCCCACTTTCAGTAGCAGCATAAAGCGTATTATCATAAACTTCAACATCTTGTACATTTATAAAGTCGCCTTCAGGTCCAATAAAATATGTGTCGTATACTTCCTTACGAACCAAATCAAGCACCACAATGCCAAAACCACACGCCAAATAGGCATATTGGTCTTCAAAATGAACATCATTAATGGTTTTATTACCCATCAGTTCCTTGTTTTTAATATCGCTGATATTTATAATTTCATCATCGATAATAAGATCAATATTGGTGTTGGTATAGGCTATTAAAAGGGTCTTGTATTTTTGATTGTATCGTATTGTGCTAATACCCAAGTCACTCAGCCCGTTAACTTTATTAAGCTTACTAAGTTTGTTATTTTGCGTATTATACACCATTAATTCATAAGGTGTGGCTGCATACACCAAATCATCGGCAATTTCAACATCAATCACTTGTTGATAAGGTAAGTGGGTGCGCCACTGACCAATACCGATACCCTGTGGCAATACGCTCACCGGTAATAAAAACAGTAATGCAATGAAACTGCTGAAACGTAAAAAGGACATATCTTGAAGATTTAATTCAATTCTATTTATTCTACAAAGAAACTGAAAATTACGTGATTTATTGCCTGCACACAATCTGTTAGCAAGAAAGTTTTTTGACTAAAGTATCGTGTATATTTCAAAAACAACTTACTTTTATGTCGTCCTTAATCAATAATTTGAACAATATCATGAAACAAATATTAAAAATCATCATGGGAATTAGTATTTTTTTAATTCTCTTTTTTGCTCTGTTTCTACTTTGGATAAGTTTAACGGATTACAAAGCCGACGAGATTGAACATATAGAAATTGGCAGAAATACTGTGGCAGAAATAGACACTGACAGCTTAACTTTTTTCATCTGGAACATTGGTTATGCCGGTTTAAACAGTGAAATGGATTTTTTCTATGATGGCGGCAAGCAAACACGTACCGACGAAGCTACTACTCGCAATAATTTGAAACATATTGCCGACTTTATTACACAACACAAGGTCGATTTTTGGCTGCTCCAAGAAGTTGATTTTAAAGCAAAGCGAACATATAATCTTCGTCAGGACGAATACTTTTCACAAGCTTTGCCCCAATATGCTCATGTTCAAGCCTTAAACTATAAAGTGCCTTTTGTGCCTGTACCGGTATTCGACCCAATGGGACAGGTACGTTCCGGGATTTTGAGTTTTAGTTCGTACCAAATTGAATCTTCTCGCCGTTATGCATTCCCACAAATTGCAGGCTGGCCCGAACGACTTTTTCTGCTCGACCGTTGCTTTATGGAGACAAGACACCACTTGGCAAATGGCAAGAAATTAGTAGTTTTAAACACACACAACTCTGCTTTTATCTCCAATCAGGAGTTAATGGAGAAAGAATTGGATGTGATTCGGAAAAAAATGAAGGAAGAATTTGAAGCCGGCAATTATGTTGTTGCAGGAGGCGACTGGAATATGAATCCGCCCAATTTTACTCCATCTGCCGACTTCGGAGGGCACAACTATATACCGGCAGATGTGGTAATACCGCAAAATTATTTACCAAAAGAATGGTCGTATGCGTTTGACAACAGCAGACCCAGCAATCGGCATATGGATGAAAACTATCACAAAGGAAGTACCGGCACAACAACGATTGATTTTTTCATAGTATCACCAAATATTGAAGTTGTTGAGGTAAAAGTAACTGATCTTGAATTTACTCATAGCGACCATAATCCGCTAATGCTAAAAATTGTATTGCACGATTAGCACAAATTTTACTCACTCATTATCAATGAGATACATAAATTTAATGTGATTTTATTTCGATATTTGAACAAATCAAGAACCAAACTGTTTAGTTCTTTGGTTTTGGTTATACATTTCAATTCACGTTTCGAACCGGTTGTGCCATTTTTTGACACAACCGGTTTTTCTATTTACCCTGCATAATTCACCAATTCATAAGTTTATCAGTATAACTTTATCGTAATAATCTTATGATCATTAACTTAAGAGGTTTTAGTGGTAATTAAAAACCTATTTATTATAAAATGAATTTTGATTTAAGCAGATTACAAACCTGCCTAAATATTGTACATTTATTTATAAAATATGTTGTATTTGGACCTTATTCTTTGATATTCTGAATTTTCTGTTTTAATTTGCAAGTCATATTAACTAAAAACACAAATTATGGGATTTATTTCTGAATTTAAAGACTTTGCCATGCGTGGTAACGTAGTAGACATGGCAGTTGGTATTGTTATTGGCGGTGCCTTTGGCAATATTGTTTCTTCATTTGTTAGCGACGTCATCATGCCTCCTATCGGGATGTTACTCGGAGGGGTTGATTTCAACGAGTTGAAAGTTGTAATGAAACAAGCTGTAATAGAAGGCGGTGAAATAGTTGCACCTGCTGTATCAATCAACTATGGTTCATTCATCAATACGATTATTGATTTCTTGCTGATTGCGCTTGCTATCTTCGCTGTTATCAAATTTATGAATAAAATGAAAAAACAAGAAGAGGTAGCTCCTGAACCGGAAGCAGCTCCCGAACCAACAACAGAAGAAAAATTACTTGCTGAAATTCGTGATTTATTAAAAAAATAAGAAGAATTGACGCTTAAGTTAAGCCGATATCCTAAGCTGCATAATTCACCAATTCATAAGCTTATAAATTCAACTTTATCGTAATAAGCTAATGAACATTGTGTGATGAAGTTTTAAGTAGTTATCTAAAAGAGTGTTTATTATAACCTGCTTAATTCATAAATTAGGCAGGCTAAAGGTATCGGCTTATTTTTTTGAAATTTAAATTCGATTTTTAAGTTGATGCCTAAACATATAATCGAATACAGATAAAAATATTCAGACGAACGTATAACATTTAAGCAAATTTTCTGTTTACTTAATAAGCCTGTTATTTGCTTAATTTTGTTAAATGAAAAGTTCAATAAGGGAAAAACTTTACGTACGAAGATATTTATTTGATTGCCAAGCTGATGCTGTAAATTCTTATTGGCAAACACAGCCCTACTGTTTTTCATTCCTTTTTGACACCAATCGACTGCAATCCTTAAGTATGCCGAGTCAATTTAATTTACATCTCGGCATGGGCATCAATCAATACACATTAAATCTTCTGTCATATGGAAAACAATAAAGATCATTATTGTGTCATTATGGCCGGTGGAGTTGGCTCCCGATTTTGGCCTATGAGTACTACGCAACGTCCGAAGCAATTTATTGATATTTTAGGTATCGGACAAAGCTTATTGCAAATGACTTTTTCGCGCTTCGAGCCGGTATGCCCCGCCGAAAACATATATATCGTAACCAACGAAATATATCGTGAGCAGGTATTGGAGCAGCTGCCTCAAATTAAACCGGAACAGGTGTTATGTGAGCCGGCCCGCAGAAATACCGCACCATGCATTGCCTATGCCAATCATGTTATCAGAAAAAAGAACCCCAATGCCGTTATTGTAGTAGCTCCAAGCGATCATATCATTTTAAAAGAAGAAATATTTACTGCAAATGTACTTGAAGCGATGGCTTATGCCAAAGAGAATGATCAGCTTATCACTTTGGGTATTGAGCCAAGCCGACCGGATACAGGTTACGGATATATTCAGTTTTCAGATGAAAATGACAATCAAACCACTTCCGGGCTGAAAAAAGTTAAAACATTTACCGAAAAGCCCAATCATGAATTGGCAGTCACATTTTTAAAAAGCGGTGATTTTCTTTGGAATGCAGGAATATTTATTTGGTCGCTGCAAAGCATCGATAAGGCTTTTGACCAATTCCTGCCCGAAGTAAACAATCTTTTCATTGAAGGAAAAGAAATGTATGGCACTCCCGATGAAGCCGAATTTATACGAAGGACATATTCCGTTTGTCGAAACATATCAATCGATTACGGCATTATGGAAAAAGCACAAAATGTGTATGTAATGGCAGTCGATTTTGGCTGGAGCGATTTGGGATCATGGGGCTCACTTTATGAAATAAGACAAAAAGATGAAAATGAAAATGCCATAGTCGGAAATAATGTAATGACCTATGACACTTCATCTTGTATCATAAATATGCCAAAAGATAAATTAGTAGTCGTACAAGGCTTGACGGATTATATTGTTGTCGAAGAAGACAATAATCTTATTATTTGTCGTAAAGAAGAAGAACAACAAATTCGTCAGTTTGTGAACGATATTAAGGTTGAAAAAGGCGAAAAATACATCTGATAAGCTACAGTAAATCAGAAGTATGATTTTTATCCTGTTTTGCTGATAAGCTCAAGCTTTTCTTTATTTATAATGGTAATTTGTTTGCCATTGATTTCTATTAAACCTTCATTCCTGAAACGTGATAAGGTTCGGGTTACACTTTCGCGTGTTGCATGTACAAAATCGCCTAAGTCGCTCCGACTCAATGGCATGGTGTAACTATCTGCCTGATAAATTTCATTGGATATATATAAAAGCGCATCCGCCACGCGCCCATGAATTTGTTTTTGCATTTGATTTATGGACCGATTAAAAAATTGAAGCTCATCTTGACATAGTTCATTGATGATTTCGTTTCCGAATTTGCCATTTTTTAATATTAAATGCCTAAATGTATCTTGTGCAATAAAGCATATACTGGTGGGTTCCAAAGCCGTGGCAGAATACTGGTATTTTCTGTCACCGAGAATTGTTGGAATTCCAATAAAACGTAAAGGCTGCACAAGCTTTAAAATTTGATCTCGATTTGGTCCTTTTTTATGAAGTTTTACCAAGCCACTTCGTACATACGCTATATTCGACGTAAGTGAACCCTGCTGAAAAATCATGGTGTTTTTTGAAAACAAAGACTCGGCACAATTCATTTCGAGAGTTTTCAATTCCTGCAAATCCAGTGTTTCTACCGCACATGATTTTATACGGCAAAACTCACAAATTGTATTAGCGGTCAACTTCATTGTCTTGAATTCTATTTGATTTGCTTGACAAAGATACATATTATGTGATATAAATCACAACCATACTGTGACGCAAATCACATTTTAATCACACTCTACTCAACTTATAGGTCGTACTTTTGTAAAAATTTTAATAGATTATGTGTAAGTTTGGTAAGCTTTTCTCAAGAATTGGATTGATTTCTATATTACTAGGAATTTTAATAATGTTAGTAGGATGGTTTCTACTAAATATCCGTGTATGTGTTATTTCTTTTGTACTAATGTGTGTAGCTGCTGCAAGCTTTATACTTTGTATGATATGTAATTGCACTACCAAAGTCGAGAATGAAGCAACTACCTGATTGCAACGAAGGATAAGTAACCTAAGGCTTTACCTTCATTTAATCCTTCTTTGGCACCTCCTTCCCAACCAAAGAAGGATTTTTTTATCAAAATAGGCTTAATTGCGAATCATCTTCGTCTTTTTCCAGCAATTTCGGTCCATCATTATACACACTATTTACAAGTTGAGAAACTTCTTCAATTTGAAATGCATCGGCTGTACTCCATTCCAACAACAATTCAGGCGAAATTATTTGAGTGTCATCCAACCAAAGTTTTTCCTTTTCTTTTGATAAGATAAGCGGCATACGATGATGTATTTGTTTCATGCTTCCGGTAGCTGCTGTGGTAATAATTGAAAAAGTATCCAAATACTTAGCATCTGTTTGTTGCCTGCGCTCCCATATTCCCGCCATCGAAAAGATTGCTGTCTCAGGAAGAAAAATTCGATATGGCTGTTTACTGTTTTTCTTCCATTCATAAAATCCATTTGCAGGGATTAAACATCTACGTTGTGCAAACGAATTCCGAAAAGCCGGTTTTTCCGTAATTGTTTCTATTCTGCTGTTAATCATTTTCGCTGCCATGCGTACATCCCCTAGCCATGGAGGCAGCAATCCCCAACGTAAATGACTGATTTGTGTAGGGCTGGTATTTAAAATAACGGGCAAATACTGCATAGGTGCACAATTATAACCTTGAGGTGCAGCCAATCCGGGTTTTTGCGGTCGATGAAGCTCATCAAAAAGCTCCAAATCATAGCGTTGCGCAATATCACTTGCTTTAACGGACAACTGAAATCTGCCACACATATCTTTTAAGCTAAATTATAATGTTGAATCACCTCATCCAAAATTTCGCGATGGTCAAATGCGAGCTTTGTGAAATGATTTAAGGAAAACCAACCCACTTCTGCAGCATCATCAGCCGCAACAGCTTGTTGCTCTTTATCAAGCCAAGCCGTGAAAACAATTGTAATGGTACGATGGCGCGGGTCACGCTTCGGATTCCCATAGGTACGAAATTGAGAAAACTGAAGATTTTTTAATCCTGTTTCTTCAAATATTTCACGTGCTACAGCTTCCTCTAAATCCTCCTCCATTTCAACAAAACCACCCGGAAAAGCCCACTGTCCTTCAAAAGGCGGATGTTTACGACGGATTAGCAAAAGCTCAATCTGCGTAGCGTTTTTCCGAAGAATAACCGCATCAACGGTTACGGCAGGCCGTGGATATGGATAGGTATATACCATAGTAATTACCAAAAATAAGAAATGCAGCTTACATACAAGATAAATTGTAAGCGGTAATCAGTTAGAAATCCTATTTATCCTGCATAATTCACCAATTCATAAGCTTGTCAATCTAACTTAATCGTAATAAGCTTATGAACATTGTGTTAGGATATTTTACTGGTGTTTTTATAAAGTGTTTATTATAAAATGAATTAACCAGGTTAAAATATGCTTCCGACAGGATTATGATTTCCGCCGGAAGCTTACTTACATGATATTATTTTCTATTTCTCGGCTTTATCGAGTGTTACGGTAAAGTGCCTTAATATTGGGGCTTCTTTAACAATCCGATAACCTCTTGTGATGCTGTTACGGCGTTCCCATACATTGATGAGACATGCTGCCACATAATTCATATGATTATCGGTATAGGTCCGCCTTGGTATTGCCAAGCGCAGCAGCTCCAATGTCGGATAGCGATTTTCACGTGTTACGGGATCACGGTCAGCTAAGATAGCACCAATTTCAACCCCTCTAACTCCTCCTTCGAGATACAACTCAACTGCCAATGTTTGCGCAATAAATTCTTCTTTTGGTACATTAGCCAAGAATCCTTTTGCATCCACAAAAATTGCATGACCGCCAAAAGGATATTGCACGGGAATACCGGCATCGCGGAGCAGGCTTCCCAAATAAGCAACCTGATTGATACGGGTTTCAAGATAATCGTAATCCGTTCCTTCGTACAGCCCTTGCGCCAATGCATTCATATCACGACCCGACATGCCGCCATAGGTTACAAAACCCTCAAACATAATGTTAAAAACAGAAGCTTGATTGAACAACTCCTTGTCTTTAAAGCCAATAAAACCGCCCATATTTACAATAGCGTCTTTTTTACTGCTCATGGTCATGGCATCTCCATACGAAAACATCTCACGCACAATTTCAGCGATGCTCTTGTCCTGATAGCCTTCTTCACGCTTTTTGATGAAATAGGCGTTTTCTGCAAAACGAGCTGCATCAAATATGACTTTTACGCCATATTTGCGTGCCATTTCACTTACTTCACGAATATTTTGCATGGAAACAGGCTGTCCTCCTGCCGTATTACATGTAACGGTAATAATGACACAAGGGATTTTTTCAACCGGATTGGAGGTAAACACCTTTTCCAGTTTGTTCAGGTCAATATTTCCTTTAAAAGGATGATCGAGTGAGGTATCGTAGGCTTCATCAATTGTGCAATCCACCGCAACAGCTTTACGAAACTCAATATGTCCTTTAGTCGTATCAAAATGTGCATTGCCGGGTATTAAATCACCGGATTTTATAAGCGCAGAGAACAATACGTTTTCTGCGGCACGGCCTTGATGCGTAGGTAAAAAATATGGGAAGCCCGTCACATCGGCTATAGCTTCCTTCATTTTAAAATAGGATGATGCGCCGGCATAGCTTTCGTCTCCAAGCATCATTTCCGACCATTGGATATTACTCATGGCACCGGTGCCAGAGTCAGTTAACAAGTCAATAAAAACTTGTTCACTTTTAAGATTAAATAAATTATAATCGGCTTCTTTAATCCATTGCTTACGCTGTTCGGCTGTACTGCGCTGCAAGGGTTCAACCATTTTTATTCGATATGATTCTGCAAAAGGTAATTCCATAATTTCCTGATATTTAATTGTTTAAAAAATAATAAATGAAAATTGCCGTCGGATGACGGATAAAAGGGAGCCCTAATCAGGAGAATCGATCGCGTTCTTTGATATTCTTATAATTGAATTTATCGCTGGGTTGATAAATCATCATCATAATATGTTTTACTGCCTACAAAAATACATAAAACAATGGAATTTATCAAGTGTATTGTGTTTTCCATTATATATTTAGACCCTATCTAAGCTGCATAATCCACTAATTCATAAGCCTGTCAATCTAACTTTTGTAATAAACTTATGGTCAGTGCGTGATTGGGCTTTAGTTATAATTTAAAAAAGTAATTATTATAAAATGAATTTTGATTTAAGCAGCCTAAGTGATTTATGACTATCTTTGCACTATTCGACAGATAGCTATGTTTGGAGCATCATTTTTCAATCTTTATCATAACAACGGCAAGCGACTTTTTGCTTGTTGGATGTGTTGATTTCTCCCTCCTCTACATCCTTTTGTAATTTCTTTACGGCAAGGAGTCTTGTGCTGTAAAATTGACAAATAAACTTATTCTACTGCATTGAAAATAAAATAATTATGCGCCAAAAATCCGGTTTAGTATTTGATATTCGCCATTTTTCTGTTCACGACGGTGCAGGAATTCGTACCACCGTTTTTTTAAAAGGCTGTCCCCTAAATTGCATTTGGTGCCACAATCCCGAAAGCATTCTTTTCAAGTCCGAAACATATAACCGATACAATCGAATTGATGATAAAATATTTGAGCTTACAGAAACGGTCGGAACACAAATGTCGGTTGAAGAAGTAATGTCGGAGATTGAAAAAGACATTCTAATCTTTGACGAATCAAAAGGAGGAGTAACTTTTTCGGGCGGCGAGCCCCTTGCACAGCCTGACTTTTTATTGGAGCTGTTGAAAGCATGTGCTGAAAAAGAAATTCATACGGCAGTGGATACCAGCGGGCACGCAAATGCTAAAATCCTCGAAAAAATAATCCCGTTTACTAATTTATTTCTTTTTGATCTTAAGCTTGCCGATGAGGCAGCTCATAAACATTATACCGGAGTTTCGAATACTCAAATTCTCAAAAATCTGGACTTAATTTATCAAGCGAAAAAAGAAATCATCATCCGTATACCATTAATACCCGAAATTACGGATACCGAACAAAATCTTGAGGCTCTTCGAAAAATTATTGCTGCTTATCCCGCAATTAAAAGAGTAGATATTCTGCCTTTTCATAATATTGCCAAAAGCAAATACGAGCGCTTTGGTAAAGATTATGTTTTACATCATTCAAATCCTTATGACCCACTGAAAGCTGAGGAGATAGCCGATTTCTTTAGAGAAGCAGTTGAAACAGTGAGTGTTGGAGGATAAATATTTAGTTAATAAAGAATTGAAATAACACAAATAACCTGCTATTTTTGCCATTATGACAGAACGCATTCAAAAACTAAGAGAACAAAGCTTACAAGCCATTAATACTTTTTCGGCCGAGCGGGCTCAGTTGGTAACGAAATTTTACCAATCCGCTGAGCTGATGCAACACCCTATTCCGGTACAACGTGCATTGGCATTTAAATACATATTAAGTCATAAAGCCATCTTTGTCAATCCGGGTGAACTGATTGTAGGAGAACGTGGTCCTGCTCCAAAAGCCACCTCCACCTATCCCGAAGTCAGCCTGCATACCCTTGATGACTTGGAAATACTCCACGCACGTCCAAAGGTTTCTTTTAAGGTTAATGAAGAAACTCGTAAATTGTATCAAGAAAAAATTATTCCTTTCTGGAAAGGCAACACCCAGCGTGATCGAATTTTTGCACACCTTAGCGAGGAATGGAAAGCTGCCTATGAAGCAGGTGTGTTCACTGAGTTTCAAGAACAGCGTGCCCCCGGTCATACCGTAGCCGGAAAAAAAGTATTTCAAAAAGGACTGCTCGACTATAAAGCTGAGATTAACGCAGCCTTGAAGGCGCTCGATTTTGAAAATGACAAACACGCAATCGAACGCAGAGAACAACTCAATGCCATGGTAATAGCTGCTGATGCGCTAATCATGTATGCACACCGCTATGCCGATTTGCTAACTCAGCTTGCCCAAGAAGAAAAAGAAGACAAGCGTAAGGAAGAGCTGCTTGAGATGGCACGCATCTGCCGAAAAGTACCGGCTCATGCCCCTGAAACCTTCCACGAAATGTTGCAGCATTATTGGTTTATCCATGTTGGCGTCATCACCGAGCTGAACCCTTGGGATTCCTTTAATCCCGGAAGATTAGATCAGCATTTATATCCATTTTACAAGCAAGAGCTGGAATCCGGTGTGCTGAGCAAAGAATGGGCTGTTGAACTATTGCAATCATTTTGGATTAAGTTCAATAACCATCCTTCTCCGCCCAAAATGGGTGTTACAGCGCAAGAAAGCAATACTTATACCGACTTTTCGCTCATCAATCTCGGAGGTGTAAAAGAAGACGGAAGCGATGCCGTGAACGAGATGACTTATATTTTACTCGACATCATTGAAGAAATGCGCATACTGCAGCCCAGCTCAATGGTACAAATAAGCAAAAAAAATCCGGATCGATTTGTGAAACGGGCGGTACGCATCGTGAAGACGGGCTTTGGACAACCTTCGTTTTTCAATACGGATGCCATAATACAACAACTGCTTAGTCAAGGAAAGTCAATTACTGATGCCAGAAACGGAGGTGCAAGCGGATGTGTGGAAACCGGTGCTTTTGGAACAGAAGCCTATATCTTAACCGGATATTTCAATTTGAATAAAGTATTGGAAATCACATTAAATAATGGTGTTGATCCGCTTACGGCAAAAGAAATCGGAATTCGAACAGGCAATCCGGAAGATTTTGAACGCTTTGATGAGTTTTATAATGCATTTGAAAGGCAGCTGACGTATTTCATAAATCTCAAAATCGAAGGAAACAACATTATCGAAAAGCTTTGGGGAATGTATATGCCGGTGCCCTTGCTTTCGCTTATTACCGAAGATTGCATCAAAAACGGCAAGGATTATAATGCAGGAGGAGCCCGTTATAACACCAGCTATGTGCAGGGAGTAGGTCTTGGAAGCATTACCGACAACCTTAGTGTCATTCGCAAATATGTTTTTGACGACAAAACAGTTTCAATGGCTCATTTACTGAATGCGATAAAATCTAATTTCGAAGGCCATGACGAATTGCGTCATGAATTTATTTATAATAGCCCGAAATGGGGTAATAATGATGAGTATGCCGACCGCCATGCCGTACAAGTATTTAACTCATTTTATCGAGCAGTGAACGGACGCCCCAGCTCACGCGGAGGTGTTTTCCGTATTAATATGTTGCCCACTACAAGCCATGTGTATTTTGGCAGTAAGATTGGCGCCATGCCCGACGGTCGTCTTGCCCATGAACCTTTGAGCGAAGGTATCAGCCCGGTACAAGGTGCCGACAAAAAAGGACCTACGGCAGTGATTCAGTCTGCAGCAAAGATTGACCATATCAAAACAGGAGGTACGCTGCTAAATCAAAAATTCTCTCCCGACTTTTTCAATAGCGAAGAAAGTTTGGATAAGATTGTAAGCCTTGTTCGCTCCTATTTCAAAATGGACGGACACCATATTCAGTTTAATGTGGTAGATGCCGACACCTTACGTGATGCACAAAAGCATCCGGAAAAATACCAGGATCTGATTGTACGCGTTGCCGGATATTCAGATTATTTTAATGATTTGGGCGAAGCCCTGCAAAATGAAATAATCCGCAGGACGGCACATTAAATCTAGCCTGCATAATTCACCAATTCATAAGTTTGTCAATCTAACTTAATTTTAATAAGCTTATGAACAATGCATTAGGAGATTTTATAGTAACTTTAAAAGCGTTTATTATAAAATGAATTTTGATTTAATTTTGGCAATTTTATACGTTATGAGTTGTTCGCAGTAGTTGGCTACAGCTTCACAGCTCATGCCTTAAAATTTCTCAAAATTAAATTCATGAATTAAGCAGGCTAGGAATTCGATTCTAAAATTGAGGTTGACAGCAGAATGTATTTTCTGCTACTTTCTGCCAAAATCTGCGGGAATTTCTCCCCATTTGTCGGTGTCCCACTTCAGCAGTGGCACTTCAATCAGATTGGAAGCAAGCCATTTTTCGGCACGTTTAAGTACTATAAACAGCTCTTTATTCTTTTCGGAAGGGGCTAGTTTTGTGCGTGCAACTCCTTTTCTTATCCAGCCGAGTGCAAGTTGTGAATCTGAATAAATCGGTAGTTGCAAACGATTTTGCTTCTGCCATGCCAAGGCATGCACAATAGCCAAAAACTCGCCAATATTGTTTGTTCCTTCAGGGAATTTTTTACGAAACAGCTCCGTGCCGGTTTCGGTGAATACCCCCCGATATTCCATCACACCCGGATTGCCGGCGCAGGCAGCATCCACAGCAATAGAATTATAATTTGGTTTTTCAGCTTCGTGTAAATGTGCTGTGCGTTGCGACATATCCAATTCGGCATCCGGACCGTAATCAAAAGCCAACTTTGCTTCATCTAAGGTCTTAAAGCTTTTGTATTTTGCCGAAGGAAAAGCTTGAACTTGTTGTAAACAAGCTTCCCAGCTATCATAAATGCCCGGTTTATGACCCTGCCACACTACATAAAATTTCGATTTAGTTTTTGCCATCTGTTTACGAATATGGTACAAATATCCGTCATTTTTTTATATCCGGCTCATAAAGCTTTACTTCTGCCATCTGATGAATCAAATACTTTCGTTTAGTTTGCATGCATACACACATATAACGGGTTCTAAGCTTTTCCAACTTTTTAAACACACGACCATTTGATATTATAAACAGCTGTCCTTCAGCGACTTTATCGAGTTCAATCAAATCCGATTCAGTGTCAGAATTATATTTTCTGAGCAATTGTTTTAGCTTCAATTTACCGCTAGGAGATAAGTTATATTTAAAAAAATATTCGTTTAAAGCAAGCACTAAATCTTCAGGAAATACAGTTTCATTCATATATGGAATCATCAGCTCCTTAAAATTGTTTTTCCATTCCTGACCATGTGGTTGATGCTTGCGACCGTAATGCGCAAAAGTATAATGATGTGCTAATTCATGCACCAACACAATCAAAAACTCATATGGATTAAGGTCATTATTAATGGTAATTCGGGCAGGTAAATTTTTAGTGGCAGGCCTATAATCACCTAATTTACTATGACGTTTTTTGTTAATTTTCAACGAGATATTATTTGAACTCAGCATCTCATAAATACTGTCCACAGCAGAAACAGGCATATATTTCCCCAAAATATCCTTATGCTTTTCTTTCATCTGTCCGTTCATTTTCTTTTATTGGTTGGAAAGTCCAAGAAGGACAGTCGCAATTCTTCTTTTTTCGTTTGCCACCCGGCAAATGCACTTTTGAAGAATAACAAGAAGTGAATATCACAGCAATTAAGGTGATTTTCAATATGTTTCGTAAAATTTTTCCTGCTGTCAGGAATATCATATAATCTTTATTTTTCATGACAAAATTACAGAATTAGGCTCTTGTTTTTGTAAAATCATGCTATTAAACAACAACAAAATAAACTGTCTGCCTAATCGTTCTAATATTTTAACTGCATTTTGTTACAGTTTGTTGTATTTTTATGCTCTTAATTTAGCAATAAATGTTACGCACCCTTGGAGAATATGTTCTTTTGATGTTTGAAACTTTCAAACGTCCGGATAAAGGTCCTGTATTTCGACGGCAATTATTAGTCGAGATAATGGGCTTAGGAGTTGATTCCATAAGTATTGTTGCCTTTATTTCAGTATTTACCGGTGCAATTATTGCAATTCAAACAGCTTATAATATTGATTCTCCGCTCATTCCGATTATGATGGTTGGTTTTTCCACACGTCAAATGATGATATTGGAGTTTTCACCTACCGTAATTAGCCTAATTTTGGCAGGTAAAGTCGGCTCGCGTATCGCCTCCGAAATTGGTTCCATGCGTGTTACCGAGCAAATTGATGCCTTACGGGTTATGGGTGTAAATCCGGCTAATTTCCTTATCCTACCAAAAATTACTGCCAGCATGCTGTTTAATCCGGTGCTTATTGTTTTCAGTATGGTCATTGGAATTGTTGGAGGTTGGATAGCAGGAAGTGTCACGGGCTTAGTGCCTCCAGCCGATTATGTCGATGGCTTGCGTGCGTGGTTTGAACCCTTTACCGTGACTTACGCCCTTATTAAAACGATAGTGTTTGCATTTATCATTGCTTCCGTATCCGGTTTCCTGGGATATAACCTGAAGGGAGGTTCCGTAGAAGTTGGAAAAGCAAGTACAAAAGCTGTGGTGGTAAGCAGCATATTAATTATATTATTCGACCTGATATTGACGCAATTACTATTGGTATGATTGAAATTAAGAACTTATCAAAATCCTTTGGCGAGCATCAGGTTTTAACTGATATCAATACCCATTTCGAAAAGGGTAAAACCAATCTTATCATAGGTCAGAGCGGCTCAGGAAAGACGGTATTGATGAAGTGCTGCATCGGATTGGTAGAGCCCGATGAAGGACAAGTTACCTTTAATAATCGGCCTTTTTCTTCACTAAGTGAAAAGCGTCGAACCGATATCCGTAAAGAAATGGGAGTGTTGTTCCAAGGAGGTGCCTTGTTCGACTCTTTAACAGTTGAACAAAATGTCATGTTTCCACTGAATATGTTTACCGATAAAAGCCAGGAAGAAAAGCTCGAAAGAGTGAATTTTTGCCTGGAAAGGGTAAATCTGAAGAATGTAAACCACTTATTTCCCTCCGAAATCAGCGGAGGCATGATGAAACGTGTTGCAATTGCCCGCGCCATTTCCAACAACCCAAACTATTTGTTTTGTGATGAGCCAAATTCAGGACTTGATCCAAAAACCGCCGAAGTGATTGATGAGCTCATCAGTGAAATCACACACGAATTTAACATCACAACCATTATCAACACCCATGATATGAACTCAGTACTTCAAATTGGGGAACGAATTAACTTTTTACATAAGGGGAAATTATGGTGGACGGGAAATAAAGATAGTATCTTGCAATCAGCAAACCCCGAATTGAACAGTTTTGTGTTTGCCACTGAATTAACCCGAAGATTAAAACAAACCTAATCAAGCATGTTTAGTATCGATTTTATTGTTCTTATTATATTGTTACTCTTTGCCGTATACGGATATTTCAAAGGCTTAATTGCCTCATTAAGTTCGTTGGCAGCATTAGTAATAGGTGCATATGCGGCTTTTTTCTTTTCGGATATAACAGCAGGTTTTATCAGCTCCAACTTTGATTTTCATAGTAAATATCTAAAACTTATCGCCTTCATAATTACCCTGATTCTCGTCATGATAATCGTGTTATCGCTTGGGAAATTGCTTGAAAAACTGATTAATGTGTTAGTGTTGACATTCTTCAATCGATTGTTGGGCGCGGTTTTTGGAATAGTCAAAGCCGGACTTATTTTAAGTCTTATTTTGATGCTTCTGAATTTCTTTACTATTACAGAATACCTCATTTCTAAAGAAAAACAAGATGGATCTTGGTTTTATCCACGCATAGAAGCTTTTGCACCATTGTTATACAAACAGTTTAATATTGAAAAATCAATACAAGATATTACGAAGCCGGGAAAACAAACACAAGAAGATGAAGGAATTGTTTTATAAAGCACTTATAGTATTAGCTTTTAGCCTATTTAGCATAGTGGTTTTTTCGCAATCAGCTGATACAGAAACCAATCATCCAAACATTTCGCAGTTGCAAAATATGCAGTTTGAGTCTGTACCGGAGCTTGCCCAATGGATTTCGGAGCATTTTGATACAGACAAGGAGCGCCTTTGGGCAATATTTAATTGGATTGGACAACATATTAGCTACGATGTAAGTGCTTTGTCAAAGCCGCCACAACTGCTTCCCACATACCAAATCGTGCAAAATGCATTTTTTGAAAAAACAGCAGTTTGTGAAGGCTATGCCGGATTAATGGACAGCATAAGTCGCTTGTTGGAAATCCCTTCGCATACCGTAAGCGGCTACACCCGAAATCATGGCAAACTGAATCCGGAGCCGCATATGTGGGTAATCAGTTTTGTTGATAATGAATGGCAACTTAGTGACCCTACTTGGGGTGCAGGTGCATTAAACTTAAGCAATATGCGTTATGAGGCGCGTTTTAATCCGGATTATTTTTTAAAAGATGCAAAACTGATGCAGAAATCCCATTTGCCTTACGACCCGATATGGCAATTGGTAAATCCTGCACTAAGTCATAAAGGTTTTGTTGAAGAAAATATGGAGTTAAGCCTTGATGAAGAGAATCTGACAGAACAAATCAATGATTTTTTACAGTCTTCTCTTCTAAGCCAATATCAAGATGAGCTAAGACGTATTCAACAACAAAATTATTCCTATCCCCCACTCGATCGACGTAGCGAATTTTTAAAAAACAATATTCGTGCAATGTCGCATAACAATTATTTAATGGAGTTAAGACCTATCACGGATAAGTTTAATCGTGCGGTGGAAGCATACAACAAAGCAGTAAGCCTATTCAATCAACGAATGGGAAAAGAAGCTGTAGGCGCTGAATTGCAGCAGGCATCAAGCTTAATGAATGAAGTGAAAAAATCATTTGAATCCTTAACGGAGCCTCCTGTCACCTTGCAAGTGCAATACATGGAAATGCAACAAAATATTCCAAGTATGGAGAAAAACATTAAAGATTTTCGCTCGAAATTCATGCGCTAATACATCTTAGCCCTACACGATAGCTCTGTGCTTCCGTGGTTTAGGCAATATCATCCGGCTTTTAAAATAATTGAGAATAAAAGCGTAATTTTGGTCATCAAAACCAAAGTTTTTATGAAACGTATTTTTATAAGTACCTTAATGGGTATACTGCTGGGTAATTCACTCTTTGCACAAAACAACTATTCAGCTTCAGGAGAACAATTTGGATTATGGCAATATGATACGGTTTTTGTAACCTCCGATATCACCATCCCTTTTCCCGAACAACTACAAATTGCTGCAGGCACAAAAGTGATTTTCGAAGGGCATTATTCAATACATGTTCAAGGTAATATACGTGCCATCGGACAAGAAAATGACAGCATTGTTTTTACTGTTGCCGACACCAGTGGGTTTCATGATATTTACAGCAATGCAGGCGGTTGGAACGGCATACGTTTTGAAGATACCCCTTGGGAAAATGATTCTTCCAAATTTGAATATTGCGTATTAAGTTTTGGTAAAGCCGTGGGTGATTCCGCAAATTGTTACGGAGGCGCCATTCGTGCGCTTCGAACCGGAAAAATAGCATTACAGCATTCCCGTTTACATAATAATTATGCCTTTTATTGGGGAGGTGCCATTTATGCATTCAAAACCGACATAAACATGGATTATTGCAGTATTGAGGATAATTATGCCGGAAATGAAGGCTTGATTTATGGATATGGAGGCGGACTTTGTTTTGTATCCACCGAACCCAATTTACGACATATGAATTTTAAACGAAACTCATCCACCGGAATTGGAGGAGCCGTATCATTTGAATATTCAAACCCCTTATTGATAAATGCAGTTTTTGAAGAAAATTTAAGCGGATTGGGAGGAGCTGTGGGCATCATGCGAAGCGAAGCAAAGCGCCCAATTGCCAATTTATTGCTGAATAATAATGTGGCGGTGTTTTTTGGAGGAGGCATTGCCATTATACGGGCTGAGCCTATTATTACCAATGCCACTATCGTAAATAACCACGCATCCATGGGAGGCGGATACTATTGCAACGACTCGGCAAATCCCGCACTTTATAATAGTATTTTATGGGACAACCATAGCAATTCCCCTTTTGGTTCGCAAGTATGGATTTGGGATGTGATATCTGAGCCCGCCTTTTATCATTGTGCAATTCAAGAAGGTCATGAAGGATTTGGTGGCAGTAGCTTTATAGGTATTTATGAAAATTGTACGGAAGAAGACCCCCTGTTTACTGATTCAGCCATCGATGATTTTCTACCGACAAAAGAAGGCTCTTGTTTTAATGCAGGAACAAACGAACTTCCAAATCAAGAGCTTCCGGAGTTTGATTTGGCAATGAAAAACAGAATCGAATACGAAATTGTGGATATAGGTGCCTATGAGATTCAAAGGTCGGTTGGAATAAAGCAAAATCAATACGCAGATATTCAATTATTTCCTGTTCCGTTGAGTATAAATAGTAAAATCCGTTGGAATAAAGATAAAAAACCTGTTTCCGCCGAACTGATAAATCAACAAGGAATACAAATTTCTCATCAAAACTTGATTGCAGTCGGAATTGAAAATGAACGACTTATCACGGATGTATTTCCGCAAATTGAACAGCTGAGCGCCGGTTGGTATTTGCTTCGAATTCAGTATGCAGATGGCAGTCATGCAGCTGTAAAATTTATTAAATAATGCCGTAGCATAATTCGCGGTTTTTACTCGGAAAAAACAATCTTTGCTGCTTATACCGCTAGTACAATATAACTCAAATAGAAATAATTGTGCAAGCTTAAAACTTCTTTTTGCCGAAACACAGTTTCTGTCTATTCATTAGAAAATGGCTGAATAAATGCTATTTAGTTAAAGGCATGTTTTTAAAAATCCCCAAAAATTGAAGTTTTTGGAAACGATTTTAGTTTTTTCATCAAAAACTTGACAAACTATATATTATTTTCATATCTTTGTGATATCAAATTGATATCGCAATGAAAAATGAAGAAAAATTTGTACGCCCCTTATCGGGCTATGTAATGTTAGCTATTATTTTAGCTTTAATCGTATTATTCTTTTATACCATTATCCGCCATTCGGCAAATGACTTATTGCTGGTTTTATCAATTGTCATGTTGGTAACTGCCTTTTTACTCATACGTGGATTGATTGTTGTAAGTCCTAACCAATCTTGTGTATTATTGCTTTTTGGTGAATATAAAGGCACCATCAAGCACAATGGATTTTATGGGGTAAACCCCTTTTATAGTAAAACTAAGATTTCGCTTCGAGCCCGTAATCTGAATAGCGAACAAATCAAAGTAAATGACAAAATCGGGAATCCGATTATGATAGGCATCGTTTTGGTTTGGCGTGTACGCGATACTTTTAAAGCCGCTTTTGAAGTTGATGATTTCATCCATTATGTTGAAATTCAAAGTGAAGCTGCTATTCGTAAATTAGCCGGGCATTATCCTTATGACAATTTTGATGAGGAGCAGGTGGAAATCACACTCAGAGCAGGAGGCGAAGAGGTGAATCAAGTGCTTGAGCAGGAGCTTGCCGAGCGACTCGAGATGGCGGGTATAGAAGTAATAGAAGCCAGAATCAGCTATTTGGCTTATTCTCCCGAAATAGCAAATGCCATGTTGCGCCGTCAACAGGCTGCAGCAATCGTAGCTGCGCGCGTTCAAATAGTAGAAGGCGCGGTAAGCATGGTAGAAATGGCATTGGAGCAGCTGTCAAATAAAGAATTAGTAGATCTGGACGAAGAAAAGAAAGCGGCTATGGTAAGCAATCTGATGGTGGTATTATGTTCGGATAAGGACGCAAGCCCGGTGATAAATACCGGCACTTTGCATCATTAAAAGAGCGGACGCACTATAGTGATTTACTATGATTAATGCAGTATGCATAGGTTCGGGGCAGTTAGCAGTGTTTGAGGATAATCAACAAATGGCGGTGCTGACATATCCAAAAAGGCTGTCGACACATGCGTATATTCGATTAAACAATGCAGAAGAATATGAGATAAAACCCACTAACTTCTGGAGAACAAAATTTGCAGTGCTTCACCAAGGTAAAACAATTATTAAACTGCAAAGCAGGTGGAATGGTGGGTTTAAGATAGCATTAGTTCGTCAAGGCTCCCGATTAAATTTGATTTTTAAATCAAAAAGCTTGTGGAAAATTCGATATTTGCTCCTTGATACTAACGAACGATTAATGGCAGACTCCCGCATAAAATATAAAGGTAAAAAGTTAAAAAGAAAGTTAGAGACTCATATTGAGGTGACTGATAGTTTGAAAAGACACAAGGATTGTTTGCTGCTGACAGCCTTGTTTGTGTATCTTATTCGTCATTCACTAAAACAAACTGCAATAATAGTAGCATCTCAGTAACAGATTAATGAGGGAAAAGCGGATTAGAATATTATGGGACAGAAGAAATCTTTTGCTTTACGTATAAATACAAAATTAATGGAAGCCGTTGAAAAATGGGCTGCCGATGAGTTTCGTAGTACGAACGGTCAAATAGAATGGATTATAAGTCAGGCACTGAAAGATGCAAAACGACTAAAATCAAAGAGTACATCAGCTCATCCTCAAAAAGAAGATAAAAACGAACCTAAGGGCTGTTAAAAGCCTTGATTAAAGCTTCCGAATATCATTTTATCCAAATAAAAACTCAAATAGCTGGTTAACAGAACTTACAGGCACAATTTCTATTGAATATCGTGAGTGGTCCAAGCCTTTGTTGTTATATTTTGAAATAAAAATTTGCTTAAATCCTAATTTATCCGCTTCAGCAATACGCGCTTCGATACGGTTTACGGCTCTTATTTCACCCGACAATCCCACTTCAGCCGCAAAACATGTTTTTGAATCAATTGGAATATCTTCACTTGAAGAAAGTACACTGGCAATAACCGATAAATCGGTAGCCGGATCATCCACACGAATGCCACCGGCAATATTTAAAAACACATCACGGCTTGAAAGCCTAAATCCGGCTCGTTTTTCCAATACTGCAAGTAGCATATTCAAGCGTCTTACATCAAAACCTGTTCCGGAGCGTTGTGGAGTGCCGTAAGCAGCCGTGCTTACCAAGGCTTGTGTTTCGATAAGCATGGGACGCAAGCCTTCAATCATGGCGGCAATGGCGATACCGCTCATCGCTTCTTCGCGCTGCGACAACAATATTTCACTCGGATTGGTTACTTCACGTAAGCCGCTGGATTGCATCTCAAAAATCCCTAGTTCGGAAGCAGAGCCAAAGCGGTTTTTGATGGTGCGTAAAATACGGAAGCCATAATGGCGATCGCCTTCAAACTGTATGACCGTATCGACCATATGTTCCAAAATTTTAGGCCCTGCAATACTGCCATCTTTTGTAATATGTCCAATCAAAAACACCGGTACTCCTGCAGATTTAGCCAATTTATTGAGCTCTCCTGCTGTTTCCCGAATTTGTGAAATACTTCCTGCAGTGGCTTCAATAACAGGTGATTGCAATGTTTGAATGGAATCAATGACAAGTAAATCAGGCTTGAGTTGTTCAAATTGACTTATGATATTGTGTGTATCGGTCTCGGTTAAAATAAAACAGTCCGCATTCTTTATTCCGATCCGATCGGCACGCATCTTAAGCTGCTGCTGACTTTCCTCACCACTGATGTAAAGCACCTTTTTATCCACACCATGTAATGCCATTTGCAGCATCAAGGTTGATTTTCCAATCCCCGGCTCACCTCCTATCAACACCAATGCTCCGGGAACAAGGCCTCCTCCAAGCACACGATTCAGTTCGGCATAACCTAAATCCAAACGCTCCAAAGGCTTATCACTGATCTCTTTTATGGCAAGCGGCTTGTTTTTTTCCAAAAACAAAGTTGTGGAAGGCAGCTTCTTTTTCCCGCTTACGAGCGTTTCTTCCACATAGGTATTCCATTCACCGCATGCAGGACAATTGCCAATCCATTTTGGAGATTCATTGCCGCAGTTTTTACAAAAAAATACTGTTTTTGTTTTTGCCATCTAAGAAATTGTATAAAATAAACTCCTTTACGAATCTTGCTGCAAAGCAGAAAACATTAAAAAAGTAAAATCAATAAATTAGCGTAATATGCTTCGGAAGCAATGACACAATTTAACGAATAATGGTCATTTCGTCAATCAAATGCGTTGCTCCGGCAAACTTATCAACCAAGAAAAGCACATAACGCACATCCACTGAAATATTGCGACACATAGCCGGGTCATATTTCAAATCACTCATTGTACCTTCCCAGCAGCGGTCAAAATTCAGACCCACCATTTGCCCGTCAGCATTGAGAACCGGGCTGCCCGAGTTTCCGCCGGTGGTGTGATTTGATGCAGCAAAGCCAATACGCAAATGACCGTTTTTATCGGCATAAGGACCATAATCTTTCTTGTCATACAATTCTTTCAGTCGATCTTCCACCACATAATCGTAAATATCGGGATTTTCTTTTTCCAAAATTCCTTCCAAAGTGGTAAAGTGCTTATAATAAATTGCATCTGCTGGCGAATAGCCCTCCACCTTTCCGTAAGTTACACGCAATGTGAAGTTTGCATCAGGATAAAAGCGATAATCAGGCTGCATATCCATCAAACCCTTCATATATAGGCGTTGTAAACTGTCATTACTGGCGGCAATTTTACGCATGGGAGGCTGTATGGATGTCCCTAAAAAACGATGCATGCTGCTAACTGCCTGCCATGCAGGATCTTTTTCCAAAGACTTCAGGCTTTTCTTACTGATATTTTGCAATAATTTCTCAACAGACGACTGAGAAGCAAATACACTTTGACCAAATAATCTTTCCACGTAAAGCTTGGTGTTGGCTTTAAATTTCTTGTTAATTTCTTCAAGAAAATCAGGGCGATATTCTTTTGCTTGTTTGTCAATTCAGGTGTTTAACAAGGCTTCGGCAACCTCCCTATCGATAGGCTGATAATAGTCTTTGAAAAAATCCTTCGTATATTTTGATAGCGACTCTTTCAATTCTTCTACTTTGGCTTCATCCGGATTTGCTTTTTGTAGTTCCATGATTAATGGACGGAAACGATTTGCCATTTGGAAAATTTCAATTCCCATCCCGGCTTCAATGATATAATCATTTGCAAGTGTCAAAGGCTCCAGCTGCGCATAATTTTGATTAAAGGTCTCAATAAGTCCGGCATAGCTGTCAGTAAAGCTTGGATTATTTTTTAGCCAACGATTAAATTGCGCTTCTAAATCTTTTTTTGTTTCTACCGCATTCAATCTTTGAATTCCTTTACTTTCACCAATCATCTTTTTCCATGCATTTGCCACTCCTGCATCTTTTGCTGCATATTGAATACGAATCTTCGGGTCGCCGGCTGCATAACGTTTAAAAATATCCAGCCGTTGCGCACGTAATGCCACGCGTGCAGGATTTGAAACTTCGGTAGTAAGTTCAACAGCTGCTGCAGGCAAATACTGATTTGTGCGAGCAGGATATCCAAATACGAACGTAAAATCGCCTTCATCCACACCTTTTATCGAAATAGGTAGATGGTAATCAGGTTTATAAGGTACATTATCCGGATGATATTCGGCAGGGTTTCCGTCTTTGTCCACATATATGCGGAAAAGCGAAAAATCACCTGTATGACGTGGCCACATCCAGTTGTCGGAATCGCCACCAAATTTGCCAATATTGGATGGGGGAGCACCTACAAGGCGAATATCTTTAAAAATGCGGTTCAGCATCATATAGTATTGATTTCCATGAAAGAAGGGAACGATAGATGCTTTTAATCCGGTTTCTTCTTCAGCTTTTTCAATGAGTTTCTTGCTGTTTTCGCGAATGCTGGTTGCACGTTCGGTTTCGAGCATGTCTTTGCTAATACCTTCCAAAACTTTTTCGGTTATTTCTTCCATTCGCACAAGCATGGTAACGGTAAGTCCGGGATTTGGAAGCTCCTCCGAACGATTCATAGCCCAAAAGCCATAGGTAAGATAGTCGTTCTCCACCGAGCTATGCCTTTGAATTTGTCCGTATCCGCAATGGTGATTGGTTAATAATAAGCCTTGGTCTGAAATAATTTCACCGGTGCAGCCTCTTCCAAAAAGTACAATGGCATCTTTTAAGCTTGAACGGTTAAGACTGTAGATGTCTTCTGCAGAGATACGCATGCCCATCTCCTTCATTTCTTTTTCGTTGAGCTGCTGCAACAGCATGGGAATCCACATGCCCTCACCGGCAAAAGTAAATCGTGTTGTGAGGGTTAAAATAATCAATATCCAAAAATGCTTTTTCATAATGCTAAAATTTTCCCGTAAAAATACGGCTTTTATCTAAACTAATATACAGAATTCATAATCGGATTAAGAAGTGCCTTTTTTAGGAATCACTTGTTTACGCTCTTCCACAGCATCAATGGAAATAATTTTATTAAGTGCCACCGTATTTGGTATTGTAATTAAACGATTATCGCTCGTGCGTATATATAGAAAAAACATGCTGAGTTTTTCTACCACTCCCTCAATTGGATAGTCTTTGTCAAGGATTTTAATGCCTCCGCCAATACGAATCGGATGGTTGAAAAACAATATCAAACTGGATGTAAGATTCGATAAAATAGACCATTGCGCAAAAAATGCCACTCCCAGAATGGTTAATGAGGTAGTGATAAATACCGTGAATTGTTGCGAACTGACTCCCCATATTGCAGTAAGTAAAACGACCCCCAATACCGTGAGAAAAAAATTGATGATCTTGGAAATAATTCGTTTGCGCTCCGAAGCAAGATGAAGACTGGCAAAAAGTCTATTGATAAACCCATGAATCAACAGTTTTATACCCAACAAGCCAAGCACCACTATGGCTGTTTTCAAAATCTGAATCTGATAATCTTTCATTGTATTAATTTTTTCTGTTTGACGAAGTCTATTGACTTTATTTTCAATAGTAACTGATTGAAAACAAGCTTAATCTGATCTTTTATATCTTTTTAGTGCGCAGCGGCAATTATAGTGCATTTTTCTTTGTCGAATCCCGAATATTTGAGACAATTGGAGTGGTTTGCTTGACTTACATTGTGCGTTTCCGCTTTATTTTAAGCAATTTGGAAGCATTACCAAAAAATCCAAGCATTTGTCATAATCTAATTCATAATAATTTACGCCTAAATTTAATGCCTCATAATATTCGGCTTGATTCAGTTTATAGTATTCCTCTGATGGTATTTTCCAAAAATCACGACCTAATTTGTCAGCAATAAACCATTTTTCAAGTAATCGTGCTGCTCTACCGTTTCCATCCATAAATGGATGAATTTGAACAAATTTCAGATGAATGAATGAAGCAAAGTAAAAAACTTCTTTTTCAGTTAATTTTGATGAGATTAATGCTTCAATATCCTGAAAAAAGCTCTTCATTTCTTGCTCAACAAATTCAGGCTCAATTGCCATATAAGCTAATCCTGAGCTGCCAAAAACCCCCACTTGCTCAGCTCTGTATTTCCCTCTTTTGCTTTTGATTAGCAAGGTCTCTGAAAGTGTTTTATGGCAGCTCAACAGATTTTTCTCATTTAGCTTGTTTTTTTGCGCAAACTCGTATGCCTTGATTAAATTTTCAATTTCCGCAATCTCTTTATTTGCCTTGAATTTGTCTTTATTCAATTCATAATTCATATAAGAATTCAAATCAATGCTATTTCCTTCAATATTAGATGAATACACTGCAGACGATTTTGTCAGATATTCAAACTCTCTTTTGTTTTCAGAAAAATCGAAATTCTTAATTAATCCCGAAATTTCATGTCCAATAGCCTGAATATAAGTGTCTAAATATTTTCTTTCAGTTATTCTCATTTAACCAATAATTTTACACAAATATACTCGATTTTAGTGTTTAAATCTTCCTGAAAGTGAGATTTTTAGCTCGAAGTTCGATGGAAAAGTGGTTTGCCGTGCGTACGATATGTTTTTCCCTCCAGAATGACTGTTGGCTATGCATTTGAACAAACCAAAATTTGGCTTGTACGATTTAATAATGAATATTACTGATACGCAAAGGTGGTTCTATCCGTTTAATGTGTTTTCTAAAATTGTCTTAAACTCATTTTCATTGTGGGAGTTATAGAAAGGAACTGCAGTAATCAAATAAGTATCCGTATGGATTTTGATCACTTTTTGTTCGGTTCTGATTTCATTTAGAAAATCTTCTTTCCATTTGTCATAAGCTTTCAAATGTTCTCCTTTAGGCTCAATGAAAACTTGATAAGTCAATTGTTCTGCGTCTCGCTGTTTACAGAAAAGCAAAAAGTCCGGTTCAAAGGCTCGCCCGAGTTTGTCGAAAATTTTGAGCTCCCTTTCATTACGGATTAAATAAATATTTTCAAACTTTTGATTTAGTCCTTCAAAGCGTCCGGAAAAGAGTTCTACAAATCTCTTTTCTTCACTTGTTCCGTAGTTGGCATTATAAGCATACCAAGGCTCCTTAGCTACTAAATTTTCTTGACCGTCAGCTCGCTCACTGCCTTTATACACTTTGATTTCCTTGTCTTTAAATACTTCGCGAATTGGCTCTTTAACATAATCTGAACCTTCATATTCTGTAGAATTATTCTTAATGTCGGATTCAATATTTTGTAAAAGTCCGTTTAAAGCCTGCAAATAATCGAAATGAGTGATTCGTTTTAATCGGTTTGCTGTTCCCTTGAAAGTAATTTCCAAACCGGCTAAATAATCTTTGCTGTCAATAAAATTTGAAATTGAACCCACGCTTGGAAAGTAATGCGATAAATTGTCAAAATAAAAGAACGGGTTTTTACTTAATGCAAACCGAATTGTATTTTTAGGAATTTCTGTCAGTTTTACCTCCTTAGTTTTTGTGATTTCGTTATCTGTTTCAGGACTTTCTACCTCGAAAGCCAAAGACATTCTCCCAATTCCTGAAGATAAAATGTGTCGATAATTCGTTTTGGTTACCCCTAAGTCCTTAAATGACTTGACATTGTCAAAACTCTTTGGAATTTTCTTGTTGAAAAAAACATGACCATCTTGGTAAAAGTCTGTTTTCTTAAATTCAGGCTTTAAAAATAAATTTAGTTGAACTAAATTTTCATCATCTTCATAAATACCTGATTCTACAAGAGCTTTCTTCAATTCAGAAATGTAACGACTATCTTCCTTTGTGTGGTAATAAAGCTCTTCCAAAACTTTTAAATCATTGGAAATATCATCATCATATTTACGGGTATATTTGTCCTGCCCATCCTCTAAAGTGAACGGAAAATATCTTGCTCCTCTTCCTATTAGCTGTGCCTCTGATATTGTGGTTTTACCGGGATTTCCGGCTCTTCCGTCACGCCCTTCATAAAGCCTGACTATATCAAAAAGGTTTAACACATCCCAGCCCTCATTCAATTTTTGAACTGCAAAAATAGCTCTGACAGGATTGTTCCCATCCTCCAACGTATTAAGCATTATTTGGTTTTGTTCAGCTTCTGCATCATTATTGGCACTCAGGCAATTCTCAAATTTAAAATTGGCTTGAATACGCTTAACAATTTCATTGGCTGAAATACCTTTTGCTTTAAAAAATCGAAAAGCTTTTTGAACTATTGGAACGGTAGAAGTCTTTTGAATTTTCTCTACCATTGTCACCGAAAAACCATCAATCAGTATATGAAAATTATCTTTGTTTTGCTCCGATTCTTTAATGGTCCTTTTAGCTTTAAACAGAATTACGGGCTTTAAGTTGATGTTGTTTGAAGTAGCCAATTCTTGTCGGTACAAATTCAAAATCAAGGCTTGAATAATTCTATCTTGTTCATCATACATAGAACGGATAAGATGAATTTCTTTTGAATATTTGTCAATACGAAACTGAGCCAAGTCATACTTGAAAATCACCTTGTCCTGATAATGATTAACCAATTCTGCAGTTTCAGTGTCAATTGTAGCCGTAAACTCCAGCAAGATGTTTTCAAAATTGGATTCATGAATTTTCTTTACCGTATCTTCCCAACTGCCAAACATATTACCCGATCTTGTTCCTGCCACTAAATGGTGTGCTTCATCAGCAATAAGCACTATTTTCTTATTTTCAAAATCTTCATAAGTAACACTGTTTTCTTTGGCGTTGTTCAGGTCAATATGAAGCTGTTGTATAGTGGTAAATTTTATGTTTATGTTTTGATTGTCAGCTTCTTCAAAGTTATCAATCTCTTTGATTAAAATTTCTTTCCCTTCAATCACAATTTTATCGTTGAAAAGGTATTTTGAAGCCTGTTGATTTAGGAAATTGTCTTTGGTTTTTTGAATGATATTGTTGCTGTTTACAAAAAACAAAAAGTTTCGATAGCCTTTTTGGTAAAGATGCAATATCAAACCTGCCATTATCATGGTTTTGCCGCTTCCCGTTGCCATATTATAAAGCAAATGATAAGGTCGTTTGGGTTTTTCTTCTATATCTTCCTGATCTAGAAATATATATCGTTTAAATGCTTCAAATTGATAGGGGCGCAGGTCAAACTTTAGATTTTCAGTAATCCATAAAGGAATATGAACTTGTTCCAATGCCCTGCGTGCAAAGGGATTTTCAAATATATCATGTAGAAAAGCCATTATTCTATTTCCTTGTTTTTATTGGGTAAAATATTTTTTGCAGATAATCTAGAAACTACTTTTTTCCCTGTTTTTTCTTCAATTTCTTTTCGGGTATTGCCGGCAATGGTTCCTCCTTGTTTTGCAATTACTTTACTTTCAGCAAAAGATTGAGGCTTTTTCTCTTTACTGATTTCAGTTGTAGTAGCTTCTGCCAACATATTAAGTACCAGTTCTAAGTTGGTCATATTATCACGCAGATTTTCTTTTTTCAGATCTTTGTGTTTTTTATATTGCTTGACTGAAAATCCACTCCAAGCTTTAGTAATTTCATCGGTTAAAATAGCGTATTCCTGTCCTTTCTTTATACCGCGTTTATCCCATTCATCTGTAAGTTCTTTTCTTATTTCAATGCTTTTTAGCCGTTGATTAATCCATTCTTTACTATATCCTTTTTTCAGATAGGTTTCCATCAGTCGGTCAATACCTATTTCCGGGTCTTCTATTTCGTCAATTCGTTCTCGCGCTACTTGAGCTATCCACAATTTGAAAGGCTCAGCTTTTGGCGACGGAATACTTTGTATCAATCTAAAAAGTTGTTCGGTATCAGCTACATCGGTAAAACGCATTTTACCATCGGCAGCAAGCATTTTCAAAGCGTGACAATTCTTCACGGTTTCATTTCCTTCTGCTAAAAGCCGCTGTTTTAGCTTACGCCAATAGGCTTGTGGATTTACACTGTCCGACAATATTCCGACCACATCTACAATAGAAAAATACCATTTCTCCTGGTCCTCATCCCAAATTGCGCGGACTTGCGTTTGTTCAAAAAGTTTTATTGTGTTTTTTTTTGTCATGGTTTTATCTTTTTTCTCGCTAATTTACTTCATAGTTTTTGCCATTTGCAGCAGTTGTTCAGTATTTCCGAACAACTGAATCTTCTTGCAGCTCACCCTCCTCAAAAATGTATTTTATATGCTCGCTGATATTTGATTTTGATGACTGAAATAATTCCACCATATCTGCCTGAGTAAGCCAAACGGTTTCATTATCCAGGCAAACCTGAATTTTTAACTGCCCGTCATCGGATTGGTACAGCAATATTTCACTATTTAGTTTTTGGGGCAGCATAATATTATTTCTTTATTTGATAAAAATCCCGGCTTACTTTCTTCTCTTCTTCTGTGCAAACAAAATCGGCATCATTAATAGAAGAAAGATTCACATAAAGCTGATTTTTATCTAATATTTCGCAAAGATGCTGTTTTTGTTCTGCAAGGCTTAGGGCTTTAAACTCATTGATGTGTTCGTCCTGCTTTTTAATGTCCACATTGTAATCCAAAAAACTTTTGGCTTTCATCTGCTTCCAAATTTGCAAAAGGGATTCGCTGTCTTTGGCTTCTTCTATCTGCTCAATAAAAGTTTGGTTGTATTTTTTGAGTTCAAGATAAGTGAAACCATCTATACTGTTTGATATAATTTTCCGTCCCCTTTTTAATAAAATATCAATATGCTCGTGTAATTGTTCAACTAAAATAAACTGTCTTTTCAATGAATTTTTATCAGTATTTAATTCGAGCACTGCGTGCATCGTGGTGCCACTACCACCAAAAAAATCCATAATTATATCACCTGGCTTTGACATTATTTTTAATACATCTATTACTGCAAATAGTGATTTTGGGTAACTGAAATCATTTTTGCCAATTAATCTTTTCAATAGATTGGTTCCGTGAAATTCTGATTGATATTTTTTGTCTGTCCAAACATTTTTGAAGACTTGTTGCTCATAATATTTATGATACAATTTAACTTTTCCATCTTCCTTTACAGCCTTGAAATACTCATCCTTGTTTAAGTCATCAAAACTTTCTTTAATATTTTTCCAAGCAAAATCACCTGTATTTGTTTGGGGATACAGCTCAAAAAAACCTTCCTTTTTTTCTGAAGTAATTTCTTTTAACCTGAATAATTCATAAAATAAAAATAAATGCGGGTAAATATACTGATAT
>CAZDWA010000007.1:0-64792 GCA_964509065.1 uncultured Lentimicrobiaceae bacterium
TGCGGAGAGAGTGGGATTCGAACCCACGATACCCTTTCGAGGTATACACACTTTCCAGGCGTGCGCCTTAAACCACTCGGCCACCTCTCCGATAATATGCATCTGTTCCTTTTGGATAACAAAAACAATCGCCAAAAGTACAATTTTTTTTTATTCAAAACCAAAACTTTGACTGATGCACTATATGTTTGGATTCTTTCTAAATAAAAAACAGCAGGTTTTTCATAAGTAAAAGTCCAATGATCGCATCGGCATAATTTATCGTTTTACAAAACGTATATGCTGTATGCCTTCTTCTGTATATATTCGCAACACATACAGCCCTACCGATAATGGAGCTACATCAAGCTCGGATGATATTGAATTTTCATCAAACTGCATCAGGCAAACACCTTCCATATTAAGAAGCTCAATAGCTTTTATTTTATGCGTATCCATTTGTATGTGTAACAAATCATGTACCGGGTTGGGGAATACATTCAATGCCATCGATTTTTCGGCTATTCCCACCATATCCGGTTCAATATGTGTGATGCGCGACAATCCTTCATAAGCAAAAAGCTCCTTATTTGGCATGGCCTCATCATATGTGACTGTCAAATCATGATATTCTTGTGTTTGGGCAGGAAGCCACTTTAGCTGCATAAGTTGTTCGGGCAAAAAGCCATCAACTACAGTACTCAGGCTGTCATTTCCATAGATGGCGATATAAGCAGGCTGCATTGGATTATTTATTTCGAGTATGCCTGCAGCAAATCCATCATTATTGAAGGCGATAATCTGATCGCCGGATTCCGCAAAATCCAAGCTGCCGGCAGCAAATCCAATCGTATGTAAGGAAGATGTGACGGTCACATCCGGAGCTAATTTTGCTGGGGTTGCAGCCTTGCATTCGGGAAAATTTAGTGTAAATGCAGCAGAAGACTTCAGCATATATGAATTGCCGGGCAGCAGTTGTTCCAAATCCGAAATTTCATTAAGGGGCCAATAAATTTGGCTGGCCGAAATATTTCTAACAAACTCGACTTTGTCGGAATGCGTAGAAATAAGTTCTTGTAATGTGATTGGACATGCGCTTAAAACCGGGATCAAATTCCATCCGGCAGCGATTGGCAGGCTGCCATCAACGAGTTGTGCTCCTTGTATCATCAGACTTCCGGGGCTGTTCATCTTCACCTTATAGCCTGATGAATTATCCCAGTTTCCGATGGTATTTATGCCTTGCTGCGGATAAAACAATCCCGTGGCACTTTGAACTGCCACTAATTTTTCACTCAAAGGTTCAAATATTTTACTCAACTCCGGGTCAACAGGTTCAATATAAGAGGATAAGCTGTTCCAGCCTTCGCTTAAGGCAGCACTAAAGTGCAATAAGCCACCGGTAGTGTTTAATGCAAAGTCATCAATATACATTCCATCCTTGGAAACCATATAATCACTTTTAAAACGGAAACGCAATTGCACCCAATCTTGTCCGAGGTATGAGTTCAAACTATAGGTTTTCTGTTGCCAAGTGTTTTGTGCACCTGTAAATGATGCAATTTGTGTCCAGCTTTGACCATTTGTACTAATTTCAAAGTACATATAATCATAATTGCTTTCGATATCGTATCTGGTCCAGAAGCTCACTTCCGCGGTCGTAAAGCCCATATTAAGACTAAACGGACGCAGGTAGGCAAAACTTGTTTCACTATTTGCATAATTTCCGTTCGGACTTTCCGTGATGGAATGTGAAGGGCTGTGTGATTGTGTTGTTGCAAGCCCCCAATTATCCGAAAACTCCCAATATGGTGCGCCGCTTTCAAAATCCATCGCATAAGGCAATACCAGAGGCGGCATCGGGATTACCGTAACCGTATTGGAGGGGTCCGATTCAAGTCCGGTATCTTCATAAATTGCCGTTACATAATAGCTATACTGTTCTCCGTTTTCAACTTCAGTATCGATGAATGAATTTGTTGAAACATTATCGATTATGTCATTATCCCTATAAATATTATAGGATGCTGCACCAAATAGTTCAGTCCAATCAAGTTCCACTTGTTGGTCGCCGGCCAATGCCATCAGCCCACGCGGAGGGAGTAAACGGTTTGCCATGGTAGCCACTGATGCAAGTGCTGCTTTCGTAAATACTTCGGCCTGCTCTTCATTATTATAACTTAGACCGATAACGTCATCCGGCGTATGGATATAAGGGCTATAGTCGGGCACGGATTCAAAAGGATAAATACCCATATAGCCGTTGTTATTAAAAGATGTGTGGTCACTATCACCTCCGCTTAGGGTGCCGGGTGCCACAACAAATTCAGGCAGGTATGTACTACAAATATCCATATAAAACTCAGCAAGCTCTTGTGCAGAGGAAGGAAATATCAAGGTAGACTTCATCACGGTATTGCCGGGCTTTAAATAAGCAGTCATATCCAGGTTGACATATCCATGAATATCCATGCCTTGTTGCGCACAGCGTGCTGCATATGCCGCGCTTCCGTATAAGCCGTACTCTTCGCCCGAGAAGGAACAAAAGACTAGGGTTCTATCAAATTCATACTGGCTTAAGATGCGTGCTATTTCGAGGACTCCGGCGGTACCTGAAGCATTATCATCTGCACCCGGTGCAAGGCCCGAATAGCTGTACGAATCGAAATGCGAACCGCAAATCACATATTCATCCGGATATTTGGTGCCGGGCAAGGTAGCAATGACATTATCACTTGGGGTTCCTCCAGGCATGTTAAAAGGCATCAGCTCCACCGACAAATCATAGGATTCAAACTGTTCTTTTAACCAGTTTTGAGCCAATACGCTGTTGGCATGGTAAGCATCACGTGTTCCATAATCCTGCAAATGCTGTACAATAGGTGTGATATTGTTATAATCTACCTGGTCTATTAATTCTTGAATAAATGGATCTGGATTACGCGTAGCGGGAGTATAATTCAATTTAGAGGAAGGGATGCGCGCTTTTTGACGAAATATACGCACCATGCCGTCATTTCGTGCCGGTTCAAGTTGACCATGTACTACTTCATTTGTAGATACAATCATCAAAAAGTTTCCTTCATAAAGCAACTCCATTCTATCAGCCCACCGAATTTGATAAGCTGCTGCTTCTTCAGGCGAGGCATACACTATATAATAGCTTATATCGGCTTGCCAAGGATTGGAATCAAGCAGAATATGTTCTTCTTTTGGCGTGAAATCCAAGGTAGCAATAAGGAAGTCATCACAATAATAGTGTACTTCAAAAGCCGGATTTTCGATATAGGGACGCGCCTGTTCCGAATCAGAAAGCTGGAGTAAAAAAAGCGAGTCCGAAAAAAGGTGAAAAGGTGCTATCGCGAAGGCTAAAAAAAACAACACCCAATTCAGTTTATTACGTATCATGACACAAGGTTTGAATAAATATTTTGTTTTAATGGTTCAATTTCAAGGTTAAAACAGAGTTTTCATTGATGTAATCTACCCTGCATAATTCACCAATTCATAAGCTAGTCAATCTAAATTTATCGTAATATGTTTATATTCTGTGTGTTAGTAGATTTAGTGGCAATTTAAAAAGCTGTTTATTATAAAATGAATTTTGATTTAATTTTGGCAATTTTTACGTTATGAGTTGTTCGCAGTAGTTGGCTACAGCTTCACAGCTCACGCCTTAAAATTTCTCAAAATTAAATTCATGAATTAAGCAGGCTACAAAGGTAGACAAAACTTATGGACCTTATCTTTAGACGGATTAGAATTCATAAAAAAGAAGCTTTCATCCACAAAATCAGCTTATTTCTTTTTTCTTTTAGTAGGTTTTTGCGGTTTTTCTTTATCTAAAATCACAAAATCGATTTGCTTTTTCAGCATATTTACTTTTTTCACACGAACAACCACCGGATCGCCAAGGCGGAAGGTTTTTCCATAGCTTTGACCTATCACTTGATAATTTTCTTCGTCCAAATAATAGTAATCGCCGGGCATTTCGTTATAACGTACCATTCCTTCACATTTACTGTCTTCAAGCTCAACATAAATCCCCCATTTACTTACACCTGATATTAATCCGGGAAACTTATGCCCGATTTTATCAGCCAAATATTCTGCCTGCTTATATTTTACAGATTCTCTTTCCATCTCCACGGCTCGTCTTTCCATATCGGAGGCATGTTTACAAATGGATTCATAGGTTGCTTCCGGCAGGCCGGGTTTATTCTGCAGTACATAATGCTCCAGCAAACGGTGTACAATAAGGTCGGGATATCGCCGAATTGGGGAGGTGAAATGCGTGTAATACTCAAACGCAAGTCCGTAATGCCCAATATTTTGTGTGCTATATTCGGCTTTTGCCATAGTCCGTATGGCAATGGTTTCAATCAAGGTCTTTTCTCCTTTGCCTTCGATGGCTTTGAATAAGTCATTGTATGATTTAACCAGCTTTTCGCGATTGCTGATGTTCATGCTATAGCCCAATTTTGCAATAAACTGTAAAAATGTTTGCAGTTTATCGGGATTTGGCTCATCATGTATACGGTACACAAAAGTTTGAGGTTTTCTATTTCCTTTAGGCTTGCCGATACGTTCAGCAACCTTTCGGTTTGCCAGAAGCATGAAATCTTCGATCAGCATATGGCTTTCGTTTTGTGCAACGATATAGGTATCAACAGGTTTCCCCTTTTCATCAAGTATGAACTTAACTTCTTCGGATTGAAAGTTTATCGATCCCGCATTCATGCGTTGTTCGCGCAAGCCCGAAGCAAGCTGATGAAGTGTATTTATCATTTCTTTATATTCCCCATCACCCCCTTCGATAACAGCTTGAATCTCTTTATAATTAAATCTGTGGTCGGAGCGGATAACTGTTTTTCCTAACCATTCACTTTGCACCTCAGCGCGGTCATTCAGCTCAAATACAGCAGAAAAACATAATTTATCTTCATTTGGGCGGAGGGAGCAAATATTATTGGAAAGCTTTTCCGGAAGCATGGGAATAGTTCGGTCCACGAGATAAATTGAGGTCCCTCTTTCACGTGCTTCCAAGTCGGTGGGGCTGCCTTCTTTCACATAAAAGGATACGTCTGCAATATGAATTCCTACCTCCCAGTTTCCATTATCTAACTTTTGCAATGAAAGACCATCATCAAAGTCTTTGGCGTCGGCCGGGTCGATGGTAATGGTTTTTACATTTCTGAAATCGCGTCTTTTTTCCAGTTCATCAGCGGTAATTCCGTCTTCCATTGCTTCGGTTTCATCTTTCACTTCTTTTGGAAACTCGAGCGGAAAATTGTACTCTGCCAATATGCTTTGCATTTCCACATTGTTATCGCCGGGCTGGCCTAGTATGCGTATCACTTCTCCGAAAGGATTTTTAGATGATTCGGGCCAATCGACAATTCGTACAATTACTTTTTCTCCGTTTTTGGCATTATTGAGGTTTTCGCGCGGCACAAAAATATCAAGCGGCATTGAAGAGCTGTCCGGCACTAAAAAGCCAAACTGTTTACTTACGGTGATGATACCAACAAAATCGGTCTTTCGTCTTTCGATTACTTCAACAATTTGTCCTTCTGTTTTATGATTTTTTCGTTTTGGGAACAGTTGTACCTTTACGATATCACCATGTAATCCTTGTCCGGTATTATTTGGTCCGATAAAAATATCTTCGCCATTTTCATCAGGTATCACATATGCTTTACCTGTGCTTTTCATATCAACTCGGCCCGTTACCAGATCAAATTTTTCGGCAAATTGGCGCAGGTATTCACTGCTTAACACATAGCGATACGGCTTTCCTTCAACAAGTTTTCCTTCTTTGGCAAGTTCAACAAGAATACTGTGTATCAAATCTTTACCTGCCTGATCTTTAATACCGAGTGCTTTACTTACTTGTTTATAGTTAAAAGGCTTATATGGCTGAGTGCCAAACAAACTTAAAACGGTAGATACGAGTGTGCTCTTACTGCTTCTCCGTTTCTTTTTTTTCTTAGGCATGAATTTAAAATTTTAGGCTGTTCAAATTGAATAGCATGGCGAAGGTACGAAAAACAGCAAGGAACAAAATGTTAAAATTTCAAGGATTTTATTTTAGTTTTCGACTTTAAATATAAATCTTTACGGTAATTTATTGATTTACCACGACTTACCAATTTAACAATCTAATTATAAATTTATATAAAACAGGAGGTTTTGTGAATCTTATAAATCATCCTTAAAGATTGCGGTCACAGCTTTTTCTCCTGCTTTCACATAACCTCTAAACATGGCGGGAGTATTGAAAGGCATGGCAATATTTCCATTTTTATCCACAGCGATTATACCTCCTCCGGCATCCAGTTTTTGAAGTTTATCCATCACGATAATCGTTGATGCTTTTTCCAAGGATTCACCAAGATATTTCATGCGTGCATTAATATCTGAAGCCACAGCATTTCGAATAAAATATTCTCCATGTCCGGTAGCCGAAACGGCACAGCCATCATTATCTGCCCAAGTGCCTGCACCAATAACCGGTGAATCACCCAAGCGGCCTAGGCGCTTATAATGCATTCCGCCTGTAGAAGTACCGGCAGCAAGGTTTCCATCCTTATCCAATGCCACAGCACCTACCGTCCCTTTTGAGTCGAGTGGAAACTCACGCTCTAAGGTTCCTTTACGTGTCTTTTCATAGCTTTCCCAACGTTCCTTGGTGTAAAAATAGTCTTGACCCACGCTATCCAAGCCGGCTGCTACAGCAAACTTTTCGGCTCCTTCACCTACTAAAAACACATGGCGTCCGTCATCCATAATTGCTTTTGCAGCTAAAATGGGGTTTTTAATGTGGCGGACCAAGCCAACAGCTCCTGCTTTCGCATCCCTGCCTTCCATGATGGAAGCATCGTGGGCTATCTCGCCAATTTCGTTATATACAGCCCCTCTTCCCGCATTAAATAAGGGATTATCTTCCAGCTTGCTTATTGCCGCAATCACTGCATCAACTGCTGTACCGCCTGATTTTAACACAAGTTCACCCGCATTTAATGCCTCCAGCATGCCCTCGTGAAACACTTCTTCTGATGCCATGGAAGATGCTTGCATCGCACCGGCACCGCCATGAATCACCAATACATAATCAGGGCGTGCAGCGGTGCTTACATCGAGTTGTGCAGCGGATGGGATAGAAATACTTAAAAAAACAAGTAAAGAGAGAACACTAAAAGCTAATCGCAAATTATTCATATTCAAGGGACTAAATAATTGATACACTATATGACAAGGGTCAACGAAATTCAAAAGTAAAAATAGTATTTTCTTGCATACAGCATGCGAAAATAATTTGCAATCGGAATTTCATCTTTAAAAGGAGACAAAATACAGTACAGCAAACTTCAACAGTTAGCGAAAAATAAACTAGCCCTGTAGAAAATCTGCAGGGCTAGGATAACTTATTTTTTACGCTTCAAGCGGGAATTTATTTGCTTTGCCCAGTTTTCGGCAAATTGAATTTCTCCACTCAGCTGTTTATTGATGTTTTCGTCATATAACTCAAATTTCTGCTCATCCATCGTCTTTACAGTTGGGACAAAGCTTAATTCAAGACGCTCGATAACCGAATAATTATCTTTATTAATTCGTGTTGTACGCATTATTTTATCAATTTTACATCTTTGAATATCAGCTAGATTCACAAATTGTGAGATAGATTCATCTTTCTTTCCTTTGACAAAAAATACATGATTTGTGTGTTCATCCAAGCCCATCACAAAGTCGCTGCAAAACTCATGCTGACTGATAGTACTGCCCTGTTGTTTTGCAAAATCATTCAATGAGCGCAAGAGTTTATTCATTTTATTTTTCTTGTTATAGTGCATTAATACAAAAGGCATTATAACTAGAGCTATTATTACTAGACCAACAATTGTGGTTCCCCAATCTATTTCCATTATTTTAAATATTTTGAAATTAAACATAAGCCCGACATTCTTGTCGTGCCATTTAAAATGTTGTAATTAATTTAATTACAATTGATTATGAAATATTTACGGGAAGTTAATAGAAATAATGGAAGGGGAAAAGGAAGTCTGTTTTTCGAAGTTCTATCAGAAAATTTATCGAAATATCCGTATAATGTGCATAAGTTCTTTCAAAAATTTGTTCGATTGTTTTTGTTAATAATCCCGGACTGTTATTTGGGCTTTTAAAGCCGGGTCCGGGCAAATTATTATCATTGGTTAGCGTATTTTCGGCTTGGGAGGTTTGGCAAAAAAGCGTAGTCGAGAATTTTTGCTCTTGTGAGCTTGCCGACTTGCCATAAAAGTCAGAATATGCAAGCGAATTTGTCATCATACAAATTGCAAAGCAATAAATCAGCGTTAAGCTAAGTATGCCGGCTATTCTGACATTATCTTTCATAGGACAAAGCTAATCAAATATTTTCCTTCTGCTTTATTTTCTCGAATATTTCTATTCTTATAGTAAAAGTTGCGGGTAATAATCAGCTGAGTTCTAACTTTTTACCTGCCAAACGAACAATCAAATATAAAATCAGAAAAGATATAAGCATGAGCAATAAAGGATGAACAATACCGAATGCTGCGGGTATGGTTCCAAAGAATATTGCTACAAAGCCTACAATCAAGGCATAGGGCATTTGGGTTCGCACATGTGCAATATGATTACAGCCGCTTGCCATCGAGCTCATTATCGTAGTATCGGATATAGGTGATACGTGATCACCTAGTACAGAGCCAGAAAGCACAGCCGAAACAACGGAATAAAAAATGGATAATGCCTGACCTTCATCAATAAAACCGGCATTTTCGGTTAGCAGCCAGCTGGTCGGCAATATCAAAGGATACAATATGGCCATGGTACCCCAAGAAGTGCCGGTAGAAAAAGCTATTAAGGCGGCCAAAATAAATGTAATAGCCGGGATGAGGTAGGGCGAGAAATTCCATTTAAACATTATTTGGGCGATAAAGTCGGCCGTATGCATATGCTGGGTGACAAGTGCAACCGACCATGCCAATGTTAAAATTAAAATGGCAGCCAACATCGTTTTAAAGCCGGAAACAATACTTTCAGCCGCTTTTTGTAGCGACATAAGCCGTTGTGCCAATGTTAATATCAAAGCGATAAATAAGGCACTTACCGAAGACCAAAGCAAGGCAAGATACGAATCGCTATTGCCAATTATTCCGGAAATTTTTGTAGCAAAAGAAAGGTTGCCGTCGCTCCATAACGTACTATCCCATCCGGTATATAACAAGCCGCCGATAGTACCAAAAATAATTACCAACACAGGGATTACGGCATTCCAGGCACGGCCGCTTGCTGCTTTTGGAGCATCCGTTGCCTCATTAACTTTTACTTTTGGCTGTTTTGCGGCACTTTGCTCCGCTTTTATCATTGGACCAAAGTCACGTTTGCTGAGTATGATAAACAATACGAATCCCAGTGTAAGAAACGGATAAAAACTATATGCCAAGGAATTAAAAAAGACGGTATAAGCTGACATTTGCAGTCCAATGGTATTTAATCCATCTTGAATATAACTTAACTCCGCACCTATCCATGTGGTAACAAATGCAACAGCCGCTACCGGAGCAGCAGTTGAATCGACTATATATGCAAGCTTTTCACGTGAAATATTTAAGCGGTCAAAAACGGGTCGCATTGTATTTCCAACCACAAGTGTATTGGCATAATCATCAAAAAATATGACTATTCCCATGAGCCATGCAACAAATTGCCCGGAACGACGTGAAGTGGCATAACGCGACAAAAAATTCACAATACCCTGCATGCCTCCATTAGCAGAAATTAATTGCACCATACCGCCAATCAGCATGGAAAATACAATAATGGATAAATGTCCCCTATCCAGCAAAGATTGAATCACATACGTATCTATAACAGCCAATAAACCTTTACCAAGAGCAGCAAAAAATCCAACTCCTTTGTAATAATACATAATGGCAGTCCCGCTCAGAATTCCTAAAAAAAGTGAACTAAACACTTCACGCAATGCTAATGCCAACACTATTGCAATCAATGGGGGTAGGATAGACATCCACAAAGGGATGGGAAACACTTCTTTTTGCTGGTGAATACCGGAAATTTCAATATCAAGTAGTTCTTTCTTAGTGAAATGATAAGATGTATGTAAGGTATTCCCGTCTATTGAAAAGGCAAGCGGATTCGAATTTATCCGCAATTCAAGCTGCTGATTAGTTGCTTGTTCAATCAATTCTTCTGAAACAAGTTCGATTTTTATTTCTTGCTCCAAAGGACCTACCAATACCTCGGGTAAAATCACATTAAAGGATTTGCCGGCAAACAAATTAGCTGCCAATAACAACAAACTTATTGTGAATATAAGCGCCAAGTTACGCATCATTTTTGGCATATTATTTAAAATAAAAGGCTAAAGATAGGCAGTTTGAGTTTTATCAAGCTTAATTTTTTCATAAAAAAGCCGAAGAACTCTCATGCTCTTCGGCTTTTTAACCTGCTTAATTCACCAATTCATGAATTAAGCAGGTTAGATATCAGTTTATAGACTTATTTCAAACCGCTACGCTTTAAGAATGAATCGATGGAAGGTTCTTTTCCACGGAATTTCACATAAGCTTCCATTCCTTCCCACAAGCCGTTTTCAGCCAAAATATATTTACGGTATTTCTCGGCAAGTTCTTGATTAAACAAGTCGCCCGACTCTTTAAATGCGTTAAATGCATCGGCATCCAATACAGCAGCCCAACGATATACATAATAGCCGGCGGCATAGCCGGTACTGTGGATATGTCCAAAGTTGGTCGTACGATATCTTGGAATTATTTCATCAATCAAACCGATACGCGCAAATGTTGATTTTTCAAAATCGCGCACATTTACATCATCCTTTAGTGGAATCGTATGCCAATCCATATCCAAAATTGCAGCAGCAATATATTCTGTATTTTCAAAGCCTTGATTAAACAGGCTAGCATTATTTAATTTATCTATCAATTCTTGTGGGATCACTTCACCGGTTTGATAGTGGAACGCATATTCTTTTAATAATTCTGTTTCACCGGCCCAGTTTTCCAAAATTTGTGATGGTAATTCAACAAAATCGCGTGGTACTGAACGTCCTGTACGACTGTACTGTCCATCGGAGAATAGGTTATGCAAGGCATGTCCGAATTCATGGAAATAGGTTGTGGTTTCATCCCAGCTCAACAAGGCAGGCTGATCACCTACAGGGCGTGTAAAGTTCATCACTATCGTAACTATCGGAGCAACTTTCTCGCCATTTTCATCATATCGTGCGCCACGATATGTGCCACACCAAGCACCGCTTCTTTTTTCCGGACGCGGGAAGGGGTCAATCAGCAATACTCCTTGGTGATTGCCTTCGCGGTTAATCACTTCAAAAGCCTCTACCTCAGGGTGATAAATCGGGATATCCGTACGTTTTTCAAAACGTAATCCAAATAATTTTTCAGATAAAAGGAAGATGCCTTTTTGTACATTTTCTATCGCAAAATAGGGTTTGATTTCGTCATTATCAAGGTCATATTTTGATTTGCGTATTTTCTCTGCATAATACCACCAATCCCATGATTCAATCTTAAAGTTTTCGCCACTAGCATTAACCAATGCTTGTTGTTCGGCACGTTCGGCTTTAGCCACTTTCAGTGAAGGTTCCCAAATCTGATATAGGAAGTCATACACATTTTGCGGAGTTTCGGCCATTTGATCGGCAATAAAATATTCGGCATAGTTGTCATAGCCCAACATATTTGCCATTTTGCGTCTGAGCTTCATCAATTCGATAAATGGAGCCTTATTATCATGCTCATTGTCGTTGTCGCCTCGCATAAAATAGCCTTTGTATAGCTTTTCTCTAAGGTCGCGTCTTTCGGAAAACTGCAAGAATGGGGTCCAGCTTGGCTTAGCTAAAGTAAATACCCATTTTCCTTCCATTCCGGCTTTTTTAGCTTCGTCAGCTGCTGCTGCGATAACGCCTTCGGGCAAGCCGGCAAGCTCATCTTCATTTTCCAAAACGAGTTTGAAATTACTGTTTTCAGCAAGAAGGTTTTCTCCCAGCTGCAAGGAAACCATCGAAATCTCTTGGTTTATCGCTTTCAGTTCTTCACGTGCTTCTTCGGGCAAAGCTGCTCCGTTACGCGCAAAATCGTTATAAATCTTATCTACAAGATTCATTTTTTCTCTGTCGAGACCCAAATCGTTACGTTGTTCGTATACGGATTTAATTCGTTCAAACAATGCCTGATTAAAGCGTACATCATTAAAATGTCCTGTTAATATTGGCGTTATTTCACGTGCAACTTCCTGAAGTTCAGGATTTGAGTGTGCACCGCGAAGCCCGCCAAAAACAGGGCTGATACGGCTTAATAATTTGCCGGCACGATCATAAGCTACAATCGTATTTTCGAAATTTGCCGGCTCGGAATTATTAATAATCGCATTAATATCTTCCATATGCTCAGCCAAAGCGGCTTTATACGCAGGCAAATAATGTTCGGCACGAATTTGCTCGAATGGAGGAACACCAAAAGGTGTGTTAAATTCTAAAAGTAAAGGATTCACTTCTTCTTGGGGTTTTTCTGTTGTACCACATGCTACCAAAATAACCGGAAGCATGAATAGATAAAGGATTTTTTTCATGTTAAAATAATATGTTGATATACTGATTTATTGCGAGTTTAGCTCGTAAAATTACAAAAATTTCATGAACCCCAAGTGTTAAAATTCAAAGTGTTAACTCATTTTTGACTTTTACTTTCAAAAGCAAGCTCTTGCATAAATAAATCGTCTAGATAGCTTAAATTATATCTAGTTGATATTGAGGATATTAACTTAAAACACTTAGTATTTTAAATTATAAATCGGCAAGGAAGTTCAGCAGCTTGAATTCCACCAAAACTTGATTGCTATAAAACAATAAATATGCTAATAAGGCATAAAAATATTTGAAAATTCTTGCAGATAATCTGTGATTCTTAAAATTCAGTGCTCTAATTTCTTACATTTGTCATTTATTGTCATAAGTTAAATCAGAAATTTTTCATTATGGAAGACAATTTACCAAAATCCCAGGGCTTAGCTGAAAATGCCTACAGAGAGTTAAAACCGGGCGAAGAGTACAAGCCAATCATGTCACCGCATAAAGTATATGCCGAAGTAAATACGCGTTCGGTGCTACTAGGACTTTTAATGGCTGTAATTTTTTCTGCTGCAGCAGCCTATCTAGGCTTAAAAATCGGACAAGTATTTGAAGCCGCAATCCCCATTGCAATTATTGCAGTCGGCTTATCAACTGCAACAAAACGAAAAAACGCACTTGGCGAGAATGTCATGATACAATCTATTGGTGCCAGCTCCGGCGTGATAGTTGCCGGTGCCATCTTCACCTTGCCTGCATTGTATATTTTAAACCTTGAGGCACATTTTTATCAAGTTTTTCTTTCTTCACTGCTTGGAGGTTTCCTCGGTATACTGTTCTTAATTCCGTTTCGCAAGTATTTTGTTTCGGATATGCACGGGAAATATCCATTCCCCGAAGCAACAGCTACTACGGAGGTGCTGGTTTCCGGCGAAAAAGGCGGTAGTCAAGCACGTTTGCTGCTTGTTGCCGGTTTGATAGGCGGTATATATGACTTCATCATTGCCACCTTCGGTTGGTGGGCAGAGGTGTTTACATCTCGTGTGGTTTCTACCGGAGCAATGATAGCGGATAAGTTTAAACTGGTTTTCAAAATGAATGTGGGTGCTGCAGTAGTGGGTCTTGGATATATTATCGGATTAAAATATGCAGCAATTATCACTGCCGGCTCCTTTGTGGGGTGGTATGTCATCATTCCGTTGATTTCGCATTTTGCCGATGGGCAAACCATTGCTGTTGGGGCAAATGTCACTGAGCTAATCGGGCAGATGTCTCCCGAAAGGATTTTCATGAATTACGTACGACATATAGGTATTGGAGGTATTGCCATGGCGGGTGTCATCGGCATCATCAAATCATCCGGTATTATTAAAAGTGCATTCGGCTTGGCAGTAAAAGAGCTGTCAGGTAAGCCGGGTGAACGTACTACCGATTTGCGTACACAGCGTGATTTGCCAATGAAAATCATTTTAATCGGATTAATAGTAACCACAGTTGTGCTTTTTGCGTTTTTCATGTTTGGCGTGGTACATAATCTTGGTCAAGCGCTTATTGCTCTCGCCATTGTAATGATTATTGCATTTTTATTTACTACGGTAGCTGCCAATGCAATTGCGATTGTTGGTACAAACCCTGTGTCAGGGATGACCTTAATGACTCTGATTATCACCTCATTGGTATTGGTTTGGGCAGGCTTATCCGGGACAGCCGGAATGGTTGCAGCCCTGCTGATTGGGGGCGTGGTATGTACGGCATTATCCATGGCAGGAGGTTTTATCACCGACTTAAAAATCGGATATTGGCTGGGGTCTTCGCCCTATAAGCAACAAAGCTGGAAATTTATGGGTACTTTGGTTTCGGCTGCTACAGTTGGCGGTGTTATCATGATTCTCAATGAAACTTACGGTTTTACCGGTGAAAACGCATTGGTAGCCCCTCAGGCAAACGCCATGGCGGCTGTTATTGAACCAATGATGTCGGGCAAATCAGCTCCTTGGATGCTGTACCTTGCCGGCGCATTTTTATCGCTTATTTTAACGATGATAAATGTACCTGCCTTGGCATTTGCACTTGGAATGTTTATCCCACTTGAGCTGAACACCCCACTATTGGTAGGCGGTTTAATTGCATGGTATGTGACCACACGTTCAAAAGACGCAAAGCTCAATCAAGCACGAAAAGAGCGCGGTACTTTGATTGCATCCGGCTTTATTGCGGGAGGTGCTTTAATGGGAGTTGTTAGTGCAATTCTTAAGTTTGGAGGAATTAATTTCGTGAATACGGAATGGTTTGCATCAAACGCTGCCGAAGCAATAGCCATCCTCATGTTTGCCATCATTTGTGGTTATGTAATTTGGGAATCAATGCGCGCAAAGCCCGAAACTGATGCATAATAAAAATATAACATATTGATAATTAGAATAATATAATTTTTTTAAAGAAAGATAAACAGCTTATCATGAAAAAGATAATAACCACACGATTTTTGAAGTATGTAGCCATCGACACCCAGAGTGACGACAGCTCAGACAGCTATCCAAGCACCGACAAACAATGGGTCTTGCTACGTATGCTGCATGATGAACTCAAAGAAATGGGAATTGAAGATGTGAGCTTGGACGAAAAAGGATATGTCATGGCCACACTTCCTGCCAATAACGGCAAAAGTGGACCAGCGGTAGGCTTCATCGCCCACGTAGATACAAGCCCCGATATGCCCGGAGATAATATCAAAGCCCGTACAGTAGAAAACTGGGACGGCAATGATATCGTACTGAACAAAGAGCTCAATATCGTACTCTCACCCAAGGATTTTCCGGAAATGAAGCAATATAAGGGTCAAAGTTTAATCGTAACTGACGGAACCACTTTGTTAGGTGCCGACGACAAGGCCGGTATAGCAGAAATTATGAGCGCAGTGGAATACTTGATTAAGCATCCTGAAATAAAACACGGACCCATAAAAATAGGATTTACTCCTGACGAAGAAATTGGGCGTGGAGTGGATTATTTTGATGTGAAAAAGTTTGGTGCCGACTGGGCGTATACGCTCGACGGAGGCGAAGTAGGCGAACTGGAATTTGAAAACTTTAATGCGGCCTACGCTAGAATCGAAATTCAGGGGCGCAACATACATCCCGGATATGCCAAAGGGAAAATGCAAAATGCATTAATCATGGCAGCCGATTTTAATGCATTGCTGCCTATCTTCGACCGTCCGGAATTTACACAAGATTATGAAGGATTTTTCCATCTTATCAAAATGGAAGGATCGGTAGAAAGCTCGGTGATTCAGTATATCATACGAGATCATGATCGGACATTGTTTGAAAAACGTAAAGAAGTCATGCAGCAATCTGTAGACTTTATGAATCAGCGTTATGGAGCCAACTGCTTTAAGTTGGAAATGAAAGATCAGTATTATAATATGCGGGAAAAGGTAGAGCCCGAATATCATATTGTTGAAACAGCTGCAAAAGCCATGGAACTCGTAGGTATTACACCAAAAATTAAACCAATACGCGGAGGTACCGATGGCGCAAGATTAAGTTTTATGGGGCTGCCTTGTCCAAATATTTTTGCCGGCGGGCATAACTTCCACGGCAAGTTTGAATTTGTACCCATTGAATCGATGGAAAAGGCTACGCAAGTAATACTTAAAATTATTGAATTAAATGCCTAAATGCCAATAGATCATACTAGGAGGCTCTAGCAGGCATATTTAAAAAAACCATATGATCGGCAGGCTTTTAAGGATTCGAATAAAGCAGCTGTCCGAAATACTGAAACAAATCGGCTTATTTCGGACAGTTTTCCTTATTGCCATCACAATAATGGCAGTTGCCGGACTTTATCAATTAACGTCAACTCAAGCAAGTGCAACATATACAACGCTGATAATAAATATCTTCGTGCTAGTAATTCATATCAAAAGAAAGGATATGAATTTCTTGCAAATTAATTGCGAAGGCTTAAAAACCACTGTTTTCATTGAATATGCAGTCTTTTCAAGCATATTGCCGCTTTTGCTAGTAATTCACGGTTTTTATTTATTGGCAATTCTACATTTTGTGCTGTTGGCTGCATGGGTGCAAATCATTCCTAAATCACGCCAAGGTAACGCAACAAATTTTCTTGTGAATTGGATTCCGCTAACTTATTTTGAATGGAAAAGCGGATTCCGTCGAATAGTAAGCTTCCTCCTTTTGGCGGAGCTTATAACAATTGCATTCATACATTTCAGCCTTGCAGCTCCTATCGGATTGATAGTCATAGGAATATTGGCAATCCCCACATTGGAACACAACGAAAGCTATCAAATGATTACTGCATTTGAGAAACCGCCGACATTATTTCTATTTCAGAAAATAAAACAACAACTACTAATGCTGTTTATACTGTCATTACCGCTTTTGATTATCCATCCGGTTTTTCATATGGCTGAATGGTTTTACCCATTGATTGTGCTATTGGCAATTTGCTTACTTCACATCTATGCAGTATTGGTAAAATATGCATTTTATGAAGCTTCCGGGAATTCATCTGCTGCACAAATGTTTATCACAATCGGGCTTTTTTGCATGCTTATTCCCATTTTTATTCCACTTTTATTCGTGCTTTCTATCTATTTTTTCATCAAGGCAACACAAAAACTAAGTATCTATTTACATGATTACGCTTGAAAACATCCATATTTCGTACGGCAGTGACAAAAAAGTAATTCGTGCGCTCGATTTATCTATTCCAAAAGCTACAATAAACGGGATAGTCGGTCTAAACGGAGCCGGAAAAACCACGCTGTTGAATGCCATTTATGGAATAAAAAAGATTGATAAAGGCTCGATTTCACTGAATGGACAAAAACTCATAAAGAAATCCGTTTCATTTTTAGTAACCGAACCCTATTTTTATCCGCTTATCACGGGAAACGAATACCTTCAACTGTTTAAGAATGAAGACTTTGATATAGAACAGTGGAATCAGCTGTTTCGGCTTCCTCTCGATCAGCTTATAGATAGCTATTCAACGGGAATGAAGAAAAAACTTGCAATTATCAGCGTCTTGAAGCAAGATAAAGAACTTATGATTTTGGATGAGCCGTTTAACGGATTGGATATAGAATCTGTCAGACTCATCCGAAGCATCTTATTAAACTTGAAACAACAAAATAAAACCATCATTATCACTTCACATATTATCGAAACGCTAACCAATTTATGTGATTTCATTCATTATTTGGAGGGCGGCATCATCAAGTACAGCAAAGGAAAAGAAGATTTTGACAGTTTTGAAGAGGAGCTGTTTGAGCAAATAGAAAATAAAAACACACAGCTGTTGAATACATTGCTCAGAAAATAAGCTATCTGCTATTTTTAACGCTTATTTTCTTTAGTAACAAGCTAATCCATGTTCCGGCAACAAAGGGGAAAGTTAATTTTCCTCCCAGCGGTGCCAATATATCCGTGTAGACGAAAAAATTATCCAGCAATACAGTAATCAATACCCCAACAATAACCCAAAGCAAGGCTTTAAGTGTTTGATCGTTCAACGCAATGGCAGTCAGCACGGCGTTAAAACCAAATAATCCCATTAAAATGGTGTTGGGCTCTTGTCCAAGAATGTAAGACAATAATGCTGCAAATCCGGAAGCAAGGAATGCATAAATCGCAGCAGGGGGGCTTTGGATAAAAACACCGATAAAAAATAACAAACCACTTATCAGTCCCGCTTGAAACAGTACTTGCCCGAAGCTTCTAAATCCGGAAAAAACAATCTGATTTCCAATCAGCTCCATTTCAGCAGTTATGAACTCGGAAGGCAGCACTGAAGTGAAATTTTTCAATGAAAAAATAAAAATCCAAGCCATCAAAATAAACGGGAATGTATAAGCCGGGATTTTCCTCACAATAAAGAAATGCTGAATCCAAGCAGCCAAAACACTTCCTATCACAACAAGTATCCAAATCAGGAAGCCGGACTTAAAAAAGAAAAGCAGTCCGACTCCAACCAAGGCAGGGCTAAAGCCATAAAGTCCGGCATTAATTTCATCATCGGCATAATTACACAATCTCGCAAAAACCGTTGCGCTAATGCTAGCCAATAAACAAGCCAATCCAAGCTGCCAACCTGCAATAAAAAGTCCGATGAGAAATAAAATACCTGTTAACACATTTTCTTGAAACATGATTTGACCAATGCCTTTTAAAACTTGATTGGCAAATTTCATCTTCTTGAATTCGTACGTCAGCATAATTTTTTATTGCATAAATCTGAAGAAGCCTTGTAAACCAGCTTAATTCATGAATTAAGCAGGTAAACTCAGACCTCAAAATCAAAGGTGTAAAGATTATAAAACTTTTTTATAATTTTGCCGACAATCAACAAAAAATAACATCCTATGAAATGGCAAGGTAGAAGGCAGAGCACGAATGTAGAAGACAGACGTGGAATGAGCTCAGGCGGTAAAATTGCTGCCGGGGGCGGATTAATTGCAATTATCGTATTGCTTTTGCAAATATTTGGAGGTGAAACCGGGCGTAATTTGGCTCCTTTGTTGGAACAAATTGGAACAAGTCAAGGAACCGAACAAGTAATACAAAGGGAATTAAGCGCGCAAGAAATTGAAACCGGCGAAATGGTTGCCACCATTATTGCAGACACTGAAGATGTTTGGCATGCCATTTTCCGCGAATACGGTTTAGGCACGTATAAAGAACCTAAAATGGTGCTGTTTACTGGACAAGTTACTACAGCTTGTGGGGCAGCCAGCTCCGCAGTAGGTCCATTTTATTGCCCGGGCGATCATAAAGTATATATGGACTTGGATTTTTTCGATGAGCTTCGCACGCGCTTTGGTGCAAAAGGAGGTGATTTTGCCATTGCTTATGTCATTGCCCATGAGATAGGGCACCATGTACAAACTTTATTGGGCACCAATGCCAAGGTGTCGCAAATGCAACGGCAGCTAAGCAAAACAGAAGCCAACAAACTATCTGTTGCATTGGAGCTGCAAGCCGACTTTTATGCCGGTGTTTGGGCACATCATATTAATCAATACCTTGAACCGGGCGATATAGAGTTGGCTCTTGATGCCGCCAGCGCAGTAGGCGACGATGCCATCCAAAAGAGAATGCAAGGGCATGTAACACTCGATTCTTTTACGCATGGAACTTCAGCCCAACGTATGGAATGGTTTAATCGCGGATATCGAACAGGAGATATCAGACAAGGAGATACATTTGCCGAAATATTAAACTAAAACAATAGGCTTTTATAACTGAAAAGACCCACTTATCTTCTTGCCAAACCGGATTTATTTTGCTGAACCGGCTTTAAAAGCTACGGTAGCAATAATACCTATCAACACCATGATACCGCCAATAATATGATAGGCAAACAGGCGCTCATTTAATATTATAATACCTCCGGCAATGCTTACGAGCGGACTTAAATTATTGAAAACGGCAATTTTAGAAGCCGGAATAACCGTTAATGCGTAATTGGATAAAAAAGAAGTGAGTAAAGAAGATAAAACACCCAGATATAAGGTAGGAATCAGAAAGCCGGGCTCTTTCAATGGCGTAAAAAAGGAATCTAAGCTATTGTTTTGCCAATGATTAATGAGCGACCAAGCATTAAAAAAGATAAAAGCAAGATAGGTCATTAAAATTGTCAGTTCTATTGGTGAAAAACTCGTGCCACGCTTTTTACCCAAGGTATAATATGCCACTATCGCAGCCACCGAAAGCAATAACAGCACAAGTCCTTTAGGGTCGGTAGTGCCTTGTTGGCTATCGGTATTAAAAATAATATAAAATATACCCAATACAGAAAGAAAAATACCAATCTTTTGAATGATTCCGGTCTTTTCTTTCAAAAATATCATGGCTGTCAGCATCGTTAAAACAGGCGTAATTGCAAAAATAATTCCTGCCTCAGAAGCTGTACTGTACTTTACCCCAAAAGTTTGTAACAGAAAAAACAATAAGGGATAAAGCAGTGCCAACAAAAAGAGTGAACGAATCTTTTGAAAATTAAATTTGGGTGTTTTTACAAGTCCGCTAAGTTGCAAAAGGAGTATGACGATAAAAGCAGAGCTGAATCGATGTGCAAGCAGGTCAACCGGGTTTGTATACCGTAAGGCAAACTTCATAAATATGAATGACAAACCGGTAATAATCGTCATTAAAGCCATTCCGGCATAAGCCAGCAACTCCTTCTTTGATGTACGCATAATCAACTTCTCCTTCCCAAATTTATAAAGTCGTAAAATTATCTAAAATAAACCGTTTCCGGGGCGCCGGATGAAAATTTTATCCTTATTCAACCAAAGTCCTGTAATTTTGCATTCAAAATATTATGTGGATAAAGGAATGAAAAAAGTATTTGTTCTGATAATGATATTCTCCTATGTGCATACAATTCAGGCGCAAGTCAGGCATGTCAAAGCCTTATTTTTGGGAAACAGCTATACAGCTGCCAATAATCTGCCGGAGCTTATCAGCCAACTTGCCCTTTCATCAGGAGATATATTGGAATATGACTCAAATACTCCGGGCGGATATACTTTTCAGGCTCATTCAACTAATAGTAATAGTCTTAATCTGATTGAAAAGACCAATTGGGACTTTGTGGTGTTGCAGGAGCAAAGTCAGCTTCCCTCCTTCCCCGAGCCACAGGTTGAAATTCTTGTATATCCTTATGCCGCACTGCTCGACAGCATCATCAAAGCAAATAACATCTGCGCCTCAAGCTTGTTTTATATGACTTGGGGGCGTGAAAACGGAGATGCACAACATTGTCCGGAACATCCGGTCGTGTGTACGTACGAAGGGATGGACAGTCTGCTGCAGTTACGTTACAGCATTATGGCGGAACGGAACAATGCCGCATTATCTCCCGTAGCAAAAGTATGGCGCAGGATAAGAAATGAGTATCCAGATATTGATTTATATAGCGGTGACGGCAGCCATCCAAGCATAAACGGCTCATTTGCTGCCGCTTGCAGCTTTTACAGCATGATGTTTGAAAAAGATCCCGTCGCAACAGCTTTTAATGCAAGCATAAAACCCGAAACCGCCTTACTAATAAAAGAAATTGCCAAAGAAGTGGTGTACGACAGCTTGGATTTCTGGCATCGGCATGTGCCAAACAAATTAAAGGCAGATTTTACCTATTCCGTTACAGAAAATACAGTTGATTTTTTTAATCACTCACAATTTGCCAACTCCTTTCACTGGGATTTCGGAGATACACATTCCGGAACTGAAAGTTCACCCAAACATACCTATAATCAAAGCGGTATGTATCATGTGCAGCTTACTGCAAAAAAATCAAACTGCAGCGCAACACAATTCAAACAAGACAGTGTATATATAGATGAATTTACGTTTTTACCCGATATGGAGACTGAAACCTTAGTCGAATTGTATCCAAATCCGGTCACCAATCAGTTACATATACAAACAACTATTGAGTTAGCTGAATTTCAATTGATTGATGTGTTTGGCAGGAGTAAAAAAATCAATCCAAATCGTATAAGTATGTCCATTTATCGGATTGAAACGGATGAACTTGAACCGGGAACTTATTTCATCCACACAAGAAGTACAAAAGGTCAAGCTTATGTTTTAAAATTCATAAAAAGCCGGTTTGATAGAACAGATGAATAGAAGTCTTCAGCTTTTTTCTAAAAATTTATGAATTATTAGATGCTTGTGTGGATATACAATCCGACAAAAATCCTTCAAATACATTACTTTTGTTGAAAATTGAACGTAATGTGGTTAATCCTATAATGACAAATAAATACCACATAGTATCGAAATAATTTAACACAGCTTATTTATGACAGCATCGGAGCAGCCTTTACGCAAAGAAATTGAAGAACTGGGTGAATTTGGTTTAATTGATCATTTAACAAAGCACATCAAGCTGTATCATGCTTCGACCATTAAGGGAGTTGGAGATGATGCGGCGGTTTTGCGGCATGAAACGGATGAGTACAGCCTTATTTCATCGGATATGTTGGTGGAGGGAGTTCATTTTGACCTCATGTATACACCTTTGAAACATCTTGGCTATAAAGCAGTTGCAATGAATATCTCGGATATTGCAGCCATGAACGGCATTGCTTCCCATATGATTATCAGCATTGCCATTTCAAATCGCTTTTCGGTTGAAGCCCTAGAGGAATTATATAGCGGCATTGCCCTTGCTTGTGAGCGCTATAAAGTGGATTTGGTTGGAGGGGATACCACAAGCAGCAAAGCCGGATTGGTGATTTCCATTAGCATTGTCGGAACAGCAAAACCGGATGCAGTTTGTTATCGTAACGGTGCTAAATCGGGCGATTTAATCTGCGTAAGCGGTGACCTTGGATCAGCTTATATGGGGCTGTTGCTTCTTGAAAGAGAAAAAGCGGTATTTCAAGCCAATCCGAATGCACAGCCCGACTTGGCAGGCTATGATTATGTGCTTGAACGTCAGCTAAAACCGGAGCCGCGCACAGATATAGTCGCCGAGCTTGCCGCAAAAGGCATCAAACCTACTTCCATGATTGATGTATCGGACGGACTTGCCTCGGAAGTACTGCATTTGTGTAAAAATTCCAAGCTGGGATGCCAAATTTATGAAGAGAAAATTCCGCTTGATGCCACTACCCTTAATCTGGCTGAAGAGTTTCGCATCGTGCCATCTGTAGCTGCATTAAACGGAGGAGAAGATTATGAGCTGCTGTTTACAATCGATCAGGCTGATTATGAAAAGATTCGACAAATTGACAATATAAGTGTCATCGGACATATGACTGAAACTCAAGGTGCGTATTATCTCATTACCAATGATAATCAGGCGATACCGCTTCAAGCGCAAGGCTGGGACTCATTTACAAAACACGGCACAAGCTAAGCTATGGCAACGAAACCCGAATATCTGCAATATCTGCAAAGCTTAACAGCTTCTTTGCCACAAAATCCCGGCGTATACCAATATGTGGACGAAAACGGGAAAATAATTTATGTGGGCAAGGCAAAAGATTTGCGCAAACGGGTTTCGAGTTATTTCACAAAAGAACAAAGTGGAAAGCTTCGGGTATTGGTACGTCGTATTAGAGATATTCGATTCATTGTGGTAGAAACCGAAATGGATGCACTGCTGCTGGAAAACAACCTCATCAAGCAATATCAGCCGCGCTACAACGTATTGCTGAAAGATGATAAATCATATCCTTGGATTTGTATTAAAAATGAGCCTTTTCCGCGTATCTTTTCCACACGAAATCTAATTCAAGACGGTTCAGAATATTTTGGACCATATGCATCGGGCAAGATGATGAAAACCTTGCTGGAATTAATTCATCAGCTATATCCCTTACGTTCGTGCAGCTATAATTTATCAAAAAAGGCAATTGAAAAAGGACAATATAAAGTCTGCCTCGAATATTATATCGGCAATTGCAAAGGAGCTTGCGAAGGGCTGCAAAGTCAAGAAGAATATGACCAAATGATTGTGGAGATACGTCAAATAATTAAAGGAAATATTCAATCTGTCGTCCGCACTTTAAAAGCGCAGATGATGGAATATGCTGAGCTGCTGGAGTTTGAAAAAGCCCAAGAGATAAAAGAAAAACTGGAAATACTTGAAAATTATCGCAGCAAATCGGTGGTGGTAAACAGTAATATTGACAATGTGGATGTGTTTTCCATATATGATGAGCCTAATACAGCTTGGGTGAACTACTTAAAGGTGGTTGAAGGAGCTGTGGTGCAATCACATTCCATCGAAATGCGTAAAAAATTGGATGAAAGCCCGAGCGAGCTGCTTGCGCTTGCCATTGCCGAGCTGCGACAGCGCATGGGAAGCAATGCCCCGGAAATCATCTTGGCATTTGACCCGGAAATTCGCTTATCACAAGCAAAAATTACCATCCCCAAAAGGGGGGAAAAGAAAAAACTGCTTGAGCTATCCGAAAAAAATGCACGCCATTATAAAATGGAGGTGGAAAAACATCGCAGTTTGATAGACCCGGAACGGCATCAAAAACGCGTATTACGCCAGCTGCAACAAGATTTACACATGAAGGTGCTGCCTGAAGTGATTGAATGCTTCGACAACTCCAACTTTCAAGGCGATTATGCCGTAGCTGCCATGGTGCGGTTTCGAAATGCAAAGCCCAATAAACAAGAATATCGACATTTTAATATAAAAAGCGTAGAAGGACCTAACGACTTCGCCTCCATGGAAGAAATTGTTTATCGGCGATACAGCAGGCTGCTTAAAGAGGAAAAAGAATTGCCTCAATTAATCATTGTTGACGGTGGAAAAGGACAACTGAATGCTGCCGTAAATGCCTTGGACAAACTAAAACTTCGAGGAAGCATCGCCATTATCGGCATAGCCGAAGGATTGGAAAAGATATTCTTCCCGGGCGATGATTTGCCAATTTTTATAGATAAACGATCCGAATCGCTCAAACTTATTCAGCATGTACGTGATGAAGCACACCGATTCGGCATCACACACCACAGAAAAAAGTTTGAAAAGGGTTTTATTGATTCCGAGCTAAATCAAATTAAAGGCATAGGCGAGAAAACTGCCCAAAAGCTGTTGCTACACTTTAAGTCATTTAAAAAGATTTCGCAAGCCAGCCCCCAAGAGCTGCAAAAGGTGGTAGGAAAAGCCAAAGCCACTATACTTATCAACTACTTTAAGCAGCAAAAAGAATGAAAAAAGCCACCCTGACGGATGGCTTGCACACAGATTTACCAACATGGCTCAGACATGCTTTTCTATCTGGTTTTCAGGATGATAAACTGATAAATTGTAAAGCAGTATTTCATTTGCTTCTTTCATTTGCCCATCCGCATCCGGATACATCTTGCTTTGAAGCTTGCCCACAATGGTCAGCTTACAGCCTTTACGCACTTTCTGCTCTACCAAAGCCGCTACCCTGCCCCATGCAACTATTTTATGCCATTGTGTGGTTAAAACAGCTTCTCCGTTTTCATCCAATTTCTCTTTCTTTTCAGCGAAAGAAAAGCGAGCCATCATTTTATTCTCGCCAAAATGTTTCACAAAAGGTTCATTTCCTGAACGCCCGATCAAGACTACAGTGTCATTTACAGTATTCATAATAGTAAGATTTAGTTGATTAGTAAATTATATTTCAATTGAATTAGTTCGAATAGGATTAGTTTGCTTTTTGCAGAAAAAATATCTGATTGATTACAATATCCACACGCCGGCGCTTATTACCTTCCGGGTCTTCCCAAATGTTTGTGGACAGCTTGCCTTCAACCGCTATCTGTTGCCCTTTTGCAAGGTGCTTTCCGATGGTTTCGGCAATGCGCCCGAAAGCTACCATGCTGTGCCAGGAGGTACGCTTAGCCCATGCGCCCTCGTCATCCATATAAAAATCGTCTGTCGCAAGCGGGAAGCGTGCAATACATTTTGTTTTTCCAACTCTTCTGATTTCAGGTGTGCGGCCTGTACGTCCAATTAATTTTACCGCGTTTTTCATCGTTTTCATAGTTCTCAAGTATTAGGTGAATAAATTGTTGAACGATTGACGATGCAAAACTATAAGCACTCTCAGGCTAAAGTCGTATCATGAATAAGTAGATACGTATATACTCGTTCGTATACGGTTACAAACGTTTTTATATTTGTGTATCAATTATTTATGAAAAGGAATAAAACAGCTTTAAAAAAGCGTTTTTGGAGTAAGAAGCAGGCAAAAAGAAAGGATAATTAAATCTTATCGCCTTTAAGTTTGGGCAAATGCCAATGATATCTGACTGCAAGTATACGGATGAGAATAACAAGCCCGGCTGTAGCAACTTCATTCACAACCATATTTACGTTCAACATATGAGCAGTAACGAAAAATGAACCTCCTATAATACAGGCAAGGGCATAAATTTCTTTTCTAAAAATCAGCGGCACCTGCATAATCAACACATCACGGAGCAAGCCTCCAAACGAGCCGGTTATGGTACCCATAATCACTGCTACCCAAGGTGCAAACCCCATTGCCAAAGTTTTCTCGGCACCTACCACCACAAACAAGCCCAAGCCGATGCTGTCGAAAAGAAAAACCGTATAACGCAGCTTCACCACCTTGTTTTTAAACAAAACAACAAACAGCATTGCCAATAAAGTCGCCCATAAATAGATTGAATTCAGCATCCAGAAAGGGGTTTGTCCAATAAGCAAATCCCTTATTGTTCCACCTCCTATGGCAGTGACAAAGCCAATGGAAAAGGCTCCCAACAAATCAAACTTACGTGATGAAGCATGGCGCACACCGCTCACCGCAAACGCAAAAGTTCCGATAAACTCAATAATATCAACAAACTGAATATTTGAAAAGAGAAACATCAACAAATGCCCGTTAAAAATTAAATTCCGGCAAAAATAGGCAATTGCGGCTGTTTTTTGAAAATTATAAAATGATTGATAAACAAATATGTTGTAAACATCCCTTTTTTAGGAGCAAAACAACTTAATCTTTTAAAAGTGGCACAAATCAAACTGTAAAAAGTGGCACGGTTTGAACCGAAATCACTGGCACAAATCGAATCGAAATATCCAACTGTCCACGGCAAATAGCTCCAACTTATGTTTTGTTAACGTGGGCAACAAACGCTTACAGACTTCTGTATACCATGCTTGTAATGCGGCAACTGCAGCACAGTAAATTAACGTTTACCGCTTCACCTTCTTATTGACTATAGCGTATGTTAACTTTCGTTTTTATCTTTTTTTATTATTTTCAACTCATCTTTTTTTGGATCATAAATTGCCAAAGTATCCATTTTATAAGTTTGACCATCGTTTTTTGTATGAAAAATTGAAAAATCATTATTTTGTGTCATTACAAGTTCTGCAGTTTCTTTTTTTCCAACATCTAATGAAACGACTGTTGCATCAGGGTTTGCACCAATTTTCTCATAGTTTTTAGCTTCAATTATATGAGCAGGTGACTCGCCATACCAACAAACCACTTCAGCCTCAATTATATGTACGTTAATTTTCTTGTTATTCTTTCCAAATATATAAACTCCTTTTACATCCAATACAAACGGCATTCTTGTATACTTATCATCTTCTTTTCTACAGTTTCCTTTCATGAAACCAAATAACATATAATTTAGAATTGTTCTTTGTTCAGGAACTACAACTTCGTTCCATAAAAAACTTGTTATAAGGGTTGATGGTCTATCTTCATCAAAATGCAGTATAATTTCTTCATTTGGTATATTCTTCATATCATCCTCTGTACCGTGAATGTAAATTTTATAAGGCTGTTTCAATTTAATATTTGGGTTTAATTTTTTGATGGGAAACCATTCTTTTATTTGTTGTTTTGATATTTCATTTAATTTATATAATTCGATTTCAAAGTCTTTTGCAGCTTCTATTGCATCTGCTTGATAACCGTTTGAAGAAACGTAAATCTTTTTCGAAATACCTTTAATACGGCAACATTTACTATTGAATGCTTCAATTTCTTTCACAGGAATTGCGTTCTTATAATCTTTACATTCAATAGCAATTGTAATATCCATACCATTAATTTGAGACTTTATAAAAACATCAATCTCTCTATTCCTACCACTGATGTTTTCTATTTTATAGTTAGAAAAAATTTCTGTATTAGGTATATTCTTGAGGGCTTCCTGAACAAGCCTTACTAATTTTTCTAATTTTTTTCCATTATTCATATGTTTATTTTAAATGAGAATTAATGATGGACAACTTGGCAAATACGGCATTTTTCGCACAAATCTTCATACGAATCGCCAGCCTCAAATTTAACTAAATACTTTAAATCGAAAACGTTCATTGCAGTTTTTACCTATCTGCAGATTATGTGATGGCTATTTTATTCTTCAACCTGATCTATAACCCAATTTATCCATCCTGATATTGTCGAGGCTCGTCTGTAATATGTTGAATCAGAATCAATTTTATGTAAATTGGATTTTTTCATTATTTCGACGATTTCATCTTTAGTAAGCATTTCTCCTTTCTTTAAATTTTGCTTTAAAGTGTTTTTAAATGCTTTTTTAGATAAAATTAGTTTTACAAACTCTTTTTGCCTGTCTATTATGTTAATGGAAAATATTTGTTTTCCTAATTTGGTAAGATAACAACCAATCTGTTCCGTTGCTACATCCTTTCCAATTTCAATTAACCCTAAATATTTTCCTGCATTAGCATAATAATCAGTTTGCCTTTGATCAAAATCGTAATTTGTGGTTATATCTTCTTTTGTTATAAAATCACGTTCATTTAATAATTCGCAAAGATTAATTACTCGCTCAAAACTATCAGCTTGTGGAAACGGAACATCTTTTGGTTCTGGTCTTAACCTGGTTTTTTCAATAATTTCTTCTAATGCTTCGATGTTAAAACTTCCTTCCTGAACAACATATTTCTTATGTTGTACTAAAGCTATAGAATTATATTTGTTGGATTCTTGAAATTCATATTCTCTTAAATGAAAAACACCGTTTGAATAAGTTAGAAAGACAGGTCTAACCTTTTTGGTTATTTTTCCATCCCAAAGTCTGAAAGGATAATATAACTGCCTAACAAGAAAGTCGTCAGAAATATAATTTTTGGCTTCAATTATAATTAAAGAATTATCACCCTCATAACCCCCATCAATTTCTATTTGGGAATTTTCAACCATTACTTTAAACAGGCCTTTTGATGAATTTACTTTAAAATCAAATTTGGAAGAACTCATTCGACCACTTATAGTAGGCAGCAGACTATCCTCGTGAGTGAAATTGTGTAATATGTTAGAAACAAATGCACAATTAATCGCAGTTGACTCGCTTGTTATATTTTTATAGTCTAAACTTTCTAAAAATGAAGGGAATTCAATCGTTTGAATATCAGCCTCATCTGTATTGAAAAAATTAAAAACTTCAAACTCACCAATTGTATATGTTCCTCTTGATACTGGCAAGATTGCCAAGTTGTTTTTAGCAAACAATGCTGGTAATTGAGAGCGGTGATCAAATTTTGTCATCAAACGAGCCTCTCTGAATTCATTAATTTGTTTAGCTGATATCTCTACAAAACCATTCCTTTGTACTTTATCAAGAATCCTATATTTTAGGAATATTTTCTCCCAATTGTCATCAAGTTTAGATTTTTTACTCATAATTTCTAATTAAGACTTCATCAACATCTCCTCGTTTAGATCCGTTTGAATTTATAGCTCTTTTTGCTTTTACAATTTCAATATTATAATCTTCGTATTGATCCAAAATAAAAGGTGATGCAGAATTTGAGAGTAAAAACTTAATTCCTTTTTTATTTAATTCATCACAAGCAACGCGTAAATCTACTTGGTCATACATATTAAACCCTCCTTGCACATAGCCTGTAAAATTAGAGCCTTCTGATATTGGGTGATAAGGTGGATCTAAATAAACAAAAGAATTTTCATCTGCTAACTTCAATGCTTCTGAATAGTCTCCGGTTAAAATTTTAATATTGTTTGAATTAAGATAATTGCTAACCGCTTTTAAGGTTGGTTCATTTACAATATTTGGATTCTTGTAGTGTCCAAACGGAGCATTAAATTCACCCGCATTATTTACTCGATATAAACCATTGAAGCAAGTTTTATTCAAGTACAAAACACGTGAGGCTCTTTTTACTTTTGATAGTTTCTCAAAATCATCTTCTCTATCTAAAGAACGAATATCATAAAAATAATCAGAAGTATTTTTGTGTGTTTTTAGATCTTCGATGAGTTCGTCAATATTATTTTTTATTACTTGATAAGTGTTTATTAATTCTTTATTAAAATCGTTAATCACTCCATTTTTAGGCTGTAGTTGAAATAAGACAGCTCCTCCACCAACAAACGGCTCAATATATGTATATTCCTTAATGTTTTTGGGCATAAGCTTAGTGATAGAAGACATTATTTGTCTTTTACCACCAACCCACTTAACAAAAGGGGCAACCAATCTATTTTTTTTGATTTGTGCCATTTACTTATATTATACGCAATAAATATTAGTTACAAAACTAAAGAAAAATTACACGCATAACTTTTTTTAGTGTCTAAAATTTTATCTCAAAGTCCATTCTTTAGCTATTATCTAGCTTCCGATTTACGAAACAAATATAAACATTCGTTCATTCAAATCATATAGTATTCGCAGAACATGGGTATGAAAGTGGAAAAATGCCATGCAATATGCCCGGGCAGGGGCTTAGTCTTTAGTCAGTGTATTTTATTGGGATAGTTAGCTTGCGGTTATATAAGTCGCCCTCCCAAAAGCTTGACGGGAGGGCTGCCATCTTAAAGCGCGATTAAACTAATCCACAGCATCTTTAACATGCGGAGCAAGTACCAAATCCTTTACCAGCTGCCCTAGCTTGCGAATCTTTTTTACGTATTCAATAGAAGGACCGGCTACCCAAACTGTTTGGTAAGATGCGGAGAATGCAGCTTTTTCCAACTTCTTCATTCCTCGGGCATATACCACCATTTTCACATATTTACGAATACGCTTGTTTCGTTGCAGCACACGCTCCAGCCACGAAGCTTGTGTACCGATCTTTTGTACATAAGCAGTGTTAATCACCGTGAGCGGCATGCCTGAAAGCTTGGTACTCAATACAATATCCTTGGCTCCATAAACCACAATTGCTTGTTTGTAGTCATTTGAAACCGGAGATTCCTCGGTAGCAATAAAAATCGTTCCAACCGATACTCCCGCAGCTCCTTTTTCTAAATAAGCGCGGTAATGTGCAGAAGTACCTACTCCGCCGGCAGCAATGACCGGGATTTTACATGCATTCAATAATTCAGGCAGTAATTGATTGTTTGAAACCGGACCGCAATGACCGCCCGCCTCGCTGCCCACAGCAATCAAGGCATCAGCTCCCAAAGCCTCCACCTTGAGCGCATATTCCAAATTGACCACATCGCAAAATACCTTGATACCCAATGGCTTACAAGCTTCAATAATTTGCTTGGGATTTCCCAAAGAAGTAATAATAAAATCGACTTTCAGCTCACAAAGTGTGGTGAGTTGACGCATATAATACGGATTCGACTTGTTTACAATGAGATTAAAACCAAAGGGCTTGTCCGTAGCCTCACGTATTTCTTTTACCGCCTCCCGAAGCTCCTCATCCGTGCGATAGTTTAATGCGGGAATCGCTGCCGTGGCACCTGCCTTTAAAGCAGAAATGACCATCGCACTGTTTGAAATCAAAAACATGGGAGCCACCAAAAGATTGTGTTCAATTCCGAGCATTTCAGATAAAGAAATCCTTGCCTTCATAATATGATCTTTCAAAATACGTATTCTGCAACTACGAGATGCATCAAAACTTCAAATATCTAAAAAATTATTACAAAAGCAGCTTTTACCTCCTTAATTCATGAATTTAATTTTATAATAAACAGCTTTTAAAGTAACTACTAAAATCCCCCTAACGCAACGATTATAAGCTTATTACGATAAAGTTAGATTGACAAGCTTATGAATTGGTGAATTATGCAGGTTTAAACTTCTTTATGATTTTTTTATCGAAAACGATTGCATTCCGACTAAAAATATTCATATATTTGCAATGCATGCATAGCATTATTTCTATGAAAATTCAAGAAACAGTTGATTATCAGATACGTGGGACGCTTTTTGCAATGCGTCGAATGTATAATTTACTTGCTGCCGAACATGGGGTCACGCAAGGGGTTGCCTATGTATTAATCATGGTCCCGCCTCAAGGCGTAGCCGCCACCCGCATTGCTCCAATGATGGGCATGAGTTCTACCAGCTTGACGCGATTATTAAAAAATATGGAAGAAGATGAGTTGATTTACCGGCGCAAAGACAAAGTTGACCGGCGCGTGGTTTTTGTTCATCTGACTGAAAAAGGGGTGCAGCTTCGAAAAAAAGCGCGGCAAGTAGTTACTGATTTTAACAGCAAGGTATTTCCTCAAATCAGTGAGGCTGACTTTAAAAGCTTTGTAAAAGTGTGTTCGGCTATCCGTGATGAAGTGTGCAAGGAAGTAAGCCGTTTCGAGCCAACAGATTGCACAGAAAATAAATAAGACAAAATATTTAATTGATTAATAACCTATTAAAACAACATCTATGACTAGAAGAATCAACAAAGTGGCTGTTCTTGGCTCCGGGGTTATGGGCTCCGCCATCGCCTGTCATTTTGCCAATATCGGGCTCGAAGTGCTGCTGCTTGATATTGTACCGCAAACGCTAACAGACGAAGAAAAAGCCAAAGGCTACAGCCTTGAAAGCAAGCAAGTCAGAAATCGACTTGTGGACAAAGCGTTGGCTGCCGCACTAAAGTCAAAACCTTCACCCATTTATGATATTTCATTTGCCAAACGAATAAAAACTGGCAATTTCGAAGATGATTTTCACAAAATCAAAGACTATGATTGGGTGATAGAAGTGGTTGTCGAACGCTTGGACATCAAACAGCAAGTACTCGAAAAGCTGGATAAATTCCGCAAGCCCGGAACGCTTGTAAGCTCAAACACTTCCGGCATTTCGATTGAACAAATGGCAGAAGGCAGAAGTGAAGATTTTCAACAGCATTTCTGTGGCACGCATTTCTTTAATCCGCCACGCTATCTGCAGCTTTTTGAAATAATCCCGACAATACATACCAAAGCGGAAGTGATTCACTTCTTAACGGATTATGCAGCACGTTTTCTGGGAAAAACCGCAGTTATTGCTAAAGATACACCTGCATTTATAGCAAATCGAGTAGGCACATTCGGAATTATGCAGCTGTTCAATAATGTAAAGAAATACGATTTAAGCATACCCGAAATTGACAGGCTTACCGGTCCAATTATCGGGCGCGCAAAATCAGCAACCTTTCGAACCGCAGATGTGGTCGGCCTTGACACCCTTGTACATGTAGCCAATAACATCAAGGAGCTGACCGATGATGAGTCAAAAGAATGCTTCAGCATACCGGATTATCTGCAAAAAATGCTGGACAACAAATGGCTGGGAGAGAAAACCAAGCAGGGATTCTTCAAAAAAGTGGTTGAAAACGGAGAACGGAAGTTTTTGGCAATTAATTTCGACACCCTCGAGTATGAAGAACATCCCAAACCAAAATTATCGGTCTTTGACAAAACAAAAGGAATTGACAATGTAGCTGAGCGCATGCCGATTTTATTGGCTGATAAAGGAAAAGCAGGTGAATTTTACAGAGCAAGCTTTTATAGTTTGTTTCGCTTTACTTCGCTACGAATTCCCGAGATTGCAGATGAAATCTACAAGATTGATGATGCCTTAAACGCCGGCTTTGGTTGGCAGCTGGGTCCTTTCCAAAGCTGGGATGCCGTTGGAGTCGGCAAGACCGTAAAGGCAATGGAAGAAGCAGGCGAAAAAGCTGCAGATTGGGTATATGAAATGCTGGAACATGGCATTACAAGCTTTTACAAGCTGGAAAACGGACGCAAATATTTTTACGATATCCCCAACAAATCCTACAAGCTGATACCGGGTCAAGAGAATATACTTGCCCTCAATATGCTGCGCGAGCAAAACACTATTTGGCAAAACGCTGATACCAGCATTACGGATTTGGGAGACGGAATTTTAAATATTGAGTTTCACACCAAGATGAACACCATTGGTGCAGGCGTGCTTGAGGGCTTAAACAAAGCCTTGGATTTGGCAGAATCGTCTTATTCCGCATTAATTATTTCGAATGAAGGAGAGCATTTCTCGGCGGGAGCCAATGTAGGCATGATTTATATGCTTGCCATTGAGCAAGAATGGGAAGAGCTGGATATGGCGGTACAATGGTTCCAAAAAACGACCATGCGTATGCGTTATTCTTCCGTGCCCGTCATTTCGGCTCCACATGGAATGACACTTGGCGGCGGCTGCGAGCTGTGTATGCATACCGATAAAGTCATTGCACATGCCGAAACCTATATGGGATTGGTAGAATTCGGTGTAGGGCTTATTCCGGGAGGCGGAGGCTCCAAAGAATTTGCACTCCGCCTTGGAGATGAACTGAAAGAGGGCGATGTGCGTACCAATGCATTCCAAAATCGCTTTTTAACAATTGGTCAGGCAAAAGTTTCTACCTCCGCTTACGAAGCATTTGAGCTGGGATACCTGCGTAAAGGCATTGATGAAGTCATTGTCAGCAGGCAACATCAGCTAGCATATGCAAAAAAAGTCGCACTTACCATGGTTGAAAAGGGATATAGCAAACCGGTGCCTCGAAATGACATCAAAGTATTAGGAAAAGAAGCACTCGGAATGGTATATGTCGGAAGCGACGGCTTTACCACAGCAGGCTATATGAGTGAGCACGACAAGCTGATTGCCGAAAAGCTGGGATGGGTGCTTGCCGGAGGAGATATTTCACAACCTCTAACCGAAGTTTCGGAGCAATACCTACTCAATCTCGAGCGAAGAGCCTTTTTGGAGCTTTGCAGCCAACGAAAAACCTTAGAACGTATGCAAAGTCTCATAGTATCCGGAAAAATAATTCGTAATTAATCATTAAAAAAGACAAAAATCATGAACGCATATATCATAGGCGGCTATCGTTCCGCCATAGGAAAAGCACCCAGAGGAAAATTACGCTTCACGCGTCCGGATGACATTGCAGCAACCTTAATCAAAAAACTAATTTCGGATTTTCCGCAAATCGAACATCAAATGATCGATGATGTTGTGGTTGGAAATGCATTCCCAGAGGCAGAAACCGGCTTTAATATGGGGCGTTTGCTATCACTTATGTCGATGGATACAGTGGAGGTGCCCGGCTCAACCGTGAACCGCTATTGCGCATCCGGTCTGGAATCCATTGCTATTGCATCCGCAAAAATATCTGCCGGCATAGCCGATATCATCATTGCAGGTGGTGCCGAAACCATGTCGATGATTTCTATGGGAGGCTGGAGGCAAGTGCCCAATCCGGAAGTAGCAATGAAACATCCGAAATGGTATTTAAGCATGGGCTTAACCTCCGAAATGGTTGCCAAGGAATATCAAATAAGCCGCGAAGACCAAGATTTATTTGCTTTACAATCCATGCAACGCGCTATTGCAGCACAAGATGCAGGCAAATTTAAAGATGAGATCGTTCCAATTACAGTAAAAGAAAGATTTGTGAAGAACGATAAGCTTCAAGAGGCAGAATTTATTTTCGATACGGACGAAGGTCCTCGTCGTGACAGCAGCCTCGAAGCTTTAGCCGGCTTAAAGCCTGCCTTTGCGGTGGGAGGCACATCCACTGCAGGCAACTCATCACAAATGTCGGACGGTGCCGCCTTCGTGCTCGTGGTATCAGAAAAAATTGTGAAGCAGTTTAATCTGACACCTATCGCTCGATTGGTGGATTATCAAGTTGCAGGCGTAGAACCTTATAAGATGGGTATCGGACCTATAGCTGCCATACCAAAGGTATTGAAACACAGTGGCATTGCATTAAATGACATCGACCTCATCGAGCTGAATGAAGCATTTGCTTCCCAATCGCTTGCCACCATACGTGAGCTGGGCTTGGACCCGGAAAAAGTAAACGTAAATGGAGGAGCCATCGGTTTAGGGCATCCGCTCGGAGCAACCGGTTCGAAACTGACTGTACAAATACTGAATGAACTGAAACGCAGGCAGCAAAAATATGGTATGGTAAGTATGTGTATAGGCACCGGACAAGGAGCCGCAGGAATTTTTGAAATTTTATCCTAAATCAATGAAACCAAATAAAAATAATAACTATGTCAGAAAAAACAATGCTTAAAGGAGGCGAATTCCTTATAAAAGAAACCGTGGCACAGGATATCTTCATACCCGAAGAATTCACTGAAGAACAGCGGATGATGGCTCAAAGCTGTCGTGACTTTACCGAAACACAAGTTGTGCCACAAATGGATCAGCTTGAACAACATGATCGAAAATTGTTGACCAAAATGCTCAAAGATGCGGGAGAATTAGGTTTGTTGGCTATCTCACTTCCGGAAGAATACAACGGATTTGGGCAAAATTTTGTCACCTCCATGCTCACAACCGAAGAAATGGGTAAAGGATTCAGCTTTGCGGTTGCGTTTGCAGCACATACCGGAATTGGCACACTACCCATATTATATTACGGAAATGAAGAGCAAAAAGCCAAATACCTTCCTTTGCTGGCAAGTGGCGAATACATTGGGGCTTACTGCCTTACCGAAGCTGATGCCGGCTCGGATGCCAATTCGGGAAAAACAAAAGCCGTATTGAGCGAAGACGGAAAACACTATATCCTTAACGGAGTTAAGATTTGGATTACAAACGGTGGAGTAGCTGATTTATTAATTGTTTTTGCACGTATTGATGACGACAAAAACCTGAGTGCGTTCATAGTAGAAGCAAACAGTCCCGGAGTGAAAGCCGGACCGGAGGAAGAAAAAATGGGAATCAAAGGCTCTTCCACCGTTCAAATTTATCTGGAAGATGTAAAAGTATCGGTAGAAAATTTATTGGGTGCACGCAATGACGGATTCAAAATTGCATTAAACATCTTAAATCTTGGGCGCATTAAGCTTTCAGGTGCCACGGTAGGCGCTGCCAAAGGCGTTATTTCATATGCCACCTCATATGCCAAAGAACGTAAGCAATTTGGAAAACCAATTGCCGAGTTTAGAGCTATACAGCATAAAATTGCAGAAATGACGATACGCACCTATGCTTCCGAATCGCTCACCTATAGAGCAAGCCAAAACATAGAAGATGCGACAAACAGCTTAACAGCCGGCGGAATGGATAAAGGGCATGCATCGGTGGAAGCCATGCGCCAATATGCCATTGAGGCTTCCATTGCCAAGGTGTATGGCTCCGAGGTGCTCGATTATATCGTAGACGAAGGCGTACAGATTTACGGAGGAATGGGCTATTCGGCCGAAACAGCAGTCGAACGCGCCTATAGGGACTCGCGCATCAACCGTATCTTTGAAGGAACCAACGAAATTAACCGCATGGTAATCGTTGGAGAACTGCTGAAAAGAGCCATGAAAGGCGAAATTGACCTTTTAGGTCCTGCAATGGCAGTCGCAAAAGAACTGATGGGAATACCGGATTTTGGTTCGACAAGCGTAGATTATTTTGAAGCCAAGAAAAAAATGATTCAAAACTTCAAAAAATCGATATTAATGGTTGCGGGAGCTGCCGTACAACAGTTTATGGACAAATTTGCAGACGAACAAGAAATTATGCTTCATCTGGCAGATATGGCGATATACACCTATGCAGCCGAATCGCTGCTGTTACGCATCGAAAAACAAGCAGACAGCTTGGAAGCATCTAAACTTGAATTATTGAAAGATGTGGCAGATGTGTTTTTCTATGATGTGGCAGCAACAATTCAAAAGCACGGTAATGATGCGGTAAATGCATTTGCAAGCTCAGATGAACAACAGGCTATGCTGATGGGAATGAGACGATTCACCAAATCGCCCGCCATAAATACCGTTGCAGCAAGGCGTAGAATTGCCGCCACAGTAATTGAAGAAAATAAATATATATTTTAGAATTTTCGCTGATTGAAATCTTAACCAAAACGAAATCCGGATAGTGGAAAATCAATTTTCATTTTGTAATATTGATTTTTCCACTATCTTTACCCTAAAGAGTTGTTTTGTTTGTTATTTAATTAACACAATAAGCAATCAGTCAGGTATTTATAAATACATTTTTCACTCTCATGGATGCAGTAAAAAAGCAGAAAAACAAAGTTTCAGCTAGTTTAATCGACCGGCTTAAAAAGCCTTTTCGATTCAGACTATACCTGCTTTTCAATCTGCCATTGGCTTTTTTGGCAGGATTAAGGGTGGAACGCTTTGATGAGGAACTTGCAGAAGTTTCTATCCCATATAACTTCATCACTAAAAACCCGTTCAAATCAGTTTATTTTGCTGCTTTAGCGATGGCTGCCGAGCTGGCTTCCGGATTGCAAGCAATGCATGCCGTACAACAAGCTCCCACAAAGGTTTCCATGCTTGTATTGGCAATGAAAGCCGAATTTGGCAAAAAGGCACGCTCACGAATATACTTTCAAAGTAATGCCGGGAAGCAGATAGCCGAAACAGTACAGCAATGCCTGCAAACTAATAAAGGAGAAACGATTACCGTAAGCAGCAGCGGATTTGACAAAAGTGGACAAGAAGTTGCAACATTTTGGTTTACATGGACTTTTAAACAAAAACAATAACATCAAAAAACAAATCGACATGGAAATATTACGTACTTTCGACATTGTGAGCAAAATGCTCGACCAATACCCAAAAGATGATGCCCTTGCCGTAAAGCGAAACGGAATTTGGGAAAAATTTTCATCGGCCCTCTATAAAAAATTGGTGGATGACTTCAGCTACGGGCTACTGCAGATGGGGATTAAAAAGGGAGATAAAATCTTTACCATATCCAACAATCGCCCCGAGTGGAATATTATGGACATGGGAATGAGTCAAATTGGGGCAGTGCATGTGCCGGTTTATCCCAATAATAGCGATGAGGAATACAAACATATACTGGAACATTCAGATGCGCGCCTTGTAATCGTTTCATCCCAAGCATTTTATGATAAAATTAAGCCGCTTGCCGATAAAACACCAAATATTGAAAAACTATTTACGATTGATCGGGTAGCAGCTGCAAATAACATCCATGAAATTTTCAAATTGGGTGAAACAAATCATGAGCCTGAAAGATTAGCTGAAATAAAAGCCGGCATATCAGCCGAAGATTTGGTTTCTATTATCTATACTTCCGGTACTACAGGCGTTCCAAAAGGCGTTATGTTAAGTCATAACAACTTCCTTTCAAATGTAAAGGCAAGCACGCACTTATTGCCGGTAGACCATAAGGGCATGTTCCTCAGCTTCCTGCCTTTATGCCATGTGTTTGAGCGCATGGTAAACTATTTACTTCAATATCAAGGAGTATCGGTTTATTATGCCGAAAGCATTGACACAATAGGTGACAACCTCCGTGAAGTCAGCCCTGATGGTTTTGCCTCGGTGCCTCGCGTGATTGAGAAGCTTTACGACAAATTGATATTAACCGGAAGAAATTTATCCGGAATAAAAAAGGCACTCTTTTTCTGGGCAGTGGATCTAGGCCTCAAATATGAGTTAAATCGTGAAAACGGAGCATTTTATGAGCTACAGCGAAAAATAGCCGATAAATTAATTTATAAAAAATGGCGCGAAGCCTTGGGAGGCAATCTCAAAGTGATCGTTTCCGGTGGAGCCGCCCTACAACCTCGATTGGCACGCGTTTTCAACTGCGCCGGTTTAAAAATTCAAGAAGGATACGGCCTTACTGAAACATCTCCGGTAATTGCCGTAAACCATGCCGAATACCCAAATATGCGCTTCGGAACCGTGGGACCCTTGCTGGAAAATGTAGAAGTGAAAATTGCTGAAGATGGTGAAATACTCATGCGCGGACCAAGTCTTATGATGGGATATTATAAAGACCCGGAAAGGACTGCCGAAGTAATTGATTCCGAAGGATGGTTCCATACCGGTGATATAGGTGAACTACAAGATCGTAACATACTGAAAATCACCGATAGGAAGAAAGAAATTTTCAAACTGTCGACCGGGAAATATGTAGCACCTCAAGTGGTTGAAAACATTTATAAAGAATCCCAGTTTATCGAACAAATTATGGTGGTTGGCGCAGGAGAAAAATTTACTGCCGCCATTATCGGACCCGCATTTCATTTCTTAAATGGCTGGGCGTTTTTAAATAATGTAAAATATCGTGACAGCAAAGCATTGATTCAGCATCCGAAGGTAATTGAACGCTTTAAACAAGAGGTTGAACGCATCAATCAAGGATTAAACCCACACGAACAGATTAAGCAGTTTGAACTGACTTGTACCGAGTGGACCCCTGAAACCGGATAGCTATCCCCTACTTTGAAGCTGCGCAGAAATATTATTAAGGCAAAATATAAAATACTATTTGACCGAATTTACGGATATACGGATGCAGAAGGGCATGTGCAAGAGCCTATTCCAAATCCCGAATTTGATCAGTAATTTCAAAAATTTTTCAATATGACATTTGATGGCAATAACAAGGCACAATCTTTTAACAACAACAGACTTTGTAGGCTTTTAGGCATCCGCTACCCACTTATTCAAGCGGGCATGATTTGGTGCAGTGGCTGGGAGTTGGCGGCAGCAGTCAGCAATGCAGGCGGGCTGGGTATCATCGGCTCCGGCTCGATGTATCCGGATGTGCTTAAAACACATATCAAAAAAGCAAAACAAGCCACTTCAAAGCCCTTTGGTGTTAATCTTCCTTTGTTATATCCCGATATCGATGCACATATTGAAACAATTATACATGAAAAGATACCCATTGTAATCACTTCAGCGGGAAACCCTGCTAAATACACCGCATATCTCAAAGAGGCAGGCATCACGGTTATTCATGTGATTGCCAACCGTAAATTTGCGCTCAAAGCTATTGAATCCGGTGTGGATGCCATTGTTGCCGAAGGCTTTGAAGCAGGTGGACATAACGGATTTGAAGAATCGACAAGCATGGTTTTGCTTCCGCTGATACGCGAAATTACCGATATTCCGATTATCGCGGCAGGCGGTATTGCCACCGGAAGTCAAATGCTTGCTGCCATGGCATTAGGTGCCGACGGAGTTCAGATAGGGACTGCTTTTGCAACTTCACAAGAGTCTTCAGCTCATCCCGCATTTAAAGACCGTATTATTCAATCGGCAGAAGGAGATACCGAGCTGATGATGAAAAAGCTAATCCCGGTACGCCTCCTGAAAAATGAGTTTTATCAGCTCGTGAAACAAGCCGAAGAAAGGAATGCCACCGCAGATGAGTTAAAAAGCCTCCTTGGGCGCGGACGAGCAAAAAAAGGCATGTTTGAAGGAGATATGCAGGAAGGCGAACTCGAAATAGGTCAAGTTGCAGCGATAATTAAGGAGGTGAAACCTGCCTCCGATATTGTAAATGAAGTAATTGCAGATTACGAAAAGAATTTAGTCCGAATCATGCAACAATTTGGAGTTTAAATAGTTAAATAATAAGTGCAAATTTTATTTTTTATTAAATCAATATACATATGAATTTTGAATTAACTGAAGAACAATTAATGATCCAACAAGCTGCACGCGAGTTTGCGCAACGTGAACTGATTCAGGACGTACTGGAACGTGATGCTAGCGGAGAATTTCCCACAAAACATGTTAAATCGCTTGCCGAGCTGGGCATGCTTGGAATGATGGTCGACCCAAAATATAATGGCGGCGGAATGGATGTCGTTTCTTATGTTTTGACCATGGAAGAACTCAGTAAAGTAGATGCCTCCGTAAGTGTTATTGTATCAGTAAATAACTCACTGGTTTGTTACGGCTTGGAAGAATATTGCAATGAAGAACAAAAAGAAAAATACCTGAAGCCATTGGCGAGTGGTGAGAAAATAGGAGCATTTTTATTGTCTGAGCCGGAAGCCGGATCGGATGCCACCAGCCAACGAACCACAGCGGAAGATAAAGGAGATTATTATTTGGTTAATGGAACCAAAAACTGGATTACAAACGGAAATAGTGCCTCAACATATATACTTATTGCACAAACCGATGCTTCCAAAAGGCATAAAGGGATTACTGCATTTATCGTAGATAAAGACAGCCCCGGAATCACATTGGGACCTGCCGAAGATAAAATGGGAATGCGTAGCAGCGACACACATTCAGTGATGTTTAACGATGTAAAGGTTCCCAAAGAAAACCGCATAGGCGAAGAAGGCTTTGGCTTTACTTTTGCAATGAAGGTATTGGAGGGTGGTCGTATCGGTATTGCCGCACAAGCCTTAGGTATTGCCTCAGGAGCTTTGGAACGTTCCATTGCATATGCAAAAGAACGTAAGGCTTTCGGTACCGAAATTGCAAACCATCAAGCAATTGCTTTCAAGCTGGCAGATATGGCAGTAAAAGTAGAAAATGCACGTAACCTTTGCTTAAAAGCAGCTTGGCTGAAAGACCAAGGTAAGCCGTTTGGAGTTGCCAGTGCCATGGCAAAACAGTATGCAGCAGATATCGCAATGGAAGTGACGACGGAAGCAGTACAAATTCACGGCGGTTACGGATATGTGAAAGAATATCATGTAGAACGCCTTATGCGCGAAGCAAAGCTTACGCAAATTTATGAGGGAACATCGGAAATCCAAAAAATTGTGATTAGCCGCGATTTACTCAGATAAACAAAATAAGGTTGATATACTGCTTAATTCATGAATTATGCAGGATATGTTTAACTAATTCATTTACAAGGCTATTTAAAGCTCATAAGTGAAATATTTAATCGGATTTTATTATCTTTGCAACATATAATTTCATTGAAATCTCAAAATTATTTTTATGAAAATACTCGTATTGATCGGGAATGTACCCGATACCACAACAAAAATTAAATTCAATGCAGCACAAACCGGTATTGATACTGCCGGAGTCCAGTGGATTATCAACCCATGGGACGAGCTGGCACTTACGCGGGCTGTTGAATTAAAGGAAAGCAATGGATCTGCAATCAGCTCAATTGATGTAATCAATGTTGGTTTGGCACAAACCGAACCCACTTTGCGTAAAGCACTTGCGGTGGGGGCAGACAAAGCCATCCGTGTAGATACCGAACCAAAAGATGCCTTATTCGTTGCCACGCAATTAGCTCAAGTAGCAAAAGATTATGATTTGATTCTGGCAGGGATTGAAGCTTCGGATTATAACGGATCAGCCGTAGGAGGCATGCTTGCCGAGTTATTGGATATCAATTCCGTTTCGGCTGTTTCAGGCCTTGACCTGGAAGCCGATAAGCTCCTTTTAAGCCGTGAGATTGACGGCGGAAGCCAACAGCTGAAATGCGATACTCCCCTGCTTGCCATAGTGCAAAAGGGAATTGCAAAAGAAGCTCGAATACCTGCAATGCGTGGTATTATGATGGCTCGAAGCAAACCCTTGGAAGTGGTTCCGGCAGTTGATTCGGCTTCACATGTAAGCATTACAAAACTTGAAATGCCGGCTCCAAAGTCAGCCTGCAAAATGGTTGAGGAAGATAATGCAGCCGAGCTCCTAAGACTGCTCAAAGAAGAAGCCAAAGTTTTATAAATATAAAAAATCAGCAAATCATGTCTATATTAATATATACAGAAAACTGGGATGGAAAGTTCAAGAAAATCAGCTTTGAACTTGCGTCTTATGCAGCTGCTTTGGCCAAAGAAAAAGGCATACAAGCAGTTGCCGTATCACTAGGAAAAGTAGATGATACCGAATTGGATAAATTAGGTCAATATGGTATTAGTAAGGTGTTAACTGCCGACGATGACCGTTTTGCCTCCATGGATAACCGTGCTATCACCAAAGCTATAAAAGCTGCTGCCGACAATGTATCGGCCGAAGTGGTGGTTTTGGCACACAACAACCTTGGAAAAGCCATTGCACCTCGCCTTGCCGTGCGTCTTAACGCAGGTTTGGTAACCGCAGCAACCGGATTGCCTACTTCAATGAATCCTTTCATTGTAGAAAAAAAGGTGTTTACCGGAAAAGCAAATGCCCAAATGCAAATTGATAGCGCTATCAAAGTATTAAGCTTATCCTATAACTCTTTCGGATTGGTCGAAAACCCGGTATCCGTTGAGAAGCAATCATTTGACACCGGCTTAACAGATGCCGACTTTTCATTGGAAGTGCTGGAGACCAGCAAACAGACCGGAAAAGTACTATTAAACGAAGCCGATATCGTAGTAGCCGGAGGTCGTGGGATGAAGTCAGCCGATAACTGGCATCTGCTGGAATCTTTAGCTGAAGAGCTTGGTGCCGGAATGGCTTGCTCTCGTCCGGTTTCTGACGAAGGATGGCGCCCACATAGTGAACATGTCGGGCAGACCGGAAAAATCATTGCACCAAATCTTTATTTTGCATTCGGCATCTCCGGAGCAATTCAACATTTGGGGGGCGTAAGCTCATCAAAAGTAATTGTTGCGGTAAATAAAGATCCCGAAGCACCAATATTTGAAGCTGCCGACTACGGCATAGTAGGTGATGCATTAAAAGTATTGCCCGATCTGATTGAAGCTGTTAAAGCAAACAAATAACGATCAAAAAAAGCCGGAAACTCCGGCTTTTTTTTATGTCTTTTTTAGTCAATCATGACAACCAAATAGCGGGATGCGCTCCAGAAATCGTCCGGGAAAAGAATATGCAGGCTATCGATGCTTTTCTCACCGATAAATTCATAGCTTGCTGCCGGATGAATGCTTATTAAGCGAGCTTTCTTGCTGAAAATAGGCAGGCTCACCAAATCTCGCTGATCGGCACGGGTAAACAAAGAAGGATCGAATGTTTCACTCATTTTTCTACTTCTTCCAATACCAATCACACCACCTTCCTTTGCCACAATATCTTGTTCCTCAAGATATTTTTTTGAGCCAATAATATACCAAACTGTATTTTGCTCCATGGTTTGTTCTTCAATGCGCGTTGCACGCTCGTCACTCAAAGCTTGTATGGCATCCAGATTTTGTTCCAAATTTTCAATGGTAAGCTCCCTGTTTGCCAGGCTTTGTTTAAGTTGGGTGATTTCTTGGTCCTTTTGTTCAATTTGTGTATTCAAATTTGCAATCATACGCTCCAGCTCCACATTCTTTTGACCGGAAACATTTAATTGTTTACGCAATTGCTCCAATGTATTTCTGTTTTCAAGTAAAAGTTCATAAATAGCGTTTATATCCCTATTTATTTCTTGTTCTTTGGATAAGCGCTGTTCCATATCATCCATGGAAAGCTCCGTTATCAAACGCTCTTTGACCTTAATTTCTTGAAGATTGTTTTGGATAGCATTGAACGCACGTATATAGCTCATCATTGTTGTATCTTTCTCTACTTCAATGTTCTTCAAGCTATCCGCATATATTGATAAACGTTCAATCTCTTGTTTATACTGTTCTGTACAAGAAAACAAAAAAACAAACGAAGCAACTATTCCTATAAGTAAGACTGGTTTTTTCATAATTGTGCCCTTATTTTAAATTCTGACAAAAATAGAACGAAAAGAATTCCGTTTTATGGTGCAAAACAAATAAATCATAGAAAAATGTTATCGAGCTTAGCCTGCATAATTCACCAATTCATAAGCTTGTCAATCAGTATTTGTTGTAATTGATTTGTGATCAATCTGTTAGAGTGTTTTGCGGTGATATAGAAAAGTGTGTATTTAAATATGAATTTTGATTTGATTTTGGCAATTTTTGCGTTATGAGTTGCTCGCAGTAGTTGGTTACAATTTATGGCTTCCAAACTATGGTTTTAGATTTTAGCATGAAAAAACCCAACAGATAGCAAAGCCATCTGTCGGGTCATCAATTCAATTAAACCAAAATTTACCAGTATCTTTTTCTCAAAACTTATTCATATAAAGTTTTATCCTGCATAATTCATGAATTAAGCAGCTTATCTTCCCATATACACTTTTGTACTTACGGTATGTTGCAGCGCATCACTCATATTCACAATATAAATCGCTGCAGGCAAATGCGAAATATCAAAAACAGGCATGCCGTTAACTTCATGACTCATTACAGTTTTTCCCTGCATATCGCATACAGTAAGTGTTTTTACTTTACCGCCTAAAACCAGCTTGTTACCCTTCACTACTGCTTGCATCGGGTTTGATGTTTGCGCGTGATTGTCAATTCCGGTAGTAACATCTGTTTTTAATACCCAATTATATTTTACTATCCCATCAGTTCCGGCAACGGTTTTACCATCAGCTGAAACACAGAAAATATTCGACAGCTCGTCATATCCGGTAGCTTCAAACACATCAATACCGTATTCCAACATAATGATTTGTTCAAATGAAACCCATTGTCCGTTACGCAACACCAAGGCTGAGCGCAAAGGATAATTTAATGGTGTTGCACCGTATAAGTTGCCGTCATTATCTACCGCAAAAGAAGCCACTTCTGCATCATTGAGGAAAAGTTCAACTTCATCATTTACCACATCATAGCGGAAAGGACAAAAATATTCACTGGTCCACATTTCTTCAACCCAATAGATATCTCCTGTCACCCAGTTGCCGTCTTTACTCATCGAAAGCACATCGTAAAAATTGTATTCGTCACCTCCGGTTTGAGGGTCATAGTGCTCAGCTCCAAACATTCTGTATTCACCATCACGAATTATAAATGCAGTACGGTCGGGAAGAATATTATAATTTAAGCAACCAAGGATGGTATTGCCATCGTCCGAAACAGCGTTAATTTCATTAAAATATGCATTTCCACCAAGGCGATCCTTATCCGGCAGGTTCAAATCAACCAATTCACCATTTTCCCATAAGCAAGCATAAGCTTCACCCATTGAAGGAGTAAAAACACGCCCTGCCATTATCGAGCCATCAGGTGTTACCGTTGTTACTTCGCCAATTCCTTCTTCGATAGGAAGTGGTAAAAATATCCAGCTACCGTTTTGCCAATAAGCCGGCATATCATTATACGAACCCACTACAATCTGACCATCATTTGTAACCGCATTAGCTGCCGAAGGCATATTCGGTTCGCTTAATTTAATTTCTTCATAGGTGCTTAGATTCCAAAGTGTAGCGCCAAAGTCATAACCATCGGAGATATAATTACCGGTAGCCCATAAACCATTACTTGAAACAGACTTTACAATAGAGTTGTCGCTCGCAATAAGTGGTACTAATGTGGCTTCCTGACTAACTGAAACCATGGCATTAAGAAGTAATAAAGTAGTTAAAAACGGAATTAATAGAATCTTTTTCATAACTGTATTTTTATGTTTTACAATTTTAAAACTATGATGCAAAACTAAATGTATTAACTAAGACAGCAGCTAGAAACAACTGCCACATTGCTGCTACATTTACTGAAAACAGATACTACTTGCCTACTACATAAAATGAATTTATGCTAAAAAGGAGCTATACAATCAATTATATAACACACTTGTTATGTGTAAGTTACATATGATATTGAGCTCTCATAGCACAAAGGAGCTGCCTCTACAGTTTATTTCCTGCGTTTTGAGTATTTGCCTGATTTTTCAGACTTAGGCTTGTTCGAAAATTGTTTTTTCTTATCCCGGCTTTTTGGACTTTGACGCATATTTCTCTCATTCGGCAGTTCGATACGAATGCCACTGCGGTTGCGTTTTGGATTATCAAAAGCATCTAAAACTTTTTCGACCGAGTTGGTATCAATATCCACTAAAGAGTAATGGTCCATCATATCTATCCTTCCGATAGAAATATTTCTTGTGCGTGTAAACTCATTGATAATACCGATAATTTGATGCGGACCCACATTATCTTTTCTACCTATCCGAAGCATTAAGGTGGTAAAGCCTTCTTCCCTACTTTCGAAGCTGTCTTTCCCTCGCTTTTTACGTTCTTCTCTTTTAAACGGCTTTTGTTCTCTGGTTCCGCCTTTACGTTCACGCGCAGGCAGCTCATCCACATTCAAATCTTTTGCATCTCGGTAATATTCAAGGAATCTATTAAACTCGAGTGCTACAAATCGCTTGATAATTTCCTCCCTGTTCATCCATTCCAGCTTCCTATAAATCACGGGCAAGAATGAATCTATTTCTTCATGGTTTAGTTCGACCTTCTCCATGCGGTCAATATGATGAAACAATTGTTTTTCACACACTTGAACCCCTGTGGGCACTTTTGCTTTGGCAAATTCTCTGCCTGCCACCCTTTGAATCTGCTTTAGTCGTCCTTTTTCCTTGAGGTTGATAATACTTATACATACGCCTTGCTTATCTGCTCTACCGGTACGTCCACTGCGGTGGATATAAGCCTCCGGCTCATCGGGCAGGTTATAATTAATCACGTGGCTTAGGTCCGACACATCTAGCCCGCGTGCTGCCACATCGGTAGCAATAAGCATTTGCAGACTTCGTTGGCGAAAGCGATTCATCACCGAGTCGCGCTGTGCCTGCGACAAGTCGCCATGCAAGGCATCGGCATTATAGCCGTCACGAATAAGCATATCGGCTACTTCTTGGGTTTCTTTTCGGGTTCTGCAGAAAACAATTGCGTAAATATTAGGATGATAATCGGCTATGCGTTTTAAAGCCAAATAGCGGTCTTTAGCCTGCACCATATAATAAATATGCTTCACATTGGCGGCTCCAACATTTCGCTTCCCAACAGTCTTAATCAATGGATTCTTCATGTATTTGGTCAGCGTATGCTCCACTTGAGCCGGCATGGTAGCCGAAAACAGCAAACTGTGTTTTTCATCTGGCATTTTGTCCAAAATAGCGTCTAAGTCTTCTTGGAAGCCCATATCCAACATTTCATCTGCTTCGTCGAGCACCACCCATTTCACATGCGATAGGTCAAGCTTCGAGCGACGAATCATATCGTACATTCTACCCGGTGTACCTACTACAATTTGAGGTTTTTCACGTAGTTTATTTATCTGTCCCTCGATGGAAGCACCGCCGTAAATAGCAACTGTATGTATATGCGGCAGGAATTTGGCAAAATTGGATATATCAGCGGTTATCTGCATGCACAACTCACGCGTAGGGCACAGTATAACAGCTTGTGTATGTCGTATTTCAGGTTTTATATATTGTAAAATAGGCAGACTGAATGCTGCAGTTTTTCCGGTCCCGGTTTCAGCTAAGCCAACTATATCCACAGGCTTATTCAATAAAACGGGTATTACAGCAGATTGTACCGGCATTGGCTCCGTAAACCCAAGCTCTGCAACAGCTTGTAATAGCTCGGGAATTAAGCCAAGATCTTGAAAATTAGGCATAAAATTATTTGAAAATTGCGCGGCAAAGGTAGTCTTATTCAATTGACTATCGTATTTTTTATGAAATTATCTTTTCCGCAATGAAATAATTAAGGAAATTCTTCAAAAGCTTTGTTTTACCTGCATAATTCATCAATTCATAAATTTATAAAGCTAACTTCATCGTAATAAACTTATAATCATTGTCTTAAGAGATTTTAGTGGTAATTATAAAAAGCGTTTATTATAAAATGAATTTTGATTTAATTTTGGCAATTTTATACGTTGTGAGCTGTTCGCAGTAGTTGGCTACAGCTTCACAGCTCATGCCTGAAAATTTCTCAAAACTAAATTCATGAATTAAGCAGGTTTACAAAAGCCCAGGGTTTTATCTTTTGATAAATGGCTTTTTTACAGAAATTCGTATTGCAGTTAGTATTTATATAAGCGCTCCAGTACCGCAATATTCGGATCAACCCACAAACCGGCATTTGACAAGCTGTTCGATTCATCTCCTTTTCTAAATTTTGACGAAGGCATTGGTGTCATTGCTTGAACGGTTTTGGGCTTACTGATGGTTTCTTTTTTACTATGCTTGAAGCATTTCCTTATTTCGCTCATACTGTCCACTTCATCGTCTTTATATTCAAATGCCAAGAAGAAGAGTGCAACAATAACTATCGCGGTTAATTGTGCATAAAGCGGCTTTTTTGTGCAGAAGATATTTTTCAGACTTTTGGGTATTATGGACATATCAATCGTTTCTCAGAATTAGAACGTGATTAGCCGGTAAATATTACAGCATTAACAAAAAAAGCGCCCAACAAGGCGCTTTTTCTTAAATCGTATCCTAAGATTTTACTGCAATGTAAATCTTACAGGTAAGTTAAACGACACGCGTACTGCTTTTCCACGCTGACGTCCGGGAGTCCATTTCGGCATTGTTTTAACCACACGGATTGCTTCTTCGTCGCAACCTCCGCCAATACCACGAATAATATTTACATTGGATACCGAGCCGTCCGGTTCAACAACAAAGTTCACGAACACACGCCCTTGTATACCACTTTCACGCGCCATTGGTGGATATTTGATATTGGTAGCAATAAACTCCAACATCTTTCCGGGACCACCGGGAAACTCAGGCATGGATTCCACTACCGTAAAAATCTCTTCCTCAATAACTTCTTCTTCTTCACGTACCGGCGGAACATATACTTCGATAGCTTCGGTCTGGTCAACTTCCACGTTAATTTCAATATCTTCAACTTCCACATCGTCCTCCACAATCGACAATACAGTTACCTGCTGTGGTGGTGGGGGTGGCAATGGTTTTGAAGTTTGTTCTGTAATTGGAACAATCTCTTCCGGAATATCTTCCACGATTCGTTGTTCAATATTAATGGTTCTTGCATCATAGCTTTTGTATTCAAATGCAAAGAATACCAATGCCAAGGCAATGATTAAACCAATCTCACGGAACAAGGTTTTCTTGTTTTCAAGATCTGCTTTCGGTGATTTTTTTATTTCCATTTTTCTAACGTATGTAGTTATTCAAATTGACAAAACGGGTGCTAAATTAATAATTTATTCCCAAACAATTACTTATTCATGGTTTTTTTCGCCTAAATGTATCGAATAACACAAAAAGCACAACTCCAAGGATGCATCCAAGCGTATTTGCCAGAAAATCATAGATGCCGGCATATCTTCCAATGAACACATAATGTTGAAGAACTTCTGTTAAAAGACCATAAAGCGTGCCAAAAATAAGGACTATACTAATAACGATAAAGCCAGCCGACTTATTGCTATGCCGGTAAGGGCTTTCATACATTATTATATAAGTTAGCACAGCGAACAGTATCAGATGTGCTAACTTATCTATTCCAAGCCAATCCCATATATTCCCGACTTTAGGGATGTATTGTCCCGGGAAGCCGGTCAATATAAGGATTACAAGAATCCAAATCAGGCTAAACTTATATTGCCTGATGAATTTCAAGCTGTATCTTTTAACCTTTAATTAATGCTTCGTAATCAGCTGCACCAATCAAGTGACTTTTATCGGGGCTTTCGGGAAGGCTTACTTTAATAATCCATCCTTCGCCATAAGGATCTTTATTAATCAGCTCAGGCGCATCCATTAATGCTTCGTTGAACTCGATAACAAGTCCGGATAAAGGCATCATCAGGTCCGAAACTGTTTTTACTGCTTCAACGGTGCCAAAAACCTCACCGGCATCCAGTTCTTCGTCAACGGTTTCAACGTCAACAAACACAATATCACCTAATTCGCTTTGTGCAAAGGCAGTAATACCGATTACACACTCATTTCCTTCAATACGTACCCATTCGTGATCTTTGGTGTACATTAATTCTTGTGGTATATTCATAGTTAATCTTATTTTGGTTTTGCCGTCAAAGTTAGGACAAAATTTTCATTGTGAAAGCGCTTCGTATTAAATTATATCCAATCCAAATAATTGCTACTGTGCCAGGTTAAATCGCAAGGTCACCCCTGCAAATGTATTTGAGGTTTTAAATTGTGATGCCACAAACGGATTTGCCACATCGCGTTTAAAGAATGCCTGCATATTCAGCTTATTGCTAATCATATAATCTGCCGTGAAGTAGATATTTGTTTTAAACTGTCCGGATGAAATTTGTGAATTCTGTTCATCCAATCGTCTCAGGGTCGTGATATCGGTTCTAAAGCCAAGGTCGAGTTTCAAAATCAAGTCGTTGGATGAGCGTGTGCCCGCCCCTCCCGTAATGGATGAAATGATCAAAGCCAGGTTACGGAATCGGTAGCCGGTACCTACAATAATCTCCTGCCCTTGTATTTCGGTGAGTTGATTATTGATAAAGCTCAATGTTAGATTTCGCTGTTTGCGATATTCCACACGGGCTGTCATGCTGTTATGCAATCCGAGGTCAATACCCAACAAAGGCGAGTATTGTTCACTTATCACCATTTGTCCGATATCGTATTGCGGAATAAACATATTGGTATTCTTATAGGTCTTAATCAAGTTGTTCGGGTCATAATCCACATTTGTAGACCATGAATTCATTGAATAAGATGAGCGATATGCATGGGTGATATTCACCGTTTTAAAGTATTTTGCCACGATAGGAACATTTGTCAAGCCGTTATAGGTGATATTCCAATTGGGCAGCGGAATGGTCGGGAATGGATTCAGTGTGATGTCGGACACGCTTTTTCCGGCATAGGCCGAAAGGAATGAAAACATCACCACTTCTTGCGATATGGCTCCATATCCGTAAGGGTAAAAGTCATTTCCAACCGTATCAAACACAAATTCCTCTCCTCTGTCAATCCATTGTGGGTTATCGTATGCAAGCCTTGATGCAATAACTTTTCTATTGCCCAACAGCTCATCGAAAAGCGCTGATTTTTCATCTTTACTTATCTTCACGAAAGAGGTATTCCACAAGCCGTATGAGATGCTGAAGCTACCGGCTTGCATGGGTGAATATGAGTGGAATGCTCCTGTCGAGTCGGCGCGGAAGTATTCTGAGAAGTTAAGTGCCTGCGTACGGTCTCCCGTCACATCAATTCGCATGCCCGGCACGGGCTCCAGATTGATGCGGTAGGATATATTCTCCGTCATCTTCTTTGCAAAGGCTTGATTTAACAAGGTATCTCGTGACAGCCAATCGTTGGCAACCGCCAAACTTCTGATATCTTTTCCTTCGCCCAAGATAAAGCCCCAGCCCGGTGCACCATTTGAGAAGTTATATCCGAGCAGATCGGGCTCCGGCATAAATCCGGGAAGCAGCATACCTGAGTTTTGGCTATAGGTAAGGTTTGCACGTTTCACGCTCATTGCAAGGCGCAATACTTGATCACCCACCAGCTTGAAGTAGTTAATCGACTTCTTGGCATCGGTGGAATCCGATTCAGGATCGTTTTTAGCCGGTGGTGAGCCGGGGCGCTGCATACCCCTTGGCGGGGCGCCTCCGCCACGCGACTGGGTGCGCATGGATGAGTTAAGCTGCTTGAGATAGCCTACTCTGTTGTACAAACGCACAAAGTCAACACTTCCATTAAGCTGTTTCGTACTTTGATTTTCGATCGTACTTCCGATACGGTCGCGAACCGATATGGGTGAAGCAGTCCAAGTAAACAAGCTTTGATATACTGCCGTGGCATTCAAGAAGTTAAATAACGGGATTTTATTAATCGGAATATTGTAATTCGCCTTAATGACTTGATTAAAGCGGTCTTTATTGCCTAAGGACATGATGTTCTGCCAAATGGAATCGCGACGTATATGCCATTCTTCCGTACCTCGATCGGGATTTCCGGCAGGCTCATACACCCATGCATTCACACCGGCAGTATAGTCGATGGATAAGCTGCGAGTCAGGTCAAACTTCAAGTCATAATTTCTGTTCCACATCCATTGGCGTGCATAAATCGGATACGTAATAATATCTCCTTCGCTCTTGTTGCGGAATTTCTTTTCATTATCCTGTCTGTCCATATCGGTACGGAAGGATAAGCTGCGAGGCAAGTAATAGAAGTTAAAGTCTTTCAACAGCTGGAATACCGGCTTCGAGAACAGCTTTACTTTTGAAAGGGGCTGAATATTTACAGGATTGGTGTTGTAGTTAAAGCCCAATCCTCCACGATATATGAGTCGACGGTCGTATTCGATATCGATATTTCGATGATACAACTCACTAAATGAATAGGATGCATTCCAGTTTTCGATATCATATATCTTCGCTTTTGTCATTGCCCCTCTACGTTCTTTACGCACATTCACAAAGTTGATGTTACGCCTCATGGTGAAGTCGTTGCTGATGCTCTTTATCGAATCTTGTTCGGCTTTGGTATCAAAGGTTTGCAGCAGGTCATGCTGTTTCACGTCCGGCTCCAAGGGGTTGTATTCGGGACGGATATGTGTTTCGCCATAGTCGAAGTGCATGGGTACGCGTAGACCCGCTTCATCGGGGAAGAACTTTCCGAGGTCCAAGTCGGTGGCAATATCGAAGCTTGAAGTAGCTTCTCGTGCCGTCTCGTCCACACGCATCTCAAGCCCTCCAAAACCGGGTGTATTGTGTGCACCGGTTAACACAACCCTACCCAAATCAGCCAAGACAGTTTCTATACGTGCGGTGGCTGCCCAGCCGCTTTTGTTGTTGTAATCTGTCACGCGAAGCTCATTCACCCAAATAATGGCGTTCTTCGGCTGACCGTCATCGCCCGTACTACCTGTACCTTGGCGCGGATTGCGCACTCCAATCATAATACTCTTTACATCGCTGATGTTCGGATTTCCAATTACAGAAATGCGATGGTCGCCACTTATCTCGGTATATGGATAGGTGATACGTATATCCGAATTCGGATTACGCATGGCAATATTTCGGTTTTGCTTAATATTTACAAGCTCCGCCAAGTCGATATCAAATTCGTTTATTGCGGGCCAAATAATTTCGGGCTGTGTATATGAAGCACCCCATTCCGTAATTGAAACAGGTATTTCATACTCATAATAGTTTTGATTGAAGTCGGCTCCCAAGCGAAGGAATATTGTCAAGTCGCCATCTTCAAGATTATCATTTTCGTACATCTTTTCGGCATGCACATACATCCGAAGTTTTTTGTACTGACGGAAGTCGAAGTCTGTGGTTTTAAACACCCCTCTAGCGTCTCCATCCAAAAGATTTTCTATTGAAAACTGCATGGACTGTTCGTTCATGCGCACCAAACTGAAGGTATTGTAATTTGTTTCGCGTTCAATACCCGGAGGTATCACATACGGAATAGGTGTTCTGCGGCCGTTTTCTTCAATATTTACTGCCGACACCTCGAAGCTTGTTTCATTGCTGTTGTCTCCGGAGATATATTCACCGGGAGCAAGCAGTGTTTGGCGGTACTTTCTCCATTCTCCCCTTACAAGTTCAAGTGTGGCAAAGCGAGCCACAACAGGCTTTTCGAAGCCTCTCATAAACATACGGATAAAGCGAATCGAGCGGAAGTCTTCGATATTTCCGACTACCTTTTCCGGCTTTCCGATAGGGATTCTAAACTGATACCAGGTTACTTCTCCTACCGTTCCGTTTTCAAGCGGAATTCCTTTTGCCTCATGTATGTCGGTAATGAAGTTTTCACCGACTTTCATGTTTTCGGGATCAAGTTGAATGCGATATTGATAATAACGCTCTGCTTCACTGAGGGTATTATCGCGGTTAATGTCTTCCACATCCGGCAATGAACTGGCACTGATGGGATAATTTTCAGGGTTTAGGTCGTCGGTAGGTGAGTTTCCATCCGGTCCGTTATAATGTTTATAGCGTTCCAATATGCTTGAATAGCGCGAGTCATCATCATAACGTGAGCTTCTGAAGTATTTGTAATTATCCGCTGAGGGGTCTTCAAATGCTTTTCGGTATGCTTCCGAATCTTCGCCATAAATGGATTTAACTGCTTCCAAATAATCGTTACGGAAGCTCCGTTCGTCCTCATCACTCAGCCCGTCGTAGCCCACGTCTTGATATTTTCTGGAGCCGGCTTCATTGCTGAATGATTCCACCATTGCTTGTTGGTTTGGCACCCTTCCCCAAATGGTGGTATCCACATTTACAACTTCTGCGGAAGTAGGCAGTCCGTGTTCAAAAAAGCGCCTTCCGTCGCGCAAAATATCTTCTGATATATCACCGAGGTTGATATATAAATCTCCTTTATTATCACTGTCTTCCGCAAAGGGGTCCATCATCCAAAACTCGAGGTATTCGATATTTGTTGCCTCAAAGTCTGTTGATTCAATGCGACGCATGATTCCTCCCCAGCGGCTTTCGGGCACTTCCAAGCCACCGTTTGCTGCTAAGCCGTAGGAATAAGGACCTCCGTTTACGTCATAGTTATAGGGACCGCGTTCGTTCGGATAAAAGGCAAGGTTAAATACGGCTATGCTGGTAGGCTGTCCGGCAGGGATTTCTTTATTTGGAAACACCTCCGACTCCAATACCCTACGTACGCTGTGTTTACTCAGCTCTTCCTTGTCTACATTTCGCGGGCGCAGGGTGCTGAATGGGTCGTGGAAGATAGGGTCAATGATAAACCATGCCAGCTTGGCTCTGTTTTTACCATAATCCAATCCTGTTCCTGGCAGTGCTTCGGGGAAGAGTTCGGGCTGCCCTTGCGGTGTGCTCGCCATATGCCATGAGCTCACCTGACGCAGGTCGATAGTGGATTTGGCGCCTTCAAAGTCATCAATATAAGAAGTACCTGTTTTTCCTACCGCACGGCTATGCCCGGGCAAGAAATGCGCAAATTCTCCGTCAATATTGATTCGTGAAACCTGATTTGTACTATAGAAAGGCAGTTTGTCGAGCATTTTCGTTATCCAACGTGATTCACGTCTGTAGCTGACATCAAAGCCGTAGATTGTATTTGAGATAGGGTCATCTCCGTAATTTACTTTTTCCGTCAGCGGGCGCTCGTGCAGATTTAGCAGGGTGGCTCCCAACCTAAAGTCTTTATTTAATTCATGGTCAACCCGCAGCCCCATCATGCGTTTTTGATTGAGGTTAAACATGGAGTTGCTTTCCAATGAAACATGAATCGGAGTACCTGAACTTAAAATCCCTTCATTGATGATTCGTACCCTTCCTAATGTATAATCCACCGTATAATCCACATTTTCGATGAGTGGAACACCGCCTGCCTTTACTATCACAGAACCTTGGGGAACGTTTAAGGCATTCAGGCTGTATTCGTTACCGGATTGAGATTTATAATATCCTTCGAGAATAAACTTATTCTTTTCGGGATATTGCTCTGCACCGGCTTTGGGCAAGGTGTACAATGAGTCGTAGGCAAAGGTATTTGCCAAATCGGGATCGTCGGGAAATATATTTTTACGGATATGGCTTCCAAAAGGTTCCAGCACGGTAAAATAAATTCGTCCGTTACTAGAGCTGATTGTCCCTCCTTGTGTGGCGGCATTATCGAGAAAGTCGAACACACCATCCCCTCCGCTTATGGGATTTCCCATCTGGTCAAGATTGTCAAGCCCCATCAGATGGATGAGCGGAATTCCTTTTACAGTTTCATCTCCTTCGGTAAAATATCCTGTGGGGACTCCGTTTTCGTTCCCAGAATATAAAATGTTAAAGGTGAAATCATCTCGGCTAAGCTGAAATGCACGAATGGAATAGACGTTTTTCATCATCAGGTCCCACATCGGCATGCGTGTATTTAGCGAAGTGCTTTTTAATAGTTTCACTGTCAATGCCTTGGGCGAGTTAATCCCTTGATCCGAAAACTCCCCTACCTGAAATACGCTATCGTATCCGATGACCGTATACTGAAATGCCACCGCAAGAATTTGATCCGGTCCGAGGCTGGTATTCAGTGAGATAAAGCCCAATTTATTATTGAAAGTAAATTCGGTGCTGCTCAGCTTACGCGCATTTTCAACTTTTTCAAAATCTTGTCCCGCAACAAAATAGCCCATTTGACCAATGCCCAAGGGGTCACCGCTCAGATAGGTGCTTACATTGCTGATGCTACGGATACTTGCCGTATCCATTCTGCTAATCAGGTTGTTTGACGAGCCTGAGGGCATGGGCGGTCCCGGAATTGGCGATACATGTTTGTTGTTAATCCATTCCGATTTACCTTCACCAAGGTCGGTAAATGCAACGATGTTTCGGTTGTTTTGTACGGCAGGACCTATATTTGTAATCCAGACCTCAACCTTGGTAATATTTACGTCCGAGATGATGAGGGGCAGGTCAGATAAGCCACGCTCATAGTTTTCGCGGAAATATTGTGACAGGAAGAAGTGTTTGTTTTCTTCGTAATCGAGGCTGGTGAGCTTAAACTGATTTGCTTGGCCTCCACCTTGGATGGTGATGCTGCGCGATTCACTTTCTTGTTGCGAAAATACAGCTGTAACCGAAGTGCGTCCAAACTGTAATTTGGTTTTCATACCAAACAAGGCTTGGCTTCCTCGAATCAAGGTGGTATTAAGCGGCATATTCACATGACCTGCTTCAATCAGCTTGACAATTTCATCTTCTTGACCTTCATATTTCAGTGACAAGCGGTTTTCAAACTGGAAAGTAGCTTCGGTATTGTAATTGGCTTTAAATTCAATCTTTTCACCGATTTTAGCCATTACATTCATTTGAATTCGTTGATTGAAATCAAAATTAGTATGCCGTTTCTGACGAATATCCAATTGGTCGTCGTCCCTAAAGTTGGAACGAACGCCAAAAGTCACTTCTGCCGAGCCTTGCGGACGTATATCGATGGTATTGCTACCAAAAATCTGATCAAAAACCTTACCTCCAATATAAATTGGCGGGATTATGGAACCTCCTGTTGCCGTGGTTGATGTGGCGGAGCGATCATTCCAATAGGATTTAATTCCTTTGCGGTTATGATAATCCATATATTCTTCGGCAGTCATTACGGTAGGTGTTCGATAACTGAAGTCACCAATTTTACTGACAAAGACATATTGATTCAAGACCGGGTCGTATACCACTTCACGTTTTATATTTGGCGGGTCTTTCAAATAGAGCGGAGAATGGTCTTGCAGCTGCTGCTCCGGCTTCCCGTCATCTTGTGGCACGGGATATACGGGTGTAACGGTCGTATCGGGTGGACTTAGCGGCAAGCTGCGGTGAGCGCGCGGAATTTCGGCAGAAGGCATTGCAAATACTATGGAAGATACCAGTGCCAGTACAACCAAAACGCTCAGAACAGAAAATCGGGTTATTTTTTTCTTAAATGTGTTCAAATGCCTTTTACTTATTCGTTTCTAAATAGAAATGCCTCATACTAAAATGATGCATTACAACAATTTAAGAGCCTCCTTAATTAGTTTCTCTACAGTTAAGGAAGGATCTTGTTGCAATAATTTCGTTAGGGTTTTTTCGGCTGTTGCCTTATTAAATCCCAACACCAGTAAAGCAGATAACGCTTCCTCTTTACTTGTATTGTATGAAATGCTGGTTTTTTCAATCCCTTCTTCAACTAATTTACCAACTTTATCGCGTAAATCTACGATGATACGCTGTGCAGTTTTCGCTCCAATTCCTTTTACACGCTGAAGCAAAGCTGCATTGCCGGTAGCTATTGCTTCAATTGCTTCGCTGCTTGTCAAGGAAGAAAGTATCAAGCGGGCAGTGGCTGCACCAACACCCGACACGCTTATCAGCTGTAAAAATAACGAGCGCTCCGCTTCTTCGGCAAAGCCAAAAAGCAGGTGTACATCCTCGCGTATGCTTTGATGCACAAATAAACGCACCTTGTCTTTATTCGCAATAGCCTCGTATGTATTGAGCGATATATGAATGAAATAGCCTACATCATTGACATCCAATACCACATAAGCAGGCGTTTTTTCAATAATTTTTCCGGTTAAATAAGCATACATACGCGCAAAAAGTTTATCTAGTTTACAACAGGCGCAAAAGTACAAAATTCGATTCAATTGAAGCCATATGAAAGTTGATTGGCTGTTTATTCCGATAAAGACACACTATTTCTTAAATAATTATTTCATTTTTCTTGGATACGGCTTGCATTCGTCTTATTTTTGTTAATGAATCAAACCATCACATTTTATGGATAAGTTATTTATTAAAGATGCATTTCATTATCACTCTTCGGGGCGCCCGGGCAAACTGGAGGTAATCCCTACAAAACCTTACAGCACCCAGCGTGATTTATCGCTTGCCTACACTCCGGGCGTTGCCGACCCATGTTTGGCAATTAACAAAAACCCTGATGATGTATATAAATATACTGCCAAAGGAAATCTTGTGGCAGTCATTTCAAACGGAACTGCCGTCTTAGGCTTGGGCGATATAGGACCGGAAGCCGGTAAGCCGGTGATGGAAGGTAAAGGACTGTTATTCAAGGTTTTTGCAGATATTGACGTATTTGATATTGAAATTAATGAAAAAGACCCCGACAAATTAATTGAAATTATAAAAGCTATTGCTCCCACTTTTGGCGGAATTAATTTAGAGGATATCAAAGCTCCAGAATGTTTTAAGATAGAAGACGAATTAAAGAAAGCACTTCCCATTCCGGTAATGCATGATGACCAACACGGAACAGCAATTATTACTGCTGCGGGTTTATTAAATGCATTGGAAATTAACGGGAAAAAGATTGAAAATTTAAAAATCGTCATCAATGGAGCCGGAGCTGCTGCCATTTCGTGCACTAGGCTGTATATCAAGTTGGGAGCCAAACCCGAAAACATACTTATGTTCGACAGCAAAGGCTTGATAAATACCAATCGCAAGGATTTAAACGATGCAAAAAAGCAGTTTGCCGTGGAGCATGCCGATATCAGCCTTGAGCAAGCCCTGAAAGGAGCAGATATGTTTTTGGGCTTATCGGTTGCCAATGTGTTAAAAAAGAAGATGCTGCTTTCGATGGCAGATCAGCCTATTGTTTTTGCCTTGGCGAATCCCACACCCGAAATTGCTTATAACGAAGCCATTAGCACAAGGGAGGATATCATCATGGCTACGGGACGCTCTGATTTTCCGAATCAAATTAATAATGTATTGGGCTTCCCTTATATTTTTAGAGGTGCCTTGGATGTGCGTGCCCGAATGATTAATGACGAAATGAAGCTGGCTGCCTCCCACGCCTTGGCGCAACTGGCAAAAGAGCCGGTGCCTGAAGAGGTAAATATCGCTTTCAACGTAAATAACCTGCGTTTTGGACGAGAATATATTATTCCAAAGCCCACCGACCCGCGCCTGATTGAACGGGTAGCACCTGCCGTAGCAAAAGCGGCAATGCAGACCGGGGTGGCACAAAATCCCATCACAAATTGGGATGCATATATTGAAGAGCTGCGAAAGCGGTTAAAAACAAGCAATCCGCTGCTGCGTCAGATAAAAACCAGGGCAAGGCATAATCCGAAACGGGTGGTACTGGCGGATGCAGACAATTATAAAATGCTTAAAGCCGCAGAAATTGTTTTGAACGAACGCCTTGCAGAACCCATCTTATTGGGTAATATCAGAAAAATACGAAATCTGATTAAAGAGCATGAGCTGGAGTTGCCCAATGTGGAGATTATCGATCCGAGGAGCCACGAAGAAAATGGACGCAGAAAACAATTTGCCGACATATTGTGTCAGCGTCGTCAACGCAAAGGAATGACATATAGTGCTGCTAAAAGTCAAATGATGCACCGCAATTATTTTGCTCCCATCATGCTGAGTACCGGATATGCCGATGCCATGATTACAGGGCTTACACGCAATTATCCCGACTCGATTAAGCCGGTATTGCAGCTGGTTGACAAAACGCAAGGAAGCAAAATTGTTTCCGGCATGTATATCGTAAATACGAAAGATGGACCGGTATTTTTTGCCGATTGTACCATTAATAAAAACCCAAGTTGGGAACAATTGGTTGATATCACCCTTCAAAGCTGCCAAACGGTCAAAGATTTTAAAATAACGCCACGTGTTGCTTTAGTTTCGTATTCCAATTTCGGTTCGGCGGATGGGGAGGTACCCCAAAAACAGCGTAAAGCGATTCAATATCTGCACGAAAACCATCCCGATTTAATTGTAGACGGTGAGATACAAGCAAATACAGCACTTAATCCGGAGCTTCTTCAAGAGTCGTTTTCTTTTAGCAAGCTGATGGGCGGAGCTGCCAATGTGTTGATATTTCCAAATCTGGAATCGGCGAATATTGCCTACAAACTCATGCAAGAATTAGGAAAGTTTGAAGTTATTGGACCTATTTTGAGCGGGCTTAGCGAGCCGGTACAAATTTTGCAAATGGGCTGCACCGTTTCTGAAATAGTGAATATGATTACCTTAGCAGTGATTGACGCACAAACATTAGAAAAGCGCAGAAATAAAACCAATGTATGAGAGGCAGAAAAAAGTGACGAATTGCTCTTAAGGCGTCAACTAAATGGTAGTTGACATTTGATTATAATTACATTATTGTCATAAATACCGAGATAGTGAGTTTGTTGCATTGGGTAAATTTAGGGTTTTTCAATTGTATGTTGCTTTAGGAGTAATTTTTAAAGTTTCACAAACTCAGATTTAGGAGAAATTGCACTTTACACACTTTTTGAGAAAGTATCTTTTATCCTGTTGTGTCATTAAAGTTTTTCTCAACAAATTCCGTGTCTGTGCTCTGTTGGGCAAGATGTAGCTCACCACATGCTATCATAAAATGTTTAAGGATTTTTCCGTTTTAACATCGTCAAACACGAATATAAAAGATTGTTAACAAGCCCATGGTCATTCACTTTTTCAGAATAGAACTCAGCTCTAAATAACACCTTGCTAGTGCCTCCATTACTAAATTCAAAAAGTCGCTGAGATGTTAAGGTGTTTGCGTAAATAGGTTCAAGGTCATCAGTATTTATTCGTTGCAATACCTTGGATAAGCGTTTTACTTCTCTTGGCTTTAGTTTGTATGAAATAGAAGAATCAATGATAAACCGAAATTCTTTATCAAAAAAACCTGATTTAAATACCAAGCTATCAGTCTCTACATAGTACTTTAGCAGATTATATTGCTGTTGATGATTTTTTAATGGATCAATGTAATCAAATCGTTCAAAGGCCATTCGCACTACCAACCCATTAGTTGAATCCTGAAGTAAAGGCTCGTCAAATTGCTGCAACAAAAAAGAATATAATAGTATATATTCATACAATCTTTCAGAATTATCGTCCGAGTAAGCATCCGAAAAATAATTTGGAATTATTTGCGCTGAGGTGCTATCAACAAGTATAACGTAATGTCTAATACACTGTCGTATTAGCTTGTTCTTTTTAAAAAAAGTAACAAACTCACCTTCATTCAAGTTATCATGCCCTTCCCTAAAATAAATTTTTCCATTATCTTGTCTATACACGCTAACTTTCTTAGGGGTATTTTTGCTGCCGGTGAAAACCAATTCCTTTACTTTAAAATTACAACTATCATAAACAGCAGTATCTTGAGCCTTTGAAAAAGTAACGCAACATAAGAGAACAGCCAATATAAATATATGCTTCATGGTTCTACTCTTTTAGAAAATTTAGAAGGAACAAAACACCGCCATATTCATTGTCAGTCATGTTTTATAGTGAATACAACTGAGTAGTCCTGCGGAAGTTTCGGAACTGTCACCCAATTCATATCTATTGCTTCTTTTTTACATTTTCCTCTGTCGAAAACATAAACAGTAAAATTATATGTCTTGGCAACATCATCTTTTATAACCTGTCTGTGAAATTCAACTTCACATTGACCACTTGCATATTTTCCAAGCAATGTATATTGAGTAAAGTCAATGTACGGCAAAGTGTAACTGCTACAAACACTATTAGACAGTAATTTTTGAAACATGCTGTCTGTATCGATAATATATTCTGCCTGTGTAAGAGTAGGTGGTATACAAGAACCAAAAGAAATTTCTTGATCAATAATACCTTTGTCAATATTTACCCATGGGTCTTTCGTACAGCTGCTAAAACAACTAAAAAAGAATAAAAGCAAAATAACAATTCGATACGTTTTCATATTATTTCATAGCTTTAAAGAAAACAATTTAAGATTCGATATTTCACTGATTGATTTTTATGAAATATTCTTACTGCTTCACAAATTTTTGTGTTTCAACCACTCCTTTGCCTTGCATGACAATGTTTAACAGATACATGCCCGGTGTTAAATCATGTACCGGAATAAAAGAAGCTCCCTGCTGTAAGGAATGCGAGGAAATTTCAATGCCGGAAAGATTCATCAAACGTGCTTCGGCTCCAATCAGGCGGCAGTCAACTTCCAAACGATCGCTTACCGGATTAGGACTAATGGTAACACCTAAACCCGACTGAAAGGTATGAGCATTCGTAGAGGAAATAATACAATCCGGGATTTCCGTAAACTCAAGCTGACCAAAATTATTCAGCACGCCACGCCAACAACGGCCATCGGGTGATTTCATGATAATACCACGATTGATGTCTTCAATGAAGATATCACCATCCTTGACTTGTAATTTGGCTTTAGGATCTTCACTTCCTACTCCAATATTTCCGGTTTCAGCATTGATAAACATACGTGTGTTGCTTGTACCGGTTACAAACAATAAAGACTGATTATCTTGACTTGTGCCAAAGACAGCTTTTATACCGGACATTAAAAAACTACTTTTTTTATTACTAGCGCTTGCCTCAAGCAGGATATTGGCATCCTCATATTGATCTGCCCGAATGTGTAATTTAGCCTGTGGATCGGTTACATTACCAATACCTATTTTACCCGTG
>CAZDWA010000008.1:0-18072 GCA_964509065.1 uncultured Lentimicrobiaceae bacterium
GAAACCTTGGATTTTCTATAAGTCAGTGGGCTGAACTTGGTTTTATAATATTTTTAGACCTCCATACAACCCAATTGTCAATTATCTTCGCCACGGCGGATGTCAATTATCAATTATCTCCACCACGGCGAATCTCCTTCCCTCAGGCATCCAATATTACGCGATAGCTGAGTACCAAAAACTTTCGAAGCTAACGTATTACTTCCTTCGACAAACTAACAGCATCAAATTGCAAATTTCCACCTCGTCGGATGTTAATTGCACATTGTTAATTGCTCATTGTTAATTGCTCATTGTTAATTACTAATTGTTAATTGCTCATTGTCAATTGCAAAACTCACTCATCAGGGAATTTATTCGGAGCTGCAAAATCGGGATTCGTTAAAAAAGCATCATCTCTTAGGGTGCGTATGAATGCTTTAAGGTCTTCTTTTTCTATGGGGGTCAGCTGAACCCCGCCACGCAGCACATGATGCATCAAAGGGTCAATTTCTTCCGTGAGCTTTACGTGATGCGAGTAAAATTCGATAACCTCATCGAGGGTGGCAAAGCGTCCGTCGTGCATATATGGACCGGACAACTCAATATTTCGAAGTGTAGGCGCTTTATAAGCTCCTTTATCCATGGGGTCAGCAGTGATGGAAAAGCGGTCGGCAATATCAGTAAAGACGGTGTCTTTTCCGTTATTGTAAAACAAATGTGTGGTGAAAAGCGGATTACCCGAGCCTCCATGGCAGTGAAAACAATCAGCTCCTTCCTCGGTAGTAAACAACACAAAACCATTTAGTTCAGAAGCACTTAGCTGCTCTTCTCCTCGGATAAAGCGATCAAACTTAGAATTGGCAGAAATCAAGGTGCGGATAAATTGTGCAATGGCTTTTTCCATGTTTTTAAATGTAATCTTATCCGAGCCAAACGCTTTAAAGAAAAGCTCGGGATAGCCGTCCAAGCTTTGAAAAAGCTGTTTTATTTGGGTGGTATCCCCTGCCATTTCATCCTCTGCTACAGCCGCCACACGAACAAAATCTTCGATATTTCGCAAATGCGGATCTTCATTATCCGGTGCAATAAATCCATTCCAGCCATAACCGTTATGATTCCATACTAAGTTTATCAACGGAAGCATCACATGTTGGGTTTGCTTGCCGGTAATTCCGTGTACAAAGCCTCCGCTAAATCGTGGATGGTCGATACCGGCTTCAAAATTATTTTCTTGCAAATGGCAAGTGCCACAGCTCATTAATGAATCGGGATGGGTACGTCCACTCATCCTGCCATCGTAAAACAGATAACGCCCCAGTTCAACTCCCTCAACTGTCATCGGATTGTCGTCCGGTATATTCAATTTGGTTGGAAATGCAAAAGGAATATCAATCACATAGGGTGTTGGCTCGTGCAGGGGAGCAGGCTCTGTACGGCAGGAAACAAAAAACAACACCATCAATCCAAAACTCAAATATCGTATACGCATTATTCTGTATCCCCTATTACTCTATATAACTTTTAAATCAAATACATTATGTCCGTTTTCTGTGGCAAGCCGCATCGCTTCCTGATTTTGCATGATAGCACCACCCCATTCGTTATGATCATACACATGAGGTTCTTTAAACCAGTTTTCAATCCGCATCAGTAAACGCAAATCAAGTATTCCATCTCCAACAAACTGCAAATCAGCAACATTCAATGTGACTTTGAAATGATTATGTACAAAATCAACTATTTGCTCTTCTTCATATATCTGGCCTATGCCGAGATGAAAGTTAAAAGGTTCCTTCAAACCATCGGGATTTAGCCATTTCCCGTTCAGCTTCATATAATGATAGCCTCCGCCCATATGTTCGGGCCAAAACATAAAAGATTCGGGAGGATTTACAAATCGATGGGATTTATTTGTTTCTTCGGTAAAGCCAAACACAAAGCTCAGCCCCCTATAACTCCCTTCGGGAATAGCAAGAAAGCTTTGTTTCATGGTTTCTTCCAAGTCTGTGTCCACATACCATGCATCATCTGCAGCCATCAACAGAAATTCTTCGTCATCCTCCCCTATTAACGAAAGTTCAGATATAAACCACTGAATTTCTGATAGTTGATATTCATTCCCTGCTTCATTTATATAAATCATTTGATCAAATTCAGCCGGTTGTCCGTCAACGGTATGGAAAATAGAAATATTGATACTTCCTTCTTTTTCCGGTTTTTTACATGAGTTAAAAGTAGAAATTATAGCAAATACCACTAAACTCACGAATAGTATTCGTGTTCTCATTTGTTTTAATTCAGTTTATTCTATCAACAAAACTAACAAAAATCATGCTAAATTTCAAGTTTTACATAGCAAAGCTTTGTTAAACCCAGCTTTTAGCGATCAAAATACCTGCAAATTAACTTCATTGGTGACGAATACTTTTTCAAATTGAAGTATCTTTGTCAAGACAAAAAGAAAATACAATGGAAAAGTTTAAAGCCGGTGATAAAGTAAAATATCTGAATGATATCGGAGGCGGCAAGGTAATCCGCATTATTGACAGCCGCATGCTACTGATTGAGGGTGATGACGGATTTGAATTGCCGGTGCTAAAGTCGGAATTGATTTTGGTGGAAACAAACCGCAGCAGCAGGGCTACTGAAATAAGGCAGGCATCCACACAGCAGGAACTACGTGACAAGGAGGCATTGGAAGAAATTGAGCGTGAAAAAGCACGTAAAGGCACATTGCGCCGCTTTGCCAAAGACACAGAAGCAGAGGGCTTTTACCTTGCATTCGTGCCTCACGACCAGCAATGGATATTAACCGGTTTATTGGATGTGGTTTTAGTGAATCACAGTCCGGCGGAAATAATTTATTCACTTATTTTAAAGCTTAATGAAGGTTTTTTAACCGCTGATTACGGACAGCTTGAGCCGTATTCAAAAGCGGTAATAGAAAGTATTTCACGTGAAGATATTCAAGAATGGAGCGCGGGGGTGCTTCAAATTTTGACTATAGTCGAGAATAGTCCGGTTTTTTACAATCCTTTGCATGCGCCTTTTGACATTCGTCCGAACCGTTTTTATAAAGAAGGCAGCTATACTTCTTCCGCCGTATTGGGCGAAAAAGCCATCATGGTGCATCTGGACAGCCTATCTTCGCTAAAATCTGACAGCCTTCGCATATACAAAGACAGTGCTGCCCGTCCTGCCGAAATCATCAAGCAGCCGGTGAAGGAAAAGGCACTGATAAGTAAACATGCCAAAGCTCCCGGTGAAGCGGTGGTGGACCTCCACATTGCCGAGCTGATTGATAATATTGCAGGATTATCAAGCCATGATATGTTTAAAATTCAGATGGATTATTTCCACAAAACCCTGCTCAGTGCCATGAAGGAAGAATACGATAAGGTAACCTATATTCACGGTGTAGGCAACGGTGTATTGAAAAATGCAATCGTAAAAGCTTTGGACGAGTTTGAGGGTTTGGATAATCGCATGGCTGCCATGAGTAAATTTGGCGTGGGTGCGATTGAGGTATTAATCCGCGACAAAGAACAGTAAAAAACAATTATTTCAAGGGCGAATTCGGCTCTTTTGCCATTAATTTGTACACCTGCTTATCTACAAAGCCCGGGATAAATTTATTTAGAAGCACGGTCAGTTTACCTTGGGTAGTAAGCACCAACGATTTTTTCCTTTTTTGTATTGCCTTCAAGATATGCACCGCCACTTCTTCGCTTTGCATCATTTTGCCTTCGTCACGCGGCGATTCACCTTGCTGACTTCCGTCGGCAGCCAAAGCTGTATTTCGAATATTGGAAGCAGTAAAACCCGGACATGCGATAAGCACATTCAAGCCTTTTTTCATATTTTCGATACGCAATGTCTCCAAAAAGCCGTGCATGGCAAATTTCGAAGCCGAATAACCGGTGCGGGCAGGCAGGCCTTTATAGCCTGCAATGGATGAAATACCCACCACACTGCCCTTGCTTTCTAATAAATAAGGCAAGGCATATTTTGTACAATATACAGTGCCCCAGAAGTTTACATCCATCAGCTTTTTTAAAACCGACAAATCCGTTTCTTCAAAAATGGCACGCATTGAAAGCCCTGCATTATTAATAAGCACATCAATTGCCCCAAATTGCGCTACTGCTTGTTCAATCAGTCGCTGACAGTCCTCTTCTTTGCTCACATCAGTCTGCAACTCAAGTGTTTTCGCCCCTTTTTGTTGGCACAGCTTGGCTGTTTCTTTTAGTGCTTCCAAATTTCGAGCCGCCAACACAAGATTATAGGATTCCGCTGCTGCAATTGCTGTTGCTTTTCCAATTCCAGAAGATGCGCCGGTGATAAGGAGTACTTTTCGTTCCATAAAATGATGATTTAACTGCAAAAATAGAGAAAATGAATTGAAACAAGCTGTGTTATCAAGAGCAGCGTGGAAAACAGCCTTGCAACAGTATGATGCTGCTCCGCTCTATCCTATTGATATCAATTTCACAAGACTGAATCACAGCATCATACTTAAAAATGGTGAAATGGGAATTTTGGCTTGAAGAAACTGCAAGCCAAAAAAAGCGGATAATAGAACAGGCAATCCCCTTTTTACCGTTCAGTTGAACTCTTGGGAATTGCCTGTTGAATTACGCTAAATAGTTACTGGTCACTTACTTTCTCCAGTAGTTATTTGCAGCTGCAACCGTCTGAAATTCAATTGCTACAACTTCAGCCGAAAGGATAAGCAGCTCCGCATCTTCAGCATATACAGCGCGCAGCCTTTTCTTAACTTCCGAGTCTTTCTGAATTGCTCCGATGGTCTTTCTTGCCATCTTTATTGCCAGCTCCCTTCCCTCTTGAGGAGTTTCGGTAATCAGGCTCTCCAGCCAGATGTCATCAGCAGGCGTGGTGCTTGGAGCTGACGTAGCCGAAGCCAGTACCGAAGCCGACTGAATATTAACTTTGCTGCTTCTGTTAGCCTCATCCGCAGTATGACTGCAACCAACAAGCATTCCTAAAAGCAATGAAAGGATAAAAATCTTCTTCATATCATTAATTGTTTTTTGTTAAACTTTATACAAAGATACGAATTATGGTTTCAAATATTAGATTTTGGAAGGGATAAAACTTAGCGAACTACCCATTTATTTTCAAAGGTTTAGCTACTTTCAGCTAAATAAAAACTCAAAAAAACAACCACCTCTCTATTGCTCCCATTGAAGTCGGTATCCGATATTGAATTCCATAAACTCAGCTAATGAAAACTTGATGGCACGTATATTTACTCCTAATGAAAGGGTTTTATACACATCATACCTAATTCCTAAACGCTGATAAAACTGATTAAAGCTTCCAAAACGCATATGTGCTGCGTAAATTCCAACTCCACCTATAAGTGACAAGTCATTCAGTATCATTTCGGTTTGCAAAATATAACCCACCGAAAGATTTTTTACCGTTCGCTCTCCCATCGTGCCATCACTATTGGCGGTCATGCCCCACCAATAATTCATATCCCTTCCAATACCAAGCCGCATCTTATTGGAAATCTGTTGCAAATAAACCAGACTCCAGCCATAAACGGCAAAATAATTTGTGTCCGGCTCAAACTCTACGAGCTGGTGCACACTGCCCGTCCGCATAAAAAAAACACTGCCTGATGGGCTTGCCTTTTTGGTGCTTTCCAAGGATTTGTAGTCAGGCCGATCTTCAAATCTATATCTCAGCTCAGCATGGGGTGCAAAAATATTAAAGCCTCTATTTGGACGTTTTAAACCTCCATTGGAAAAATGTATAAAACTAAAACCCGCCCCCAAATCTATTCGAGGATTCAACTGATAAAACATTTTTAAAGCTAGATCCAAATGTACGGTCAACGCGCCGCCAATAGCGACATTTTTAGGGTTGGTAGCCAAATCAAAGCTTCGCCAGTTGCTTGTCAGCCCAAATTGAAATTCAGTGAAAAGTTCAAGCTTTTTAAAGCGAGAAAGCGGAAGCCCCAATATACCGTAGTATGAATGTGGAGAGCCTATTTCACTCGGATTACCAAAGTCTCCTTTCGATAATCCAAAACCATAATAAGGTCCTTTGTAGAGTCGTTGCCAATCCGTATAACCCGGATTTTGCCACAGTATCTTAAATGATAGTAATGAGTAATCTGTGATTGGATGGTTTTGTAAATTATCACCTTTTACAAATAAATTGGTAGGGATTACATTTCCATGACCGTAGCCTGCGGAAATAATAAAGTGCTGTTTTTTATCATTACGCGTAGATATCTCCTGTGATAAACCATTGAAGCTTATCAATAAACCTAAAAACAAAACCAAGCTCCTTAAATTCACGTGTATTCGCATTATAATGAATTAACATTTGTCTTTTTGTCGTGCATAGTAGTTGATATTCGGCTTTACTCCATTAACCTGCATAATTCACCAATTCATGATCTTATGATTCTAACTTTATCGTAATAAGATTATAATCATTGAGTTAGTAGATTTTAATAGTAATTTAAAAAGTGTTTATTATAAAATGAATTTTGATTTAATTTTGGTAATTATTACGTTACGAGTTGTTCGCAGTAGCTGATTACAGCTTCACACCTCATGCCTGAAAATTTCTCAAAATTAAATTCATGAATTAAGCAGGTTAAGTTACCATACAAGCAATTCACATTTTCTCATTCTTGCGAATAATTGCATAAGACAGCTATAAAATTAATGAATTGTTTTTAATAAAAAAAACAACAGGCTACAAAAACCCAAAAAAACCGGCATCTGCAAACGGAATACCGGCTTGTAAACTTATCATTAAATAACTTTGAAATACCAATAAAACACTTCCAAAACAATTTATGGGATTATTGGTTTAGGTGCTAGATATAAGGAGCTGTATTCCGTAATCTTGTAATACTCACCGATTTTGCGTACCACTACAGGCCTCGGACTGTCGGCACCTTCGGTTTCGAAAAATAGTTTGATGCGTAAGCTGCCGTCTGTAGAAGCCATATAGCTATGCATATTCACTTTTAAATTTGCTGTATAAGGTGGACCATTCGGTGTGTAGGAATTGGATGGACTCGCACCTTCGTAATAAACAAAGGGCAAATAACTATAACTGGAAAGCTTGAGTTTCAATTCCGAAATATTTCCCATCACAAATCCATCGTAATTCCCTTCTCTGTCGGATGGCACAATCAGAGGATTGGTACAAGCAGCTGTCAGGCACTTCATGCCTTCTATCGGGTATTGTTGATAAATCCGCATGGCTACAAGCATCATCACTGCAGCTCCTTGAGGCGTATGTGCTATTTGGTTTCGCAGTTCCAAAAACTTTGGCAGGCTATGTGGAATGCGATTAATCGTAACGGATGTTATCGATTTCAGCTCATTAAATTCAGCTTCATCAATATCACCAACGACAATCCCAAATACTTCTTCATCATCGGGCGGTAGGACTTCAACCGGTTCTGTGGGCGTAGGCTTTTTCGTATCATCTTCGTCAACGATTGTATCTTTTTCACAGCCGACAAGCAGAGTCGATACCAGCATAAGGGCTATTATAAAATATCGCGTTATTTTCATTGCTTTTAAACTTTTAAAGTTTTCATTTTAAATTTTCGCATTTAATGGCATAGCGATCAGCTGCTCCATCGTATTTCATGGGTTCGTATTTTCCGCCAACATGGTCTTCCTTAAAAGTTACATTGTAATAGCCACATTTCCCGTCTTTTCCTTTGACAGCAATAGCGGCTCTGATATAACGCTGCGTTACAATCCCCGATATTTCATGACGGCGGATATGCCAATCTTCGTCATAAATGGCAATTTTCAAAATCTCTTCTGCATCGAAACGTCCGCTTTTGAAGTGGTTGGAATTCGTGAATTCTGCAATCATACGTTTTTCTAGAGCCGGATCGGATTTTTTTGCTTTGGGGAATTGGGCACTTGCAGCACCTCCTTCGGCAGCCAATTCATTTAGTTGGTCCGAAAGTCCGGCATAGAATTTAAAATCATCGCCACTAATTTCAAAAGTGCCGGAAGCTACTGGATTGTAATTCATATGAACGACAACTTTAATTTTATTTTTGCCCGACTTAAGCGTAGCAATATCTTGAGCCAGCTGCGCCGGTCCATTCCACTTCTTACCAAATTCCCTGAACTTCATTTCCGAATTTGCATACACATTGGTAAGCTCCGGATTTGGTGCAATTTCTATCATCAAATAGTTATTGGCGCGCAGCGAACCTGAAATAACAAGGTTTGTATGACTCAACTGCTCTTCCCTATCTTCTTTTTGATGCGCATAAAAGGGAGGCTGTACCGTATACAGAAAAACTTCGGTAGTAACGGCTTTAGTTGGTCCTTCATATGGATAATACTCATTTATCACATCCGGTAAAAGAGCAATGGCATAAATATGCTCGCCGGTTTTAAAGTCTTTTGTCAAATTTTCCGGATTTTCCGGATTGATGGGTGAGCTAGAAAACAAAATACTTTCTGTTTTTACTTCAGCAACTTCTGTTACCTCCATCACTTCAGTTGCTTCCGACTTCATTTCAATAACCTGCTCTTTGGAAGGCTTTTCCTTTTTAATATCCGGAACTTTTTTGGTTGAAGGCACTTTATCCTTTAAGTTTTTTAAATTACCAATCTGCGCTGTCGCAGGCACTGCCATAGCAAAAGAAATAGCGAGTGCGAGAATGATTTTTAGTTTTTTCATGAGTTATTTTTTTTCATTTCACATTATAATTGTTAACTATTGCGCTCCATATACGTCAATATTGCCAAACAATAATGCAACGTCAGGGAGACTTATTTCCAACACAATTGGGAAGATTTTCTTCCCACAGGCTATTAATAACCAGGAAAGATGCAATTGAATTAGCATCTCATTCAACATCTTCGCATTTTATCATATAGCGGTCACCTGCCCCACTATATTTCACCGGTTCATATTGACCTCCTACAAAGTCTTGCTGGAAGCTTACCCTGTAATAGCCACATTTCCCATCTTTTCCTTTTGCAGCAATGGCAGCTCTGATATAACGGTCTGTTACAATCCCAGAAAGCTCATGGCGACGGAGGTGCCAATCACTATCGACAATAACTAACTTCAAAATTTCTACGATATCAAAACGCCCGCTTTTAAAGTTATTGGAATTTGTAAATAGATCTAACATTAGTGCTTCAAGCTCCGGATCGGATTTCTTTGCTTCGGGATATTTCTCCTCCGGAACAGCTTTTTTGGCAAAAGGATTCTTATCCTTGAGGCTTTTTATAGCGCCAAGCTGCGCTGTAGCAGGCATTGCTATGGCAATAAACACAGCAAAGGCGAAAATAATTTTAATGTTTTTCATGATGGTGAATTTTAATTTTGGTTTTTAATTTTCTAAATCTATCAGTTACTGAACGATGATTCGAATTGTTTAAAAAAAACATACATAATCAAATAAGCTAACACAAGCTGCGAGATTGGGATGATTTTGTTTGTTGTTTGTTTATCAGCTGCTTCTATGATATTACACCATTGAGTTACACTAGTATATTAATCACAATTTCAGCAGCTTATATCAAAATCATTTTGATTTTAAGTCATATTGTTTAAATGTAATCTCGCTGAGAATTGCCGTGTTTATTTTGTTTTTGTTGTTTACAAATTTCAAAATGGTTTTTACGTACTAAAGTTTACAACTTACTGTAAATTAATTATATAGCTCAGGTATTTTTATCAAAATACGGTCGATTATCAGCTTTATGGGAAAACCTGAACTTTTTCTTCCTCTATACCTCCACGGGCACGAACATACTTGCTTCAAAAATATTAAATATTTTTGAAAACTCCAAATTATAAACAATAAATTTTCTAATATTTCAAATATAACTTCAAATGATCTGGTTGGTCGAAACAAACAATAAAAACTCAGTTATTACGGAAGATATTATTTGAAATATTTCTCAGCTATCCAATTCAGCAGTATGGATACGCTAATCTTTTCTCTTGAGTGAATAATGTATGCCAATTCCAAAATTAAATTCATCAAAATGTAATGGCTGAGAGGATAAAAAATACAATTTACTAAATTGCATCATTACTTTAAACTGCCTAAACCCGCAACGAATGGTAAAATCAGGCTCGAAAAGAAAGGCATTGGGATTTGAAGCAATTGTATCAATATAATAGCTATGGATATTATTCATACTCACATTATTATGAATGTTATAAAACGAAAGCGATGATAGTTTGGATGAAAAGGCCGCTTCAAAATTTTTATGTCGAAAGCCTATGTTGGGTTGCAGAAAAAAGCTGTTATACGATAATTTCGACCAGCCATTTGAAACACTCCCACCCGAATAAGAATGCTTTTGTACGGAATGCCCATAACCGGCATAGCCTTCAAACACCCCCAAACGTCCTAAAGGTTTAAAATAACCCACAGCAAGTTCAGAATGATATCCTTTTCCCCACTCCTTCTCTGACAGCTCACCTCCAACCAAATAATTGGCATTGAAAGCAAAAGCTAAATGCTCAAAGGGGGCATAAGCAACTTGAGCCGATCTGATTGTAACCTCATTTCCGGTACCTAGCGAGGCAGAGGCATGAAACTCGCCCTGTTCCTGAATCAAAGGCACAATGGGTGAAATTGGCACATAATAATTATGCGTGCAGGAAGCAGCAATAAAAGCCAAAAATAGAATAGTGGTTGCGTATTTCCATTTCATAGCAACAATTGTTTTTATTGAATCAAAGATAGTATTTTTAACATAGGCAAGCTATTAGAACAAAATTTATGATACGAATCATCAAAATTCATTTTCTCTTTGCGGTTAACAAATGCGCAAAAGCTGTTGGTAACTTAATGTTAAAGCAGCACTAAATTTCATTAATTTTGTTACAAATTTAGTTTCATGTTAACGAATCGACAATTATTTCAACTTCATATGGGACTTCCATCGGTTGTGCGTGACCCAATCGAGATTGTTAAGGCAGAAGGAATTTATTTATACGATGATGCGGGGCAGCAATATATCGACCTTGTTTCGGGTGTTTCCGTAAGCAATGTCGGGCATCGACATCCTGCTGTTATCGCAGCCATAAAGAAGCAGCTGGACGCCTATTTGCATGTGATGGTGTACGGCAAATTCCTACATTCTCCGCAAGTAAGTTTTGCAACACGTCTTGCTTCTCTTTTACCGCCTTCATTGCAGTCCGTATTTTTTGTTAACTCGGGCAGTGAAGCCATTGAAGGGGCTTTGAAGCTTGCCAAACGACTCACGGGTCGTCCGGAGTTGGTCAGTTTCCGCAATGCCTATCATGGGGGGACTTCCGGTGCATTAAGCATGTTGGGCAACGAAAGACTCAAAAATGCATTTCGCCCCCTACTGCCCGCCACCCGTCAACTCGAATTCAATGATTTTGAACAGCTGGAACAAATCAGTGAGCAAACGGCTGCCGTACTGATCGAGCCGATACAAGCAGAAGCGGGAATTATATTACCCAAGCCGGGCTTTTTAAAAGCGGTGCGTCAACGTTGCAACGAAACAGGCAGCATCCTTATTTTCGATGAAATCCAAATGGGCTTTGGTCGTACAGGTAAGTTGTTTGCATTTCAGAAAGAAGAAGTGATACCGGATATATTATGCCTTGCAAAAGCTATGGGCGGCGGCATGCCCTTAGGTGCCTTCATCAGCTCCACAGAAAATATGCGTGCATTAACATTTCAGCCGGAGCTGGGACATATTACTACTTTTGGAGGACATCCCGTTTCCTGTGCAGCAGCATTGGCAGCATTGGAAGTGATAATAGATGAAGAGCTTCATACTCAAGCCGAAGCAAAAGGTAAAATTTATGAAGATGCACTCAAAAATCATGACAGCATAAAAGAAATTCGCCGCAGCGGTCTTATGTTGGGTGTGGAGCTAAAGCCATCGGTAGACATAGAAAAGCTGATGCAAAAGATTGCTGAACAAAAGCTGGTGGTGGATCGCTTTTTATTCCATAACAGCAGTTTCCGTATCGCGCCTCCCCTCAGCATTACGGAAGAAGAAATAAATATGACACTCAAACGTATTATCTTGGCTTTAAACGAAAGCATCAAACCATGAAACAAACCCTATTTGCTTTTATTTTAATCGGACTAATGCTTAATCCTGTGATATTGCAGGCTCAAGCCGGGCATTCAGCTAAAAACTTTGCCGGGCGTTCTGAAGTGATTGCCCGCGAAGGTATTGCGGCTACTAGCCATCCGCTTGCCACACAAATTGCCTTGGATATACTCAAACAAGGAGGCAACGCCATGGATGCAGCAATTGCCGCCAATGCCATGTTGGGATTGGTTGAGCCGACGGGCTGCGGCATTGGAGGCGATTTATTTGCCATTATCTGGGATGCCAAAACAGAAAAGCTTTACGGACTTAATGCCAGTGGTCGCAGTCCGGCTTCACTGCCTGTTTCTTATTTTAAAAAGAACAAACTGAAACAAATACCTGCCTACGGTCCATTAGCGGTTACCGTACCGGGTGCAGTGGACGGATGGAACGAGATACACAAAAAATTTGGGAAATTAAGCCTGGAAAAACTGCTTGAACCCGCAATCAAATATGCGGGAGATGGTTTCCCCATTTCTGAAGTCATTGCGTATTATTGGAAAACAAATGCCAAAAAGCTGAAAGATTATCCCGGCTTTGCTGAAACCTTTATGCCGGAGGGCAAAGCTCCCGCCAAAGGAGACATCTTCAAAAATCCTCAATTAGCAGCTACATACCGCCTTTTGGCAGAACAAGGATTTCGTGCATTTTATGAAGGCGAACCTGCTAAGCAGATAGAAGAGTATATGACTGCCAACGGTGGATTTTTGAAAGCTTCCGATATGGAAGCACATCATAGCGAATGGGTAGAGCCCATTTCCACAAATTACCGTGGATATGAGGTATGGCAGTTACCTCCAAATGGGCAAGGGGTTGCCGTATTACAGATGCTGAATATGTTGGAACCCTATGATATTAAATCAATGGGATTTGGCAGCAACGCATATATACATTTGTTTACTGAAGTAAAGAAATTGGCTTATGAAGACAGGGCACGTTATTATGCCGACCCTACCTTTTCAAGCATCCCACTTGAGCGCCTGCTATCCAAAAGCTACGCTGAGGAACGCATGCAACAGTTCAATCCGGAGAAAGCTGCTAAAAGCAATGCTGCAGGACTCCTAGAAACAGATAATACGGTATACTTAAGCGTTGCCGATGGAGAAGGCAATATGATTTCGCTTATTCAAAGCAATTACAAAGGGATGGGCTCAGGCATGACACCCGGTGAACTGGGCTTTGTTCTTCAAAACCGTGGAGAATGCTTTAGCTTGGAGGAAGGGCATCCAAATATATATGCTGCCGGCAAGCGCCCATTTAATACCATCATACCGGGCTTTGTCACCAAAGACGGGCAGCCTTGGCTCAGCTACGGACTGATGGGTGGCAATATGCAACCACAAGGGCATGTGCAAGTATTGGTCAATTTGATTGACTTTGGGATGAATCTGCAAGCAGCGGGCGATGCCACACGCATCTGCCACGAAAGCTCCGGCGAGCCAACGGGAAATCCCATGTCGGATGGAGGTTGGCTGAATCTGGAATCAGGATTTAATTACGAAATTATAAGAAATTTAATGAAAGCCGGCCATCGTGTTAAATTTGATGTAGGCAGCTATGGCGGATATCAAGCTATTATGCGTCATCCTGTCAGTGGAGTGTATTTTGGTGCTTCCGAATCACAGAAAGACGGACAAGCAGCCGGTTTTTAACTATAAAACAATTATTTTCATATGGGTTCATTTATTATTCAAGGCAGAAAGCCACTTCATGGCGAAATTCACCCTCAAGGTGCAAAAAACGAAGCATTGCAGATACTTTGTACCTGCTTGCTGACCGATGAAGTGATAGAAGTAAACAATTTGCCCGATATTGTTGATGTAAACAATCAGATTGCATTATTAGAAAGCATGGGCGTTAAAGTTCATCGTGAGTCGCGTTCGAAGGTACGCTTGCAGGCGGATGAAGTAAATATGGATTTCATTGAAAGCCCCGACTTTTCCGTACAAGCCTCCCGCCTACGCGGAAGTATTATGACAGCAGGACCGCTCTTGGCTCGCTTTGGCAAGTCATTTGTCCCTCTGCCCGGAGGCGATAAAATTGGCAGAAGACGCCTTGACACCCACTTAATAGGTTTGCAAAAGCTGGGGGCAGAATTTTTTGATAATACCGGCAATAAACTCACTGAATTACGCTCAAAAGGGCGCCTGAAAGGAGTTTATATGCTGCTTGATGAAGCTTCCGTTACAGGAACGGCAAATATTGTGATGGCAGCCACATTGGCCGAAGGCACCACAACAATTTTCAATGCAGCCTGCGAGCCCTATCTCGTTCAGCTTTGCAAAATGCTGGTGCGTATGGGAGCCAAAATAGAAGGCATCGGATCGAATTTACTGACCATCGAAGGCGTAAGTGAACTGAAAGGTACGAGCCATACGCTGCTCGCCGACATGATTGAAGTAGGTAGCTTCATCGGATTAGCAGCAATGACAGCCGCTAATTTGACCATCAAAAATGCCGGAGTAGAAAACTTGGGAATGATACCGAATGTATTTAGTAAATTAGGCATTAAGATGGAGTTTTCGGGCGATGACATCATCATCCCTTCCCAAAAGCATTATGAGGTAGAAACCTTCCTCGATGGCAGCATTATGACGATAGCCGATGCCCCTTGGCCCGGCTTTACCCCCGACTTGATAAGTATTATATTGGTCGTTGCCACACAAGCAAAAGGAACGGTGCTGGTGCATCAAAAAATGTTTGAAAGCCGCCTGTTTTTTGTGGATAAGCTAATTGACATGGGGGCACAAATTATATTGTGTGACCCGCATCGTGCGAATGTAATTGGCATTAACCGCCGCTACCCCCTGCGAGGGATACGGATGAGTTCGCCGGATATTCGGGCGGGGGTAGCACTGCTGATAGCAGCCTTGTCGGCAAAAGGTGAAAGTATTATCGATAATATTGATCAAATCGACAGAGGATACCAGTTCATCGAAGAACGCCTGCGAGGCATTGGTGCAGATATCCGACGTATTTAAGGTCTAATCCACATCAGAAAAGCCCCTAAAACTGCCAAATTGACAAACGAGCAAGGGGCTGGCAAACTATTTGATACAGTATTTGTTGATTATCGTTTTCTTTACTAACAAATTATAAAATATGGAAGCCCATAACGACATGAATCCGAAAAATATGGACGATATTGAAAAAATGGAGCAGCATACAGAGCAAGATAGCAGCACTGAATCGGGTAGCGGCATTAAAATAAAGAAAGGCAAGAAGCTATCCAAGAAAGAAGAAAAAGGCTTAAGCAATGAGTTAGAAGCTGTGCGGCTCCAGTATGAAGAGCTAAATGACAAGTACTTACGTTTATTTTCCGAGTTCGACAATTTCAGAAAACGTACACTAAAAGAAAAGATAGAACTGAGCAAAACTGCTTCAGAAGATATAATTACCGTACTTTTGCCTGTTATTGACGATTTTGAACGTGCGTTACTGGCAGCTGAAGCTTCTGAAGAAACAAAACAGCAGTTTGAAGGTGTTACATTGATTTACAATAAGTTGAAGAAAAGCCTTCAACAAAAAGGACTTGAAGAAGTGGAAGCACAAGGGCTGGCATTCGATACCGACTATCACGAAGCGATGAGTCAAATTCCTGCACAGCAAGAAGAGCAGAAAGGAAAAGTGATTGACGTGATCGAAAAAGGATACAGCCTGAACGGAAAGATAATCCGTTTTGCCAAAGTCATAGTGGCAGTTTAAACCACTGATTCAAAGAAAATTACCTATAATGTCAAAAAGAGATTATTACGATGTACTGGAAATTGACCGTAATGCTACGGAAAGCGATATAAAAAAGGCTTACCGTAAGCTCGCGCTCAAATATCATCCCGACAAAAACCCAAACGATCAAAGTGCGGAAGACAAGTTTAAGGAAGCTGCTGAAGCCTATGAAGTATTAAGCAATCCCGACAAGAAGGCTCGTTACGACCGTTATGGTCATGCCGGCATGGGTGGTGCTTCCGGCGGCTTTGGAGGCGGAATGTCAATGGATGATATCTTCAGTCAGTTTGGAGATATATTTGGAGGTGCATTTGGCGGCTTTGGAGGAAGCACAGGACGGACAAGAAGGGTAAACCGAGGCTCCAACCTGCGGGTTAAGGTGCGCCTTAACCTTGAGGATATTGCCAAAGGGACAGAGAAAAAGATTAAAGTAAACAAATATGTTTCCTGCCAGCCGTGTAGTGGCACGGGTGCCGAAAATGGCAGCGCCTATGCCGGTTGCTCCACCTGTAACGGCAGTGGGCATATCACTCGGGTGGCAAGCACCTTTTTAGGACAAATGCAAACCACTTCCACCTGCCCCACCTGCGGAGGTGAAGGAAGAATCATTACCAATAAATGTACTTCATGCCAAGGAAATGGGGTGGTACGTGACGAAGAAATTATTTCCATCAATATCCCGCCCGGCGTAGCCGAAGGCATGCAGCTGTCGTTAAGCGGAAAAGGGAATGCAGGTGCACGAGGCGGCATAGCAGGCGATTTACTTGTACTTATAGAAGAAGAGAAACATCCCGAGCTGGAGCGTGACGGCAACAACTTGATTCATAACCTGTTCATCAGTATACCCGATGCAGCACTCGGTACCCAAGTGGATGTGCCGACAGTAGAAGGAAAAGCCAGAGTTAAGATTGCTGCAGGCACACAGCCCGGAAAGGTACTGCGCCTGAAAGGGAAAGGGCTGCCAAGCGTAAACCAATACGGAAATGGAGATTTATTGGTAAATATCAATGTGTGGATACCGAAATCGCTTAGCAAAGATGAACAAAAGACGATAGAAAAACTAAAAAATGCGGAAAACTTCAAGCCCAATCCCACTGCTACGGAAAAACGTTTCTTCGAACGCATGCGGGAGTTTTTCGGATAAAAGTATACAACACTTAATGCACACAATTTGAAAAATTATTTGACAGTTACGAATGTAACAAAAGCGTATGCAAATCATCTGGCATTAGATAATGTAAGCCTCGAAGTGCCTCGCCAAGGTATTTTTGGACTTTTAGGACCGAATGGTGCCGGAAAAACCACATTGATACGCATTATTAATCAGATTATTGCAGCCGATAGCGGAAGCATTTTATTAAATAATGAAGTGCTGAATCAAGCGTATACCTCCAAGATTGGATATCTGCCCGAAGAAAGAGGCTTGTATAAAAAGATGAAGGTAGGCGAACAATCCATGTATCTGGCACAGCTAAAAGGGCTTGATAAATTTACCGCAAAAAAACGCCTTCAACATTGGTTTGAGAAATTTGAAATAGACGGCTGGTGGGATAAAAAAGTAGAAGAGCTCAGCAAAGGAATGCAGCAAAAGATTCAATTTGTTGTTACCGTGGTGCACGAGCCGGAATTACTCATTTTTGACGAGCCATTCAGTGGGTTTGACCCGATTAACGTAAATCTTTTAAAGGAAGAAATACTCCGCCTTCGAGATAATGGAGCTACCATATTATTTTCCACACATAATATGGCTTCGGTAGAAGAGTTATGTGACCATATCGCATTGATTGACCAAAGTCAAAAGATATTGGACGGTCCTGTGGATGCTATCAAGCGTGAACATTTTACGCATTCATTTGAGCTTAAGCTGGCAAACACACAAGCAGCTGTAGCTAGTTTCTTACCCTCGGGAATCGATATTTTAAGTGAAAGTACCAATGCTTTCAATGAAACCCTGCTAAAGATTAAGAGCCGGGAAGCAATTGCTCCAAATGATCTGATAAGTCATATCTTGCCTCATGCGAGCATATTGTCATTTCAGGAATTATTACCGGGCATGAATGATATTTTCATTGAAAAGGTGCAGGATAACATCCGTAACCGGAATACAAATAACTCACAATCAACTGCTTCAAATTTTGACCGCCATGAATAAAATACTCCTCATACTACAGCGCGAATATCTGATCAGGGTAAAAAAGAAGAGTTTTATTGTAATGACATTCCTTGGTCC
>CAZDWA010000008.1:18082-64070 GCA_964509065.1 uncultured Lentimicrobiaceae bacterium
GATGATTTTTCCTGTTCTTCTTGCCAGCATGCAGGATGTGGGGAAGAAAAACATTGCGGTAGTCGATGAAACAGGCTGGTTTCAGGGGAAGTTTGAATCGGTCGACAACCTGGTTTTTGATTATATACACGAGAATCTGGAAGATGCCAAAGCCATGGTATTGGACGAAACCTATGACGGCTTGCTGTATATACCCGAAACCCAGTTAAATCTCCCGGCAAATGCCGAGTTTTTTAGCGCAAAACAAGCTTCCGCTTCAGCACGCTCATATGCCAAAAACATTATGCGGACCGAATTGGAAAATCAAAAACTTTTGGCATCAGATATTGACCCGGAAATTATCAAGTCAATACGCACCACCGTGAATATCAACACTATAAAGCTTGAAAAAGATGGTTCTGAATCCAAAAGCTATACCGAAGTGCAATACTTACTCGGTATATTTTCGGCTGTTCTAATTTATTTCTTCATCTTTTTATTCGGTTCACAAGTAATGCGTGGTGTGATTGAAGAAAAAACCAGCCGTATCGTAGAGGTTATTGTATCTTCCGTAAAGCCGTTTCAACTGATGATGGGTAAAATTATTGGTATTGCTTTAGTGGGTTTGACACAGTTTTTGCTGTGGGTCATACTCACATTCGGTATTTATGGTGTATTAATGGCATTTTTCAAAGACAGCATCGACCCTTCTTCAATGATGCAAATGCAGGAGATAATGAATCAGGAAAATATTGAGCTTGCAGCACAACAAGGTATGGCAGAAGTATTTGACATCATTCACTCAATCAATTTTGGTGCAATATTATTTAGCTTTGCCTTTTATTTCCTTGCAGGTTATCTTTTGTACGCTAGCTTTTTTGCTGCCATAGGGTCAGCAGTTGACAATGAAGCCGATACCCAGCAATTTATGCTGCCGGTATCTATTCCGTTAATCTTGGGTATTGTAATTTCCAATTTCATTGTGAACAATCCCGATGGACCTCTTGCATTCTGGCTATCAATGATACCGCTCACCTCCCCTATTATTATGATGATACGTATCCCCTTTGGGGTTCCGTATTGGGAGCTGGCACTTTCTATGAGCATATTAATCGGAAGTTTTATTTTCAGCACCTGGATGGCAGGAAAAATTTACCGCACCGGTATATTGATGTACGGGAAAAAGCCGAGTTATGCCGAGCTGTGGAAATGGCTTCGTTACAGCTAAGATTATTACGATAAGATAAAGTATTGCGGCAGTTTATCAACAGGCTCAAGTTGATAAACTGATTGCGAATGCATTTTTGTGTGCGTAGGGCTCAGCGATTTGGACTTTGGGCTAATAAACGGAATCCCGAGATTCATTCCTCTTAAGATAAATAATATCCCCAACAGGACGATAAATACCGGGACCACTTTGTTTAGCTTTTTACGTAAAGAGCTGCTAATCAGGTTACCAACTATGGATACACCAAACATTACAGGTAAGGTGCCCAGGCCAAATACAATCATAAACAATATTCCGCTGTATGCCTCTCCGGTATTTATGGCTCCGGCTAAGGCAAGATATACCAAGCCGCATGGCAATAAGCCATTTAGCAGACCTATAAACAACAGATTCAATTTGGAGCTGTTACCAAATAGTTTTCTAAATCTACCAATCATTTTACCTACAAAACCTGCCGTATATCTTTCAATGGAAAAGCCTCCTCTAAACATAAATGGAAAAAGCACGGAAACAATCATTATTACACCCATTATGATGGAAACCCATTGTTGAAATCCTGCAAGTTGAATACCTTTTCCGAGCAGCCCGAACAAGCCACCCAAAATACCGTAAGTGACTGAACGCCCGATGTTATAAACCAAAGCTCCCAAAGCTTTGTCACCCCACGAACGATTTCCGAGCGGCAATGCAATGGCAATGGGACCGCACATGCCTATGCAGTGCAGGCTGCCAACCAATCCAATGGTAAATCCAAGAGTAAGTGTCGAATACAGGTCAAGCGTCATTAGGGCAGTGTTATGTTTTTCTCGCTATAATAGGCTACGCCTTCATATTCCCAATTAATTCGACCTATATAACGTCCGTTAAGGCCTTCGACCGGCAAAATAAATCCCACAGAATCAAAAAGTTCCAAGGCAACAGTCTTATCCCCTTCGGCATCCATGCGCTGGTAAAAATGCACATTGCCACGAATAGCTTCCTTATCAAAAAAGTCAGGAAAAACGAGTTTCAAGCCTTGTTCGGTCTTTTCAAAGCGGATAAGCTCATCTACATTGCCCGCATTGTGCTTTTTATCAATTAAGTCTTGATGACTTTGCCCTTTGGGATAATAGTCCTTCTCAACTAATGATACATTTTCACGCATCATCAAAACAACAAAAACAATTATCATCAGCATAAAGGCAGCCATCCACAGTGCCAGCTTTGTTCCCCAATTCCATTTCATAATTACTCGTTTTGATAATCTAGTTTATTTGGTGCGATAAAGGTGGTTTTTGCAGTTTCAATACGTTCTCCTTCATGATATACTCCTAAATTCACTTTTGTAGAGCTTGATGTAAGAACAGCTTTCGGCATCACGATAAGAAAATTGGATTCCAACATACTAGCGCCCTCTAGAAGTAGCGGGTCTCCCATAAGTATCACTTCTCCATCTTGCGAATCGAGGCGCAGCTCCAGCTTTTTATCATCTCTTGTTTTATTTACTAACTGCACTTTGAAAATATTTGAATAACTGTCATCCCCGTATGCTTGAAACATTGTTCCGGGCAATCGTAACACGGTTGCTTCCACATCGGGGCGCACGCTAAACAGCACCACCACTATTGCCAGCAAGATAGTTAAAAAGACTGAATATGCGATGGAGCGCGCATTAAATATCTTTGTATATCCTCCGGAAATACTTGCTTCCGAAGCATAACGGATTAAGCCTTTTGGCATGCTCAAACGTTGCATCACAGCATTACATGCATCAATACATGCGGTACAGTTGATACATTCAAGCTGGGTGCCGTTGCGGATATCTATTCCCGTTGGGCAAACAGAAACACATGCTAAACAATCCACGCAATCGCCTTGCTGTACGAGTGAATCAATAGTTTTTCTACTTATTCTGCCTCTCGGCTCTCCCCTTTTATAGTCATATGCCACAATAATTGACTTATTATCCAATAATACGCCTTGTAAACGACCGTAGGGACAAACAAGCGTACACACTTGTTCACGGAAAAAGGCATATACAAAATAAAAAGCCGAAGCAAACAGTATAACGGCAACAAAACTCTTAAAATAAACAATAGGACCTGCCTTTATTATTTCAATAACACGGTCAGTACCAATAATATACGCAAGGAAGTTATGTGTTATCAGCAAGGCAATCATAAAAAAGATAAAGTGCTTTAAGCTCTTCTTCCAAGTTTTTTCAAAATCCCATTCTTGTGCAGCAAGCTTTTTCTGTTTTGCAGGACCTCCTTCAATCAGGTATTCTATTTGCCGGTAAATAAATTCAAGGAAAATAGTTTGCGGACACACCCATCCGCAGAAGAGACGTCCGAAAATGACAGTGAACAGTATGATAAAAACAACGAAGGAAATTACCATCATCACCAAGAGGTGAAAATCTTGGGGCCAAAACAGTTTACCAAAAAGTATAAACTTACGTTCAAGTATATTTATCATTAAAAACGGCTCCCCTTGATACCTAATCCAAGGTAAAATAAAAAAGACAGCCAATAAAAATACAGCTACCATCCAGCGGTATTTGTAATAACTACCTTTTGGACGTTTCGGATACAGCCATTTGCGTTTCCCGTCTTCTTGTACTGTACCGAGCATATCGCGGTAAAAGCCTGATTGTCCTGCTTTTGATTTTGTTTCAGATTGCATAGGTGGCGTTCTTAAATTTGAAACAATACACCCCCTTCCGCATCAAATTGCCGAAGGGGGTTGTGTTAAAATTTCATTGGATTATGTTTAAACAAACACGCATGGATTATTCATACAGCTCCCCTTGAGGCTCTTTGGCTGTAGCCGGGCTGCTGCCATGCAGTTCCACGAGTATATAGCTTGCCACTTCAAGGCGCTGTTTTTGCGACAGCTGATCTTTATATGCAAGCATCCCTTGTTCTATTACTCCATCCGTTATCACATTAAATACATCTTCGATGGTATTTCCATGGATCCAATAATCATCCGTCATATTTGGTCCTACGAGCCCGCCTCCATCAGCCAAATGGCATACGGCGCAAATCTTGAGCCAAGTATCTTTCCCACTTGTCATGCTCACAGGGTCTTCAAGCAGCTTGAGCTCAAAAGCCTCCACCGGGGCTGCCTTTACTGCCGCCATCTCCTTTTCAAATTCTTTACGCTGAATTAAATCATCGGATCGAAACACAAAGAATCGTACAAGGTATACAAAGGCAAAGACTACGGATAATGCAAACAGCCACTTAAGCCATGGCGGCATATCGTTATCCAACTCACGGATGCCATCGTATTCATGATCCGTCAACAGGCGTTCATTTTCTAAGGTTTCCTTATCATAATCCGTTTGGTGAATCGGATTCAAGTTATCTTTTTCAGTTGTCATACTATTCGGTTTTAGATTGTTTAAACGGCTCTTCCTTTGTCAAATCTTGTTCATCGAGGGGCAAATGGCTGTATTCGTCAACCTCCTTACGGCTCATACGCCCCACACGAATGATGAGTGCTACAAAGAAAATAAAGAAGATAAGCAATCCTATTACAGGATACCATTCGACATTGGCAATGCTTTCCAAAGTTTGCGATACAATCTTCATGGGCCGTATTAATTTTGCGTAAAGTTTACAGTTTCCTTGCTATGAATATCTCGTCCCAAACGATGTATATAAGCGATTAATGCAATGACTTCTTTCGAATCAGCCACATTAATACCTCCATCACGCAATTCTTGAGCTATTTCATGGGCTTGCCGTTGCAGATGTGTATTTGCCCTTTCGGCGAAGTCATCCGGATAAGGAACTCCCAAAAACTGCATTGCTTTAATCTTCTTAGCGGTGGTGCTAATATCCAAATCATTTTTAATCAGCCAAGGATAAGGCGGCATAATTGATTGTGCCACCATCTTTTGCGGACTAAGGAAGTGATTGTAGTGCCACGAAGCGGGTTTATACATTGGTCCTGTTTGTACTCCTGCACGTGCAAGGTCGGGTCCGGTACGCTTACTTCCAAATTGGAAAGGATGGTCGTAAACCACTTCGCCTGCCTTGGAATAATCGCCATAACGTTCCACCTCGGAGCGGAAAGGACGCACCATTTGGCTATGACAGGTATAACAACCTTCACGCACATAAATGTCACGCCCATGTAACTCAAGCGGGGTATATGGCTTTACAGCCGAAATGGTAGGTACATTCGATTTAACCATAAACATCGGCACAAACTCTACTATACCTCCAATCAAAATAACAAGCAAGGCTAGCATGGTGAACACCACCGGCTTTGTTTCGATGGCACGATGTCCTTTTTCACCTTTGAGCGATGCTTTTACCAAGGCAGGGGCTTCGTCATGCTCAAAACGCAAGAAGCTACCGGCTTTGGCAGTTTTCATCACGTTATAAACAAGAATTATAACACCTGTCAAGTATAATGTACCTCCCACAACACGCAAAACATACATGGGTAAGATTTGCACCACAGTTTCAATAAAGTTGGGATACTTCAGATAGCCTGCTTCGGTAAACTCTTTCCACATCAAGCTTTGTGTAAAGGCAGCAAAGTAAAGTGGTATGGCAAAGAACAACATTCCTGAAGTTGCCAACCAGAAGTGGGCATTTGCAAGCTTATTGCTATAAAGTTTTGTGTTAAACAGTCGAGGAACGAGCCAATAGAGCATACCAAAGGTTATCATCCCGTTCCAGCCAAGTGCTCCAATATGCACGTGGGCGATTGTCCAGTCAGTGAAGTGCGTGATGGCATTCACGCTTTTGAGCGACAGCATTGGACCTTCAAAGGTTGCCATACCGTAGGCAGTAATACCCACCACAAACATCTTCAGCACGGGGCTTTCGCGCACTTTATCCCATGCCCCCCTCAAGGTTAGTAAGCCGTTTAACATACCTCCCCAAGAAGGACCTATCAGCATGATAGAAAAGGCAACACCCAAGGCTTGTGCCCAATCCGGTAAAGCCGAATACAGCAAGTGGTGTGGTCCCGCCCAGATATATAAAAATATCAATGCCCAGAAGTGAATAATCGATAGCTTATACGAATACACAGGGCGGTTGGCAGCCTTGGGAACAAAATAATACATTAATCCCAGATAAGGCGTGGTAAGGAAGAAAGCAACGGCATTATGCCCGTACCACCATTGTACCAATGCATCCTGAATACCGGCATAAACCGGATAGCTCTTTAGGAAAGAAATCGGGATATTGATTGAGTTTACAATGTGTAAGACAGCTACCGTTACAAAGGTTGCGACATAAAACCAAATTGCCACATATATATGCTTTGTACGACGCTTTACCATCGTCATTACCAGGTTGATACCAAAGATTACCCAAACTATGGCAATAGCGATATCAATAGGCCATTCCAATTCGGCATATTCCTTGCTTACGGTATATCCCAAGGGCAAGGTAATGACAGCCGACAAAATGATTAACTGCCAACCCCAAAAGTGTATTTTTCCCAGCAATTCGCTGTACATCGGGGTTTTGAGGAGGCGTGGTGTGGAGTAATAAATACCGGTAAACATGCCGTTACCCACAAATGCAAAAACCACAGCATTGGTATGTAACGGACGCAAACGACCGAATGAAAGCCATGGAACACCATTGGTCATTAGTGGAAATATCAGCTCCGTAGCAATTGTTAAACCTACCAACATCCCCACAAATCCCCAAAAGATGGTTGCATTGAGGAACATGCGGGAGAGGCGGTTATCATACGTAAATTTCTGTAACTCCATAAGGTTTCGTTTTTAATTATCTTTTTCTTTCTCTGTAATTTCTTTTTCTTCCGATTTAGGTTTCTTCGAATCAAAAAGCATACGCACCGATGGGGAATAATCGTCATCGTATTGGCCACTTTTGACTGCCCAAATAAATGCAATCAAAAAGCCTCCGGCAACAATAACTCCTATCACAATTAAAAATAGTATAGCTTCCATGAAGTGAAATGAACACCTAAGTCTTTTATGTTTTTATTTAAATTTGACTCCAAAGATCATAATTTTTTTAAATAAAACAGAGTTAAAAACATCATTTTAGCAATTTTGATCGCTATAGATGCACTTTACTATCTCAATATCAACTTATTAACATATATTTATTTGTTAATAAATAGATCTGAAATTTGGTGTTTTCAGGATAATTTTACGCGAGCCAAAGCAAGTATGGAGAAGGTAATGAATGCCACAACGGAAATGGAGCTTATCGGCATTAAAATAGCAGCTACCAATGGAGAAAGTTTTGCAGTTACCGCAAATGAAAGTCCGATGACATTATAAAAGAATGAAAGTATGAAGCTACGGCGTATCACGCGAAAGCTATAGCGAGTAAAATCTAAATATCGGTCGAGCTTTCCAAATTTAGAAGATTCCAGAATGGCATCACAGGCAGGTGAAAAGCTAAACACATCATCGGCTATACTTATTCCGGTATCACTTTCGTGCAATGCACCCGCATCATTTAAACCATCGCCTATCATCAACACATTTTTACCCTGCTCACGTAAGTTTACAATATACTGCTTTTTATCGGTGGGGCTTTGATTAAAGTGCAAGCTTTCCTTTTGAGCAAACAGCTTTTCCATATTTTCCTTCTCGGCATCATTATCTCCCGAAATCATATGCAAGTCAAAACGTTCTTTCAGCTTCGAAATAAGTTCTTGTAAATTATTTCGATACACGTTTGAAAACCGAAAATATCCCCGCTGTGCTTGTCCAAAACTGATATAAACCCTGCTTTCACGGGCATCTAAATTCTTGTCATCACCGGTTACAAAAGCCGCAGATCCGAGATTGATGCGTATTCCATTTACTCTTGCCGTAATCCCAAGCCCTGGAATTTCCTCATACTGTTCTACAGTTGCGGTTTCTGCCGGGGGTAAAAATTCATATAAAGCCGTGCTTAAAGGATGTCCGGAATGCTTGACAAGATTTCGAATAAGCCCCTGCTCTTCCTTGCTTAAAGGCGCCCCTTCAAAAGCTGTATCTACCTGACGGTTAAAGGTTAATGTGCCGGTTTTATCAAAAACAATGCTGTTTGTTTTATAAAGCTGTTCGACTACATCGGTTTTTTTAATATAAAAGCCATGCCTTCCAAAAACGCGCATGGTACTGCCAAATGCAAATGGAACAGTAAGTGCCAAGGCACAAGGACAGGCCACTATCAGCACCGATGAAAATACGTATACAGCAGTTGACACATCTTTGGGCAGCCAATAAAAGAATGCAGAAAAAGCAATTACAAGTACGATAGCCGTAAAATATTGACTGATTTGATTGATATGTGTATTCAGTGTCAGTTTTTCAGACTTTTGGCTGCTTTGATTCCAAAGCTGGGTTAAATAGCTTTGCTCCACTGCTTTTTCCACAATAAGGTGGATTGAACTTCCGGCTTGTCGCCCTCCCGCATAAATAAAATCGCCTTCCTTTCGTGCTTGCGGTATGGATTCTCCCGTCACAAACGAATAGTCGATATTTCCATGTCCTTCTTTTAATATGGCATCTGCCGGAATAAGTTCTTGGTTGCGGATGAGTATTTCATCTCCTTTTTTAAGCTCACGTATGGGTACAATAGTTTCATTTCCATCAATAATACGCGTTACGGCAACCGGAAAATAAGATTTATAATCGCGTTCAAATGAGAGCGCCTGATAGGTTTTACCTTGGTACCATTTTCCTATCAGCAGAAAGAATAGCAAGCCGGCAAGGCTGTCCATATAACCAATACCTTTTCCGTTAAAGACCTCCCAAGAGCTTTGGATAAACAAAGCCAATATCCCTAAGGTAATAGGCAAGTCGATACTTACAATTTTGTGTTTCAATCCTTTCCAAGCCGAAAGATAGTAATCACTTGCACTATAAAATACAACCGGCAAGATAAGTACAAAGCCCAACCATCCGAAGACATATTTGAACTTCGCATCTAATAAATCACCTCCGGGCACATATTCCGAAAGGCTGTACATCATAATATTCATGAAGCTGAATGCCGCGATTCCGATTTTTATCAAGAGGCTGCGGTCGGAAGCAGGTTTACGGTCTCCCTCCAGATGCTCCAGTGTAATTTCGGGTACATAATGGATTGCGGCAAGCAGCTCGGCAAGCTGGCGGACAGTAATCATATCGTTGCGAAAGCTTATATGTACTTCTTTTTTTGGAAAGTTTACCGTAGAATACAAAATAGCGGCATGTAGCGTATTGAGATTTTCTAACAGCCAGATACAGCTTGCACAATGGATTACAGGGATAAAAAATCGCAGCTTTGAAGTGGTTCCGTCTTTAAAATCGAGCAGCTTTTCGGCTATTTCTTCGTTATCGAGAAAGGCAAATTTCTTTAGCGGCTGAGCAGCATCAATACGGATCCCCGACATGGGCTGAATTTCATAATAATGCTCCATATCACTCTGATGTAAAATCTGATACACAGTTTTACATCCGTGACAACAAAATGCTTTATCCTGCCAAATTATGGGGTTCGACCCACAATCCGCACCACAATGTACACATTGTTCGTTATTCATTCAGCTAACGCTTTATTCTTTTTAATTGCCTTACAACTGCTTCCTTTTAAACAAGCAATTAAAAGAATTGTTTTTGATTTTATGAGCTTATGTTTTGTAATTCTTCTTCGGTTGCTTGCCGCACTGCATGAATCTTCCCATCGAAAAGCAAGTCTTTTCCTGCCATTGGATGGTTAAAATCCATGGTTACACTTTCTTTCATCTTACGTATGATTTTCCCGTAATGTCGATTTCCGTCATTATCTTGCATAGGAAAAACATGTCCAACTTGTACCACCTCATCATCGATAGTACCATCTTCTTCGGTAAAAGTAGACAGTGGCAAATCAAATATTGCGTGCGGGTCAATAGGTCCATAAGCATCGGCAGCCTTCACTTCAAAACTAAAGTCATTTCCTGCTTCAAGTCCCATAAGGTTTGTTTCAAAGCTGTCTAAAAGCAGGTTGTGACCAAATAAAAACTCTTGTGGCTGTTCGCCTGTCTCCTGCAGCAGGGCGCCGCTTGAGGCGTTATACACTTTATAGGTGACGGATGCAATACTATCTTTTTGAATTTTCATCTTCAAGGCTGTTTTATGAACGAAAAAACCTCCTGACAAGGCAGGAGGTAGAATTTATACGAGAAAAAATAAATGTCAATATAAATTTATTGTTTTAATGAACGTACATAATGGACTATCTTCCAACGGTTTTCAACTGGTATCAGATTACCGTGCGCGGCCATCAATCCCGAAACGGAGCCCATTGTTATTACATGGAAAATCTCACCATCGGGTTTATCTTGCACATATGCATCATGCAATGCTGTTGGCTGAACGGGGAATAACTTTTTTGCAAAAAGTATACCATCTCCTCTTCCTTGCGATCCGTGGCAAATCACGCAATATATATCGTATTGCTCTTTCCCTTTTGCCAATACATAATCATCCAACTCGACGGGATTGACCAGATTCAATCCGGCTTCAATCTGATTTTGCACTGTTTTTTCAATATATGGATATGGCTCAAAGCCGCGTGGCACAGTACCTTCCGGTGGCAGCTGATTTGTCATCCCACTGGCAAAAATAGGGTGTACATCATAAGTTTCATAAGCTTGTGAAAACTGCATATCCGGGAAATAAGTGTAGCCGGGATGGTTTTTATCACGGTTACAACTTGCCATAACAAGCGTGCTTAGTATAATGAGACTGACTATTTTGAATATCTTCATAGCTCTTTTAATTTTCGGCAAATACCGGGTTGAATCAATAATTTGTATGATAATCCAAACTTTCTTTATAGAACGGATGCTTTTTCATTACCAGCGGAGCTTTCGACAGTGACCAGAAAGTAATCAGCAGGAAGAGTCCCAAGAATCCTATCAGGGTGCCAATTTCCACAAATCCGAAACCGGAGGCTTCACCGCCTACAGCGCCGGGCATGATTAAAAGGTACAAGTCAAACCAATGTCCGATGATTACGAGTACCGAAACTGGTATCAACACAGAAAACTTACGTTTTGAGTTTCGCGTCATCAAAGCAAAGAATGGTACTACAAAGCATAACACGAGATTAATATAAAATACTTCGCTGAAATATAAATGGCGTTCGTAGAAGTAAATTGTTTCTTCGGGTATATTGGCATACCATATCAGCATATATTGTGAGAACCACAAATATGCCCAAAAGATGCTAAAGCCAAACAAATATTTTCCGAGGTCATGTATATGTTCGGTATTCACATGGTCCATATATCCCATCTTTTTCAATACAAACAAGAGGATGATGTACATTGCCACTCCGCTTGCCAGCATACTTGAGAACACATACCATCCATACAAGGTGCTGTACCAATGTGCATCTAATGACATCAGCCAATCCCATGATGAAACCACACTGGAAAGTGCATAAAACACGATAAATAAAGCCGATACATTCCTGAATTTATTGAAATACTTCAATTCTCCACCTTCAGCCAGCTTGAGTGATATTTTACGTACAAAATATGCAAAAGCTATCCAGCCACCTATAAAGATAACGGAACGCACATAGAAGAAGGGTTCATTCAGATAAGGCACCTTTTGTATCAGCACTTCATCCAATCGGTCTTCATGGGGCCAATCGAAAAGCAGGCGTAGCCCACCTAACGCAAAGAATGCCAAGAGCAACAGCCCTCCTACCGGAATAAATGCTGCCATGGCTTCTCCAATTCGTTGCACGCTTGTATGCCATGCCGACTCGGAAATTGCATGTACGGTAACAAAGAATAATCCTATCAATCCAAGACTAAGAAAGTGGTAGTTATTCAATAGCAGGTTGGCACCAACACGTTCGGCGCTGACACCTCCAAAAACACCATACAAGAGCGATGCCACACCGATGAGGATCATCACCACCAAAACAATAATGGTTTTTTTTGTAAGTTTAAAACTATTTGTCTCCATGGATCTTATACTTTTAATGTGATACCTTGTGCTCCGGCATCAGCCAAAGCTTTTTCCACTTCCTGCAGTTTATCGTCTTCCGTATCGCGTACATCTACAACAATCAAGAATATATCATCTGTAATTCGCTCATCATGAATAATATTCTTTGAGCCAGGTCCGAGATTGTTATGAATAAGGTATGCAAATACCATTGTAAATGCTGCCATTAACACAGATAATTCGAAGGCTACCGGTATAAATGAGGGTACTGCAAAAAAGGGCTTACCCCCAAATCCAATTGGATAATCTACCGTAAACACCCAAGCCTGAAAGAAGAAACCGATTAATGCGCCTAATGCTCCACCAACAAATGCAACTGTTGACAAGCGTGAACGGCGCAGACCTATTGCCTTGTCAAGGCCATGCACCGGGAAGGGCGTATGCACATCGGCAATGCGGATTCCCTCTGCCTGAATTTTCCTCAAGCCAGCGAGCAGGTCCTCTTCATCATAATAATATGCTGTAATATATCTATTCATTTTGTTTTGGCTTTAGTTCATCAGTAGAAGACTTTAAGATGGTTTTAATCTCGGCTATTGCAATAACCGGGAATACCCTGATAAATAATAGGAATAGCATAAAGAACACACCAAATGTTCCAATATACAATCCTATCTCGGTTAATGTAGGTTTAAACATCGCCCAGCTCGAGGGGAGGTAGTCGCGATGCAAGGATGTTACAATAATCACAAAACGCTCAAACCACATTCCAATATTCACGAATATGGTAATGATGAATACCACCACTAAATTTGTTCGAATCTTTTTAAACCAGAACAGCTGCGGGGTAATCACGTTACATGTCATCATTATCCAATATGCCCAAGAATACGGTCCAAATGCGCGGTTAATAAATGCATATTGCTCGTATTCAACACCGGAGTACCATGCAATAAAGAACTCGGTGACATATGCAATACCCACTATTGATCCGGTAAGAATAATAATTTTGGTCATCGACTCAATATGTGTCTTGGTGATGTATTCTTCCAGATTAAGTGCTTTTCGCGTCACTATCAGCAAGGTAAGCACCATTGCGAAGCCCGAGAACACTGCCCCCGACACAAAATATGGCGGGAAGATGGTTGTATGCCATCCGGGCACCACCGAGGTTGCAAAGTCGAAACTTACGATGGTATGCACTGACAATACCAGAGGGGCGGCTAATCCGGCCAAAATAAGGCTTACTGTTTCGTGGCGTGTCCACTGTCTAACAGATCCTGTCCATCCGAAGCTGAGGAATTTATAAATGCCTTTTCTTATTTTTGTCGTAGCTTTATCTCGTACGGTGGCAATATCCGGAATCAATCCTACATACCAGAATACCAATGATACAAGGAAGTAGGTGGTGATGGCGAATACGTCCCACAGTAATGGCGAGTGGAAGTTTACCCACAGGCTACGGGTGTTCGGATATGGGAAAATAAAGAATCCCAACAAGATACGTCCCATATGGATGAGTGGGAAAAAGCCCGCACAAGCAATTGCAATAAGTGTCATTGCTTCTGCCGAACGGTTAATACTCGTCCTCCATTTCTGGCGGAATAGCAACAAAATTGCTGAGATAAACGTACCGGCGTGACCGATACCTACCCACCACACAAAGTTTGTGATATCCCAGGCCCATCCAATAGTTTTGTTTAGCCCCCAGGTTCCAATACCTACATAAACGGTCATATAGGTTGCCCAGGCGCCAAACAGCAATGCAATGCCGGCCAGACCAACACCAATATACCAGTAAATTGAGGGGCGTCCAGCCATAGGTTTCAAAATATCTTTCGTTACCTGACTGTATGTCTTTCCTCCTCTGACGAGTGGCTCTCTAATTGGAGATACGTACATGCTTCTTAGGTTTAGGTTATACGGTTTTATTTCTTACTTTGGTTAAGTAGCCAACTGATGGCAACGTATGTAACTCTTCCAGCAAATGGTAATTACGTGCATCCGCATAATATTTGGATACTTTACTGTTCTTGTCGTTCAGATTACCAAATACAATTGCATCGGCAGGACATGCTTGTGCGCAAGCAGGAACGATTTCGCCATCACGAAGCTGACGATTTTCCTGTTTTGCAAGCAATTTCTTATCCTGAATACGTTGTACGCAGAAAGAGCATTTCTCAATAACACCTTTGGCGCGCACGGTAACATCCGGATTGAGTACCATACGGCGTAGGTCAGTAGACATTTCAGCCGGATCGTAGCGATTACCTTTAAAGGTATCTGATCCGTTATAATCATAAAAGTTAAATCGACGAACTTTATATGGGCAGTTATTGGCACAATATCTTGTACCAATACAACGGTTATAAGCCATTTGGTTTATACCTTCGTTGCTATGCGTTGTTGCTGCCACGGGGCAAACGTTCTCACAGGGTGCATTATCGCAATGCTGACACATTACGGGCTGGCGTACCACCTCCGGGTTATTGATATCGCCTTTGTAATATCTGTCGATACGAATCCAATGCATTTCACGGGCAAGGCGCACCTGCTCCTTACCTACCACGGGAATATTATTTTCCACTGAGCAGGAAACCACACATGCATTACATCCGGTACACGCATTCAAATCGATTGCCATACCCCAGTGCAGCCCATCAAATTCAACTTTGGGATACAAAGTTTTAAGATGTGCTTGAATCTCCTTACGCACTTCATTACCCGATTGCGGATTTGACAGATAATCTTCCAATGTGGTTTCGCGAATCAGCGATCTGCCTTCCATCGAATGGTGAGTTTGCGTCAATGCAAGCTGTAATATGCCGTTCACTTTTTCAATTCGCACATCTTCGGCAAAGTTCAATACTGTTTCGCCCTTATCTTGTTTCAGTCCGAAGAAGTTTTTGCCAACCCCATTTGAAGGCACTCCTGCACGTTCACGTCCGTAGCCGAGCGCCACGCCAAGGGTTTTATATTCTTGCCCGGGCTGCACCAATACAGGAAGCGGTCCTTCGCCATTAATGGTAACAAGCTGTTCGTCTTTCAGCCCCATTTCATCGGCAAGGCGTGGTGAAATTGATACATAATTGTCCCAACAAGCTTTGCTTACAGGATCGGGAAGCTCTTGTAGCCAAGGATTATTGGCGTGCTTACCGGTACCTACACTCACATTTGTATAAAGCAACAAATCAATTCCATCCGAAGAAGCTGCTTTAAGTCCGCGCAATACTGCCAGCGATTCGTCAAGCATAAATTCATCGGTTACAACAGCTTTTTCTGCATCAAACACCCCGTCATGTATGCGTTTGTTCCAGAATTCGGTAAATAATAATTCTGAATTATCATACATATTTTCCTCCCAATAGCGTTTCATGAAGCTGTGATAATTTTCTTCAAGTCCTGCCCATTTCAGAAGGCTGTCTTGGACGGCACGCGTTTTAAATATGGGTCGGATTGCCGGTTGGGCGAGTGAATATTGTCCGGTATATACTTCAAAGTCGTTCCAAGCTTCGAGGAAATGATGATCGGGGCACACATAATTACATAATGCAGTAGTTTCATCATCCATTACGGTGAGTGCCACCTTCAAGTTCACTTTTGAAAGACTGTTTTTGAATACATCCCTATTCACATAATCATATGCAGGGTTCAAATCATATACAAGCAGCGCATCTACATTTCCGGCTTCCATATCCGCAATCAGTTCTTTCATCTTGCGGCCGTCATCTTGACGTGTATTCAGCTGCTTATCTGTATGAATGGTATTGCCAAAGCTATCAAGTATATAATTAATGGCATTCACCATCAGTTGTTCTTCAATATCGTTACTGCCTGATACTACCAAGGCTTTTGATTTGCTCGCCAAGAGCTCATGTGCCAGCAGTCCGGTATCTACAGCTCCGCGCGGATCGTTCACCGAGCCTTGTCCGGCAGCTAACAGCAGGCTGTTCAGCAGGCTACCTACAACAAGTTTTTGTTGGGATGGTTTTAGCTGTACCCTATGGTCGGCATTTGAGCCGGTCACGGACATATTGCCTTCAAAATGGATGTGACGCGACATCTTACGCTGCCCATCAGTAAGCTTTCTATTTTTTGTATACTGCTTGGTAAACTCAATAGGTGAGAGCCATGAGCCGAGGAAATCGGCATCGAAACTGACAATCACTTCTGCTTTATCAAAACGATATGATGGAACAAAAGCTTTTCCGAAGTTAATTTCATTGGCACGTAAAATTCCGGCTGCCGAATCGGTATCGTATGTCACAAATTCGGTTGTGGGATATTTTTCTGCAAATGCTTCTAATACAGCTTTTGTTGAAGGGCTTATTATTGAAGGTGTGAGCAGCACAATTTTACCGCCTTTTTCTTGTATTTGCTCAAGTTGTTGAACAATTTGTTCGTCTACTTGATCCCAAGTGGATTCACTGCCGTTGGCACGCGGATGCTTTAGTCTTTCGTTATCGTATAAACCAAGTACTGAAGCTTGTGCTCTGGCATTTGTCCCACCTTTGGTTACGGCTGAAAGCTCATTCCCTTCAATTTTTATGGGGCGTCCGTCACGCACTTTTACCAAGATACTGCAATAATCCACACCATCAAAGAATGAGGAGGCATAATAATTTGCATGTCCCGGCAATACTTCTTCGGGCTGTATAAGGAACGGAATTGCTTTACGTACCGGCTGCTCACAGCTTGATGCGATGGCAGCGGAAGCAATTGTAAATCCAAATACTTTCAAGAAGTCGCGCCTTGAAGAGGTTGTCAACTTTTTGGATTCCTCTTGTAGTTTTAGAATGAACTGTTTATCGCCTGCCGGCTGATCAGCTCTCGTAGTGTCTATTTGGAGTTCTTCGATACTCCTGAAGTATTTATTTTCCATTCAGTAAGTTTCTTTTAGGTAATCTTAATAATGACATTTCATACAGTCGCTTCCGCCAACCATGTCCGAGGTAACTTCCTTAATCTTTCCGCTTCCAAGGTCTTGGTGTAACTTTTCAAATGCGGCATAAAAGCTATTATCATTAAACTGAACTTCTGTTCTTCTGTGGCAATCTAAGCACCATCCCATGCTCAAGTCTTCAACTTGGATGATTTGATGTAGCGATTCAACTTCCCCATGACATTCGGCGCAATCGAGCTTGCCGGCTGTAACATGTTGGGAATGGTTAAAGTATACATGGTCAGGCAAATTATATACTCGAATCCATTCGATCGGCTGACCATTATCCCATGCTTTATGAATCTTGTCAATTTCTGTCGTTCCGGTAAGTGCACCTTCACGCACCTGATGGTGGCAATTCATACATACATTAACCGAGGGAATTCCCGCACTTTTGCTGTGTTCGGCCACATGATGGCAGTATTGGCAGTCAATTTCATTTTGTCCGGCATGCACCTTATGTGAAAACCAGATGGGTTGATCCGGCTGATAATACTGCTGACGTCCGAGTGCAGCGGCTTCCTTGTATCCAATTTCTCCGATTACAATAAGCCCGGTAATCAACAATACATAGTGCACTATTTTTGCTTTTACAAAACGTGTGAAGAAGAGGTCGACGAATACAATCAGCATGACGATGAGCGTAATCAAAAAGGTGGTGCCGGTATTACGTTTGGCATCACGCTCTTTTGCCATAAGAATCTCCGCTTCATCCTCATCCAAATCCGCGTCTTCCACTGCTTCTTCAGCAGCCTGTTGTGCAGCTAAGGCAGCCAGCTCGGGGTCAACCTGCAAATCATTTTCGATATACTTTAAGATATCGATAATTTCTTCATCTGTTAGATTGTTTGGAGTCATGATCATATAATCATTCTCTTCAAACAGTTGAACAGCCAAGGGGTCTCCCTCCTGAATCATCTCTTGTGAGTTACGGATAAAACGTATCAACCAATCTTGCTCACGGCGTTCGGTAACACCGGCAAGGTTAGGTCCGATAAGTTTTGGTCCATCCAAATTATGACAAGCTCGACATACCTGATAGTTCTTCTCTGCCTGAGGTGATTGGGCGGAAAGCTTGCCAAAAGGAAACAAAAGTAACAGCAAGAGGAACAGGACTGCATGTGTATGCAATCGTGTCCAATCAATAAGTATTTGTTTCATTATACTTGATTTTCTGATGGTTGCAACTAATTTATATCTTTCTCTATTCAATTTTCGTAGTTTTTATACATTTATGTATTTCCGACAAATTTATTAAATTTTAACTATTAACAAGGGTTTTCGTTAAATTTAGTTAATAATTTTTTCAACAAATTGTTATTATTCATGTAAAAACAACCAAATTAAATTTTCAATATACTCATTATCATATCAATAGATTTATATCTATAAATTTAATTTTTTTAATATTTTTCAGAAAAAAGAAAGGGTTTCTTAAGGATAATGTATCAAATCATGAGAAATACCCATTTTCTTTGACAATAATGGGCTTGGATACATCAGCTGAATGGGAAGCAATCAATATAGCCTGCATAATTTAGGAATTAAGCAGCTTAGTTAAAATTTCGTTTGAGCAATCCTGCAATAAATCGGAAAACCAACACACTTTTTATAACTAATTAATCTATATTTTCTTTGATTATTTTCGAAGCCCAAAACTGAAGTTTAAATACTAAAGTATCGCTAATGATAAAAGCCTCATCCCCTTTCACATGATTTGGCGACATGGCATTAATTCCCCAATCAGTACGGTCAATTCGGATAGAATCGGAAACCACAAAAAGGCTGTCGTTAATAAATTGAAAATTAGCATTAATTTGCACACATTTCGTTATTTCCAATAGCTTAAGGTCGCCGCAAAAAGAGGCATTTCCTGCTTTATCTATTGCCGCTGATTTAAAAAGTTCGAAATATGCATTCGGGTAAATTTCGGTATGGAAAAACTCTTTTGAGCGGAGTACATTTTGCAATACTTCACGCATCAAATCATAGTCAATGTCTTTATTTTTAAGCGCATCCATATGAATCGTAAATTTGCTTTCATAAATTCCGCTTTCGGTGAAGCTGAGCTTCCCTTCACTGATTGGAACAAAACCATGATGGTCGTCGCTTCTCCAAAATAATACTGCTTTTGAAGTATCTACTTCATAGTGCACAAGCTTCTCATTCACTTCTGAAACAGGTGCTGCCACAGCAATTAAAACTGCTACCAAAACAATGAATGCCAATAAGGCTCTGCTAAATATGTGCTTCATACACATGATTATTCCGGGTTATCTTGGTGAAAAACAATGCCGGTGGCATAACCGTCTACTATCATTGCTTTCAGATAGTCAGGTATGTTACAGGCGTCCGTAAAGTTTGTTTCTGCCAGCTCGGCACCAAAAAAGTTGCAATCTTTTAAATCGGCATGGCTAAAATCGGCATATTGCAGATGTGCTCCACGAAATGATGCACCCCAAAGGCGTGCACCTATAAAGCTTGCATCTTCAAGCCCTGCCCCCGTAAAATCGGAATAGCACATATCTGTGGAGTCAAAGCGAGATTCCGAAAATACCGAAATAAGAAAAATCACTTTAATGGCTTTCGAATGGCTAAAATCGGCACCTGTAATTTCAGATTCTTTCATCAGGGAGTTGGAAAAGTCGCAATGGCGCAAATTAGCTCGGTGTCCCTTCAGTCCGAATAAGTTACAGCCTCTAAAATCAGAATGGCTGGCATCGGAATCGTTCAGCTGCACCCGAAACATATTAGCTTGTGCAAAATTTGTTTCGGACAGCTTACTATCATTAAAATGTGACCAACGTAAATCAGCAAAGCGAAAATCGCTATGGCGAAAATCAGAGTTGTTACAATTGGCTGTACGCATTGTAACACCTCTGAAATCTCCAAATTGTACGCGTGTATCTTTCCAGATTACATCGTCCAAGTCTACAAAGCGGAAATCATGCTTATCCTCCGGGCGATACTTATCGCCTTTTGGGCGTTTTGTACCGTCATCAAGGAAAGTGGGGTCATAAATAACCGCTTTTTTGGTTTCAATATCGGTTGAAGAAGGTAGAGGCAATAAATTATTGGTGTCGGGCACATCCAAGGGCGGGCAGTTTGAATCCCGATTCCAGAATGTGCAGGCAGGTACTGCCAATATCCCGACAATTAGAGCCAAATAAATTTTCTTCCGATTACTCATAAAATATCATGTTTTCTAAAGTAACGATTGCCTGCCATACCAAAGAACAAGCCCAGCAAAATTGGGTAAATTATTGCAATTGCAATAAACAATTCGCGTTTTATTGTATCTAAGATATAATATGATGCTGCTCCCATCACCGTCAAATCGGGATCGAAGAGCACCAATACGGCTGTTCTAAAGACTTGCAAGGGATTTAACATCCCAATACCGATTACAAGTCCGGCATCCATGCGTAATTTGAGCATCATCCCCATCAAAATCAGGTCAAGGAATGCAACAAGGAGCAGCCAAAGTATAAAAGCGGTACTTATGGCTACATCTTGCGAATGCGCTACGGCAGAAATAAACATGCTGATACCCAAGAAACAAAAAATCATGGACGCAAGCAATGCGCTATAAAGTGAAAACAAATCCCAAGGCACGCTCAAATCCAGGAATGAACCATAAATTGCAGCTCCCAATAATGCAATAAATACCGGGATATATGTCATCAGGAATCGGGCAATAAATTTACCCCAAAAATAGCCTGAAAACGAGAGTGGCAGGGATAAAATATATTCCATCACATTCGACTCACGATCGCCTACCACCGAGCGCACGGTAGTAATTAGCACATAAATGGGAAGTATCACCATACTTATTTGCATAAAGGTCACCATCAGGCGACTAAGCCCAACAAAACCAATAATTTGCGATTCGGTAATTCCTGTAGAAAACATGGCGGCAACAAAGCCTCCAAACAATATGCTATAGGTCCAAAACCATTTTGAGCGTAAATGCTGTCGGACATCGGTATTTAGTATCTGAAACCAGCTTGAAGAAAGTATTTTTTGTAGTTGCATAATCGTATTCTTAGGTTCTTATTCTCCTCAACTAATCATCGTGGTGCAACATCTTTTTTTCTTTCAGGAAATCTTCCCTCATAGTGATGCCATCGATAATACGTTGACGTGTGGTGGCATAATCAAATGCCTCATCGGGTTTGTTTTTATGCGCTGCATACCCATATCCCATAGGGGTATGGTCACCATAGGTGTACCAAGCTTCTTCCACGCGTAACCATTCGCCGGTTTGGCTGTCGGCAATATATGAAACGGCTTCATCTCCTTCAAATTTTTCCCAGTCGGGTGATTCCATATAAAAGATGAGACAGCCTAAATCGTCGTACCAAACTACATCGCCATAGGTGTTGATAGATTGTGCCGAGTATTTTTGATCTGCAAGCCCCATCAGGCAGAGCACACAAATATCTCTATCAAAATTTATCTCTCGCGGGCTTTGGTCAATATTTCGTGCGCATCCAAAAAGGGATAGCACAATCGGCAGTACAATAAGTAAAGGTAGTATTTTAAATTTTTTCATTTTTACATCATTTTTTAAATTAAACTGTTTGCTTGTCAAGCACCACATTTCCGAGGTCCATTTCAACCACACGATTTACTAATCCTGCTATCTCGTCCATGCGGTGGCTACTCAAAATCATGAGTGTATCTTCATGAAAATTACGTAGGTGTTCAAACAAAATGCTGCGTGCTTGCGGGTCAAGGTTTGCCGAAGGTTCGTCCAACAATAAAATATCCGGTTTTCGTCCTAGCGCAAAGCTTATCAGAAGTTTTTGCTTCATCCCCCCCGAGAGCTTAAAAAAGGGTTTGGAGTAATTATCTTCTATATGCAAGCCCAGTTCATGGCAAATATTTACAAAAATTTCGGCTTTTGTTCCGGTTATTTTTTCGAAAAAGACAATCAGTTCTTTTACCGTCATTCGTATTGGTGGCGGTGTTTGTGGCACAAATCCAATCCGTTGTAGAATTTCCCTTCTGTCTTTTCGCGGATTCAAGCCAAACACTTCCATATCACCCTCATAGTTATATTGTCCGAGGATACAGCGAATTAAGGTCGTCTTTCCGGCACCATTTTGCCCGATTAACGCAATACGATCTTTCGTATTAAAATTTATGCTGAGGTTTTTTATCACCTCTTGCTTTTTAAATGCTTTTGAAAGCTTTTCTATTTTAATTAATGCATCTTGCTCTATAGTATTCATATTAATTAGTTTATACAAGTCCTGAAGCGCCTTTCACGGCATAGTTCAGTGCGTCTCCCGGACAAACGTCTACACACAATCCGCAGCGGGTACAGTCTGAACCCACAAAGTGCACATCTTGTGTAGCTTTGCCTTTACGCACAAACCATAATTCGTGAGGCACCAAGCATACTTTTTGGCATTCGAGGCAGTAGCCACATTTGTCATGTTCAAACTTAATGGCTACGGGGCTTAATTTTCCAACAAAGCTCCATGTTGTTCCAATAGGGCAGACATATCTGCACCAAAAACGACGGCTTACAAACACTTCAAACAGCAGCATTGCAATTACCCATAACAACAGTAAGCTGGGACCATAAATAAGTGCTTTAGATACGATTCCAACCATATTTAAGTCTTCAAACACCAGATTTTTTGTTAGTACTGCCAATAATAAAAATCCAATAAAGAAGATGATTTTCAAGCCTATATTATAGCTACGTTCCTTGATTTTTTTCTTCTTTACAAGGTACAAATGTACTTTCTCAGCCCATTCCGAAAGAAAGTGATAGGGGCACATCCATGAGCAATAGCCTCTTCCTCCGAAGATGAACCAAAAGATAAGAATCGTAATCAAACCAATCCAGAAGTTCATTGTCAACATGCCAATATATCCTGTCGTTGAAGAAATTGCCAAAAGCTGCAAGGCGTTATATGGGTCCATCAGATAGAAACCTATCAGGCGGGAGCCACTTAGTGAACCATCCAATATTGAAAGGTCAAAGCGATATGAAAATACAAAGAGGAGATTCATGAACAACAAGAATGACCATCTGATATTACGCCATTTATGATTTTTCTTTTTGGCATCGCGCCATTCTACATAACTTATTCCTTTCAGGCTATGTGGCAGCTCGTCTCTAGATTTCGATTTTAGTGGTTCTTTATTTTTTCCACTGCTAAAATAATCTTGTAACATAATTGGCTAATTTAATTGGGTTCGACAATAATACTTGGCTCCTGCGTAGGGCAAATCATCACACATACACCGCATCCGGTACATCCGTCCAATACTTTTGGAACCAATTTTCCGCTACGGTTTTCCTCTTGTATAATAGCGATTTCGCCTATTGGGCATTCGGTAATACATAGGTCGCAAATTTCGCGCTCGAAGGGCTGATCAGCCAGTGGGCTCGCACTTGGATACGGGCTATTTGGTGCACGATACACTCCTTTGAAGGATTCGCCACGGCTTATACCCTTAAATCCGGCACCGGCATGTGCCAGGCAGCTTTCACTTATCACGCGTGCTTTACCCATTTTAACATTTTGCTTCATTGCCACCTTTTGCACTTCAAAGGGATTCACTTGTGCAAAGTCGGCCCCTGCTTCCAATGTTGCCTTTTCAACGGCATCCACCCCGGCTTGTTTAAACCCGGTAAAGTCGAGCACAGCAGTAGGACAAACTTCCACACATTGCAATGCATCGCATGAAAAGTCACAGGCTTGGTCTCTAGGATCGATATAAGGTGTTCCAAAGGCAAGTCCCTCCCCTGCTTTGGCAAGGTTTATCGCCTGCACCGGACAAATCTGAACGCATAGACCACATTTGATGCAGCCATAAATAAAGTCCTTTTCTTTTACGGCACCCGGAGGTCTTAAAAAGTCGGAACGTACACGCGTCTCGGCAGTCGCCCTGTCCATTACAAACACTCCTGCTCCAACCAAGGCTAAAGCTCCTGTTGCAACAAGTCCGCTTTTTAAAAACTCTCTACGGTTTACACCGCTTTCTTTCTTTTCCATGGTTTTTAGTTTTGTTTATACTGACTGCATCCCAATCAAATTAATTCACGCAAGGAATACAGCTGTTTGTATTTTTTGGTAAATTTAAAACATAAATCTGATACCAAAGTTAACACTTATTCCCGGTTCATAAAATAAACTTTCTATTTCCATGCCTTTGTATGCACGACTTAAATGTTCGACATAGTTTGCATTGGTAATATTTTTAATTGTAAGCGTCAACTCCAATGGTTTGATAGGTTTATAAGCCGCATAAAAATCGAATAAGGCAAAGCCGGGCGTATCGGATTCGTTAAAACTTAATGAAACCCGATTCTGTGCTGCAGCAGCTCTTCCATTGAGTCGGAACACATATTTTGGTTTCTCAAAAGTAAGCGATGCAAGCATGGTAAACGGGCTTATTTCAGGCAAAGGCTCTTCCCAACTGATATTTTGTGCATAGGTATATGCAACACCTAGGCTGGATGACCAATAGTCGCCAAAATAAAAGTCAGTACCCAACTCAAAGCCTGTTAAAAACACCTTATCTATATTCGTAAATACCTTTGTGAATTTAGGCTCTTGACAAGGAAGATACAGCCTTGAAATGGTGGTATCTACAACAGCAGAAATATAGTTTTGGATATATGAATAAAAAACATCGCCATAAACAACCACATTATTCCATTGCTTTTCCAGTCGTACATCAATTTGATTATTGATTTCAGATTCCAAAGTCGGATTTCCAAGATATTCATAGGCATCCATTCCAATATTGAAATGGTTAATAAACAGTTCAGATAATTCTGGAGCCCTGCGTGCTCGTGCAATTGCAATAGACATGCTAAGCTGTTTTTGAAAATACCAGCTTAAAGAAGTATTTGCGGATAAGTCAATCCTGCTATCCGGCAATAAATTTGATTTATAATATTCCACAAAGTTTTGTGCCGGTTCACGAATGTCGTAATCCAAAAAGTCGAGGCGCAAACCAAATCCCCAAAGCTTATTGGCTGTAATCTGCAGTTTATTTTCTACGAACAAGCCAAAGTTATTCTGTTTTGAATCTTGCCATACTTGATCGGTGAATGCTTTTGGAGTATCGAAAACTTCGCCCGTGCAAATATTTTTATGGACCAAGCGTTCGCGCGTACCCACTTTGTTAATTTGCTTATAATCCAATCCGGCGTATAATAAGTTTGCGCTTCCCAGCTGAAAAAGCACTTCGGAGCGCCCCCCGAAGACTCCGGCTTGGGTATTCGAAACCGCTTCAGACATGGCAAATGCAGGGCGTGCAAAGTTCGACATCTGATGGTCTACAAAACTACCATACAGCTTCAGTTTTATTCCATTAATTGATTTATTTAGCTTGGCTGAAGCATAATCGAGTGAGATGATATTACTTTTATCCCAATCGGCATCCATCGGCAAGCCGGCATACATTACATCTGTGGCTTTACTTTGTCGCAAGCTCAACTGTATACGATGTTTGTCACTTGGATTATATCCAAGCTTCACTGCATAGCCGCTCCGGTTAAATGATGATGCTATTTCTTGCCCATCACCACTCACATAATTCCCAAATTTTTTATAACCTGCATTCAAACTTAGATCAAACTGCCCTTCCATCGCTTGTATAAAAGCATTGGAGTAAAAATTATTGCCATTCGTTTGGTATCCGGCATCTACTATTCCTTTAAACGCCTTATCCCCATATCGGTCAGGCTTACGATTTACAATATTTATAATGCCGCCAAAGGATTGTCCAAAGCGAACTGAATAAGGTCCTTTGATTACTTCGATTTTTTCTATTTCCTCCATGGCAATTTGCGAAATTGCCGGGTCCATGCGGTTTGGGCAGGCATTTGTGGTTTGTACTCCTCCATCGATAAGTACATTCAACTGGCTATATTTAAACCCACGCAGAACCGGTTCCATCCCATAATTGCCACGCTTTTCAATACCAAAACCAATCTGATTTACAAATAATGAGCCCCCATCATGTGCATTTTCCAGTTTTAGTATCCTCCCGGAAATATTGGTCCTTGAGGCAACAGGCACAGAAGCTGAACGTACTACAATTTCTTCAAGTTGTAAAGTATCAGGCTCTATGGCCGCAGCCGATAGTGCAAAAAACATAGCTAAAACCAATATTATCGGGGATATAATTTTCTTAATATCCATCATAAATTTTATAAGTTTATTTACTGAAATAAGCTTGTATCCGAAAACATTGACGCACGGATACCACTTAATTGATAGTGCATACCGATATAATGATGCAATCAATCAAGATTTAAAATAAAAACCGAAATGTTGGTTAGTAAAGCTTGGGAGGGGGAGATGGAATTGTTAGAAACAAACTGAGTACCTTGCTCTCAAAAGGCACAAATTCTAATTTATTAAACTGTAATACGAAATCGGATAATGAGAAGAGTGGATTAAAATACAATACAAAGTTTGGTGCAGCCCGTTCCGGTAAAATCGGTTCTTCTGCGTTTTTCTCAATATCCTGTGTTCTTTCTATAATTGCTAATAAAAAGGTAATATCGCCTGTTAAAGGGCGGTCGCCCGACAATGCAAGAACATTGTTTGTCTTTTCTTGAGTCTGCCCGTACCCCATAAAATATAAATAGAAGGGCAATTCCGGCAAGATTAAAAATGCCAGATGAATGACCAACAAATTATATGCAAGCAGGCGTTTTAACATTCTTAATAAATTGGAGCTCTTTGACTATGTTTTGAGTCCCACTTATACATGGGTTTATTATCGCGTAATACAAACTTAGGCTGTGAAAATGGAGCCAATCGTTCTAAAAAATCAAGTACCAACAACAAGGGCGAGCCGTAAAAAAACTTAACATTACGGTTAAATGACCATAAATGTTCTACATATGCATAAAGTGAATAAGGAGCATCACCAATATTGTCATTATCTTTATCAAAGCCCTGATAATCATCCCAATAGTTATTATCCCATTTATTCAGATTAGCAGTTTTTCCTTCGGCTTCAACCTGTACCAAATTATTATGGAAGTAGTTTTGGCGGAAAAGATTTCCTTCTTGGTTTGTATGAAACTTGACTCCAACCCCACAAAATGCGATTTCGTTATTGGCGATCGTGTTAATTTTTTCCGGCACAAAAGGCGACACATCAATATGTATACCTTCAGAAGAATATATAAAACGATTATGAAGAATTTGATTTGAAGATGTTTCTTTCATGCCGAGGCACATGCCGCTCAAGCCGGTGGATTGCATGATGATATTTCCTGTCATAACCGTTTTTTCGCTATACATCAAAAACACACCCACCGAATTGTGGTAAAATTCATTATCTGCAATACGGTTGTTATGCGAATACATGAAATGTATCGAATAGCGATTTCCGATACCTTTATTAGAAATAAAACTATTTTCTGATGAATACCATACCACCATATCGCGTACTTGATACCAATAATTATTGGTAACCAGGTTATGGCGTGAATACCACAAACGAATTGCATCACCTTTCAATGCCATTGGTCTTCTGGAAATTGAACTTATTTCACAATGGCGGATGATATTATGATCGGCTTGAAGGATATCAACACCAAATAATGTTTCTTTGATTAGGCAGTTTTCGATAAGATTATAATTACCGGTCAGTTTTATGCCGCTGTCAATTTTATCATGCGAGCCGCCTGACTCAATAATTTCCATATTTCGGATTGTGACATGGTCAGCTTCCACGTACATCACACTACCTTTTCCTTGACCTGAAACGGTAACTTTTCCCAATCCGTCGAGTGTAATTCCGTTTGTTTTAATATATACGGGACCTACATAATAGCCGGGTTCCAGTTGTATTGTTTGTCCCGGTCGTGCGTTGTCGATAATTTGTTGCAGAGAAATCGGGTTATCCACTTCCGCTTGGGATTCTAGTTCTCGCTCAAGCCCATAGGCATTTTGGGCTTGCGTCGGCACCACCAAGCAAGTAAGTAGAAGTAATACGAAAGTAAAATTGTATTTCATAACTTTATATTAGTAAACAGGGAAGCCTGTATGGGCTTCCCTGTTACTTTTCTATCAACTATACATTTGTATTTTTTAAGGCTTTCCGCTTTAGCAAAATAGCTAACAAGAAAAAGACAAATGATCCAAAAGCGAAGATAAAGCCGTACATAGGATAGGATTCAGTAGTAAATTGTGCTACCTTTCCTTCTCCAAATACGGTGGGCATAAATGGTTTAATTCCCGAGAATGCACCACCACCATGTAATCCAAGGTTATGTCCATACCAATATAGGAAATAGATATAAACAATAAGGAAATATAGGGGTGTGAGTGCGGGTATCCATCCTGCAAGTGAGTTCACTTTACGTGGTGTCACGACAAAGTAGATTCCAAACAGAATAAATATCAAGAAGAAATACGGTGAATTAATCATTAATGTATTCAACACTTTCAGAGCTTTCGGCGTTACGTCAAGCCTAATTTTTTGACCCGATTCATCATAAATATCATGTCCTTCTGCATCTTTTTCGGTATCGAAAACATAAAAACTTGGATGCTCCGTTAATTTAGGATCATTCAATCCTTGCACAATGGGATACATCCCAATATAGTGGTTAATGGCATTCATCTCCACTAGGCAGTCTGCTCCTTCATTTGCTGCCAACTCTTCGCGCTCGGCAACACCTTCGCAGCCATTATATACCCCGTTATACTTAAAGGTAATACGAATGCCTTTGGGATACATGGCTTTGGGGTACTGAATACTTTGCAATGCAACGCTCCAGACCGGCGTAAAATAAGTCAGGGCAACAAATATAAGCCCAAGTATTGCAAAAATGATATATGATTTAGATTTCATAAGGTCTTTTTTTACTAATTAAATTACTATTTAAAACTGACACCTGCCTGATCCATCATATAACTGAGGGCATCATACAGATCTTGTTCTGAGCAATCCAAACAATTGCCTTTTTCAGGCATCATACCATATTCTCCGGTAAAACCGCTAACTGCGTTTGGCAGTAACACGTCTACACCTTTAGCAGCCATTTCTTCCCAACGTGGCTTATCATCAAGAGCTGCTGCGCCGGAAACACCTTTCCAATGACAGGCAATACATGAGCGATCATATACGGATTTACCGTTTGCCAAGTCAGCTACCAATTCCTTTTTTGTGCCTCCGCCACCGCCACATGCAGTGAAAATAATGGTGAATAACAAACCACTTAGGCTAAGTTTCCAGAAATTTTTCATAAAAATTTATTTTTGTTATATAATATATGATTGATTTGAATGGCTCAAAAGTACCAATTTTTTTAATAAAGTGATGGATTTTCCCATCACTTTATTTTTTTATTTTAATCTTCACTCATAGATTGTGAAGTTCTAATCTTCATATAAGTGATAATCTTGTCCACATCATCTTCCGAAACATTCTGATTCGGCATCGCCAATTTGTAGCGCTGACGCATTGCTTCGATATCAGGTTCTTGCATATGTTTCTCAGGATCAAGTATCCATGATCTCAACCAATCATCCGTACGACGCTTGTCAACCATCAGCAAGTCGGGTCCGTTAAAGTCTTCACCAAACTTATGGCAGGCATTACATCCGTAGTTAAGGAATTCCATCTCACCATCAAGCAATCCTTTCATTTCCATTGCTGAAGGCTGGAATGCCTGCATTCTCATATCGTCCTGAACACGCCTTGAGAAAGCAAGTAAGCGTTCGCTATTTGCTGTTTCATCATAAGTGACAGTCAGATATCCTTGAAGCTGGGCTGCATCCGGCTTGTGGTAATGGTCAAGCAATAATGGATAAACTCCGGCTTTTTCGGCTTTAAACTCAAGGGTAGCAGTTTCACCGGGACGCCAGCGATACATCTGGTCATAGGAAACTATTTCATACACATAGTGATCAAGTTTTGTTTGACCATGGTTTGTAATATGCAGTTCCACATCTTGTCCTTGACGCACATTGAGGTCTGAAGGAGTTACTACACCATTATTTATAGTAGCATAAATATGTACGGTCTTACCTTGTTGCTGAACTTTTTCAGCACCTAAGGCAGTGTAATAAGGTGATTGCTCCATGGTATAGATGTTAGTTCCAACAGGATAGGTTTCAACTGAATTGAAATAATCATCATGGATTAATGCGGTATAGTGCGGTTCACCCAATGGCAGCGGCATATCATAGATAAGCTGCATATTTCCATCAGCGATATCAATAAGCTGGTGGTTTTGTGGGTGTAAGGGACCTACCGGGTTAAAGCGGTCAATGGATAATTTATTCAATGAGATGAGGTAATTTCCGTGTGGTTTTACTACGTCGCCATGAGCAGCCACAAGGTGTCCTACGTTATAGTGTGATGAAACATAATCCAATACTTTCAGATTGATATAATCCCATTTGGTAATACGGGAGTCCACATAAATTGAAGTATAGATTATACCATGCTCACTGTCATATTGGTTATGCAAAGGTCCTAAACCTACCTCAACACTTCCGTGGAGTGCATCTTCCAATGCAATTACGGGGATACCAAATTCGTCTGTTCCTTCAAAGTTCTCTTCCTCAATGGCTTTCATGATTTTCTCAAAGGAGTAAACCCAAGCATGTGAGTCAAGTTTTCCTGCAACAACAATATATTTACCGTCGGGGCTTACATCCACACCGTGTGGTGATTTTGGCTCCGGAATCAGGTAGAACATATTGTTTTCTACTGCCGTTTCAATCGAAATAACTTTATGACCGTTGATTACTTTGTATTTTCCTTCTTTGATGAGTCTTTCTCCGGTTTTCCAATTTACTACGTGTAGATAGTCTACGTCTCGTGATGAACAGCCTGCTTCAAACGGAGGACGTCCGCTTTCAACACCACCAATATACATTTCTGTACAGAATGAGTTAGTAAACGACCAGCCAAAGCTAGCTTCTTTACCCATATCTGACAAGTCTTGTGTATAGGGAGGGAATTCAACCGAGAAGGAGTTCTTTTCATCTACCTTACCGATTTCATTATCAAATTTCCAATAAGTGTTACCACCTCTCCAGTACTTTTTAAAGTTGCGCTCATTAAGTGGATAATACTTTCTATCCAGCGGAGCGGGATATTGGCAGGATTCAACAAAATACTCTGAATTAGGAGTAAAGAAACATCCCCCGTGATTACTACGGTATAAGGGGTTGTTAATAATTTGCTTTAACTCCCAGTCTTCCAATGATATAATAAACACTCGCGGGTTTGCTTTATCATTTACGGCAGCCCATTTTCCATCATAATCTCCATTTGTTTCGGAGAATCCGGGATGGTGGGTATCTCCCCAAAGAATTTCCTGTCCGTCAATAAAACCGGTACGCATCATTTCCATGGATTCTTTACTGTATCCATATCCGTTTTCCGGTTGTTTGGTGGATGTGGGAACATATTTCACCAATCTCATGGAGGGCACGGTATATAGAATCATATTTCCGGCCTGACCACCTGAGTTCAGTGCAATATATTCATCTTTCAAATTATCGGGGGTATATGTCTTGGCAGCAGCCAACACATCATCGGCATTCAAGCCTCTGCGTTTTACCACATCGGCGAATTTTTCTTTTCCATAGGGGGCGCCCAGTTTTCCTTCTCCAGCGCCTTCACCTTTAGTGCCACAGCTAGTGACGATGAGCATGAGGACCATCGCTGTTATCAGCAGGGCAGCAATACTTTGAATACTATTTCTTTTCATATGACAATTCCTTTGCTTATTAAACATATATGATCCTACTTATTAATTTGTTCTGAGAGTAATGTCTTAGCACGTAAGCCCACATCGGCAGCTTTCACCTGATATTGGTAGAACTGCTCAGCCCAGAGGAAGGCATCGCGCCATTTTCCTTCTGAAGCATATTTTTCGTAATTGGCTTTCGCTGATTTAGCTTGTTCAAGCTGGTCTAAAGCATCCACCACAAGTGCTTCAACATATGGATATTTCTCATACTTATTATCTTTGAGGAATACCACTACACCGTCAATAACAGCTTGTGTTTCGTTAATTACTTGAATCTTATCTTCGTAATTTTTCTTATAGCCCTCCAGCTGTTCGGCTGTTAGCTCTTCTTCGATCATATCTTCGGCTGATGGTTTATATCCTTTGGGACGAACCATTAAGATACCTTCCATTTCGAGGTGCAATGCGGAACAGAACTCAGTACAATAATATGGGAATGCACCGGGACGGTCAGCTACAAATGTGAGTGAAGCGGTTTTACCCGGCTCAAAGCTTCCGTGAATTCCATAGGTCGAAACGGTAAATCCGTGGGTTTCGTCTTCAGCACGCTCGAGGTTTGTAAGGTGGAAAGTAACGATATCGCCTTCTTCCACTTCTACAATTTCAGGTGTAATATGTGAACGAATAAGTGTACCGAATATATGTACTCTGTTTCCTTCACGTTCGATTTTTTCTTGACCTGCCAAGGTGCGGAATTGTGAAATTTCACCGGTACGGGTATTTGTTCCCATCGGATAACGGATAATGGGCTTAATAGTCGTACGCAATACGCTTACAGAACCATAAAGGTTGGCTTGCGGGATGGACATGGTATAAATATCACGCATCTCGTCGGATGAAATATCAATCAAATGCTGATAGCTTGGACGTATAGGTCCGAAATTAATATGATTGTCGTATAAAGCCTCTTTATTTGTAACAGTTAAATAGTTTGAATGCGGTTCAGCTGAGTTACCTTGCGGTGTCATCAGATGTCCGGGACGGAAATTAAGTCCCAATTCATGTTCAACTTTCAAATCCATATAGTTCCAGCGAACAATCTTTTTATCATTGAAAGCAGAAGCATAAACTACGTTTTTACGGTAATCGAATGCGATATCTATCACATCATTTCCTAGTTTAAGACTTCCATAAAGTACATCGGCTGTACTAATAAGGGGTAATCCCATTACAGAGTTTGCATCAAATTGTTTGTTATTTAATGCAGCACGTACTTTTTCAAAATCAAATACTTGAGCTTCATCGGCGGCAGTAATAAAATACTTGCCACTGGGATCAGTTTTTACACTGTTAGCAGGGGCTTGCAGCGGAATTAATGCAAATGCACCTCCGGCAACCAAATCTTCGGTTGAAACTAAAGCCATTTCATTGAAGTTGGTCATTTCAAGCTGCGCTGCTTTCTCATAATCGAATACATAAATAAAGTTATCGTTGCGGTAATTGGCTAAACCCACTACCAACCCGTGTGAAGTGGCACGACCTGCACTGAAATAATCTAATGTCAGCGGGGGAAGTTCCACGGTAAAGGATTCTTCGCGAAGCATACGTCCAATATGGTGTCCTGAACCTGCTGCATCATCGGTATCCTCAAATTTCCACATGGTAATACCTGATTTAAACAAGCTTTCATAATCGGCTTCCAAATCAGCTTCTCTTTCGTTCCATGGGGTTGGAAACTGGCTGGTGTGAATGATATATTCCGTGTTTTGAGTTACATCAACACCCGGATATGTACTCACAAAGAAGGGGTGCATTAATACTTGCTTTGTTTCGAAGTCGTCCAATCCAAGCAATGCAACTCTTGAGTTTCCTCCATCGGTATAGAAGAGGTATTTTCCATTGTATTTACCGTTTGTTTGGCTTAAGGCAGGGAATCGCATATCGCCATATCCGAGCAAGGTATTATCCTTTGATCCTTTCTTAAGCATTAGCGCACTTTCGTCATCAAAGCCATAACCTTGCCATGGCTCAGGAGAAAATACACCTACATACTTGTAAATACGCATGGATGGCAAGCCATAAACTACCATAGTGCCGGAGTTACCGGTTCCGACAAAAGCAAAATACTCGTCACGACCACCTCTTGGCATGAAAGTCTTTACGGCTGAGAGCACATCGTCATCTGTTAAGCCTCTTTTTGCTTTTACATCAGCAAGAGTTTGCTGAGCAGAAGCTTCAGATAACACGGTACAAACCATCAGCAAAGCAAATAGCACTGCCGATAGTTGTTTCAAAGTGTGTTTCATAATCATAGAATTTGGTTTATTATTAAACATTTCGGTTAAAAAGTTTCAAAAAAACTAAACAGCACAAAAAGATGCACTCCCTATTCGTGCTGTTAATTATGTAACAAAATTAAATATCGGAGAGGTTTTTAACAAATAAAAGAAGTTTGAAATTCCGAATTCCAACATCTTACAGCTATATGTAAAAGAGTAGACTTTACTTTACTGACATAGGATTCATGCAAAATCAGATTCACAACGCTTTAGACTGACAAAAAAAAGAATGAATACAAAAATAATTTTTTATGATTTTTTAAGAAATTGTTGTTCGAATTCATGAATTTAAACTAAATTTGTTGGAAATTCCGAATTTAATACAAAAAGTCGGGGGGTTATAAACAGATAAATACTAAAGATTAAAGGTAAAATGGAAGTTTTTAATCATTCTTTATGGTTATTGCTCACCTATCAAAGCCTGGGATTTTTCTTCTATGGCCTATACCTTTATATGTTTGAAAGAAGAGCCGGAAGACTACTCTTTGGCTTTTTTATGCTGTCGTTCTCAATAAATATATTCCTCCTGCACCTGCATTATTTTGAGCATGCGCGAAGATTGACAAATATGTTTCCCATGCTTCTCACTACTTCATTTGCAAGTATTCCGTTGTATTATTTACATATGAAAGCACAATTGACTAATCGTTACCGTTTTGAAGCAAATGAAATAATGCATTTTGTTCCTTTAATTGTCAGTGCCATTACCTTGGCTCCATTTTGGTATCTGATTAGTTCAAATCGCCCTGAACATCTTGACCTGATTTATGGAATGCTATTATTAAAAAAACATCCCGGAAATCAAACAGTATTAATAGAAACCGGCATCATCATCCTGATTATTCTTCAGTTAGTGTTCTATTTTTATAGAACACAAGTATTATTTTATCGACTCAAGAAAAAATTAGACGCCAAAAACAATCGCGAAATAAAGGATTTTCTTAGTGGAGCAAAGGTTTTCAGCTATAGTTTCTTTTTACTTATTTTACTTCTTTTACAGCGAAACTACTTTCCCATGAACGAAAATAGTTTAAGCAGCACCTTATTTATATTAGCAATTCTGACACTAAATGTAGGACATGCTTTTTTTGGCATCAGCCAGGGAAGTCCGGTTTTAATCCGGCAACTATATAAAGATGTTGAGGGCGAACTACCGGATGATGAAGATAATAAGGTGAAATACGCATCTTCAAGCATGTGCGATGACTTGAAAACTGAATTGATTACAAAACTCGAATTGCTTTTAAACGAAAAACAACCTTATCTAAACAGCAAGCTTAAACTGGATGATATCGCACAAGAATTGGACACCAATAATAAATACTTATCACAGCTCATTAACGAAAATTATGGCAAAAGTTTTTCCAATTTTATCAATGATTACCGATGTAGACGGGTGATTGATTTGTTTGGCCAAAAAGAATTTGAAGAGTACACCTTAGATGGGATTGCCGAATCAGCTGGCTTTAACAGCAGATCAACCTTTGTGGCTGCGTTCAAAAAATACAGTGGCAAACTACCTTCTGTGTATCGACAAGATTTGCGCGAGCAGCAATCATCTTCATAAAGCGATGTTTTATTCGATAAAAAGCAGATTGCTTTACCAATCAACTACTCGCTCTGCTGCTTACCAGCTACCTCCTGCCCCACCGCCTCCAAAACTACCGCCTCCAAAACCACCAAAGCCTCCCCTCGAGCCGGATGAACCACCACTAAAGCCTCCCCAACTGCCTGAATGGCTGCGCCCCGATTGATTTTGCATCATCATATACAGCCAATAAGGGATTTCTCCCGTGCCTTTTCGGCTAATATGTGTGGAATTATTCCCTAACTTTATCATTACTATAAAAATCAGTAAAAAGATGAGTAAAGGGATTAAAATCTCCAATGGGTCAAGCTTATCATATGTATCGGCTGTAAAAAGCCCGGACGCCAATCCAATAATGGTATCTGTCGCCTGATCCAATCCTTCGAAATAGCGATTTTGCTCAAAAGCAGGAATCATTTCACGTTCAACAATTCGCTTGGCGATAGCATCGGGTATGACAGCTTCCAAACCATAACCTACGGCAATAAATGCCTTTCCTTTAACAGTTGTGGTTTTGGGGCGTACAAGTATAAGGATGCCATTATTAAATCCTTGCCTACCTACCCCCCATTTTTCACCAATGCGGAATGCCAAATCAGCAATATCGTAGCCTTCCAAATCCGGAAGCAGCACTACCGATATTTGAGTTGAGGTAGTATCATTATAATTAACAAGCTTGGTCTCAAGGCGTTCCAGTTGTGAGTTATTCAAAGTAGCAGTTCGGTCGACCACAAGGCGTGGCGGATTAGGTGGCGTTGCCCAGTCAGCCCATAGCGGCATAGCAGCTATCAGAACTAAAAACAAAACCAAATAAATAGGTAGTTGCCTTTTAATTGCCATACGATATTTCATCACTGAGCTCATTTACATCATCTTGTTGGTAAGGGAAGAATTTCTTCAGCTTTTTTCCGCTATGTGTTATGGCAGCTCGAATTCCTTCGACATATTCACTTCTTTTGAAGTGAGCAGCCATCAGATGTAGCATCTCATCCCAAAAGTTTTCTGCAACCATGCTATTGATTCCAACATCTCCAATAATTGCAAATTTCCTGTCTTTTACAGCCATATATATCAGCACCCCATTGCGAGCTGCTGTCTCATGCATTTTTATTTTTTTGAAAATATAAGCTGCTCTATCGAGTACATCTACTTTACAATGGGTATCAATATGTACGCGTATTTCTCCGGAAGTATCAAGCTCTGCTTTTTCAATGGCTTCACGGATAATCTGCTTTTCAGCTGCTGAAAAGAAATTCTTGGCATTCACAATGAAATGCGGACTTAAAATTCAACTTTCGGGGCTTCATCTGCTCCCGCTTTTGCTTCGAAATAAGGCTTTGCCAAAAAGCCAAACATACCGGCTAATATATTTTGAGGAAATGATTTAATATAGGTATTATACTCTCTGGTTACCTCATTAAACTTCATTCGCTCCACGGCTATACGGTTTTCAGTTCCTTCGAGCTGTGCCTGCAGTTCAAGGAAATTTTGATTTGCTTTTAAGTCGGGATAGCGTTCTACCACAACTAATAAACGAGACAAAGCACTGCTCAAACCCTCTTGGGCTTGTTGGAAGGCAGCCATGTTTTCCGGGGTAAGATTATCAGCATTTAATTGTATTGAGCTAGCTTTGGAGCGAGCTTCCACCACACCGGTTAAGACTTCCTGCTCATGAGCAGCATAGCCTTTTACCGTACTCACGAGGTTTGGTATCAGGTCGGCACGACGCTGGTACACATTCTCAACTTGAGCCCATTGAGAGGAAACACCTTCTCCAAGTTTCACCATGTTGTTATAGTTCTTTTTAACAAATCCGTATAAAAATATCGCGATAAGCACAATAACAACCAAAGAAATCATACTTCTTTTCATATCAGTTTTTTTAAGTTCGATTTAAAATTCAACCAAGGGTTTTGTAATATGCAAATCTACATGAAAAAATATTGGAAGATTCAATATTTGTTAAGAATTCTATACAAAATGAACAAATTACAAGAATTTTAGTTGATTGTTTAAGATAAATCGAAAATAAATAATATTAATTATGGAAACAATGAAATGGGTGACAGACCCTACACACAGTGAAATTAATTTTAGAGTTAAGCATTTGATGATATCCAATGTAAAAGGGAGCTTCAAAAATTTTCAAGCCGTTATTGAAGGAGATGATTTTAGCACTTCAGCAGTAAAAGTAACTATTGATGCAGCTTCAATTTTTACAAATAATGAAGAGCGTGATGCACACTTACGTTCAGCCGACTTCTTTGATAGCGAAAAGTTTAGCGAATTAGGTTTCGAAAGCAAGAAGTTTGAAAAACTGGATGAGGAAAACTACAAACTGACCGGTATGCTTACCATGAAAGGAATCAGCAAAGAAGTTGTATTGGATGTAGAGTTTGGCGGTCAAATTACCGACCCTTGGGGTAATCAAAAAATCGCATTTTCGGTAGAAGGTAAAATCAATCGTAAAGACTGGGGCTTAAACTGGAATGCAGCCCTCGAAACCGGAGGCGTATTGGTAAGTGAAGAAGTTCGAATCAGTGCAGATGTACAGTTTGTAAAAACAAAAGCATAAGAACACTCATAAGCAGACTAAAAAATGCACGATTAATCCATCGTGCATTTTTTTATTTATCACATTACCAGTTATTTAGACGGCTTAAACAAGCCTATTCATCGCTAATATTGGTATAAACAGCTTGCACATCATCATCTTCCTCTATCTTATCCAAAAGCTTTTCTATTTCAACCAGCTGCTCTTCGTTAAAGCTTACCGGGCTATTCGGGAATCGTTGCAGATTTGCTTTGACAACCTCAATATCCATTGCTTCGAAAGCTTGCTGTAAATTGCCGAAATTCGTATAGTCGCCATACGCAAAAACTGCTTCTTCAATTTGTTCTATCTCTTCAAGTCCGGCATCAATAAGCTCCAATTCAAGCTCTTCCAAGTCCATACCTTCTTTTGGCTTAAATTCAAAAACCGCTTTTCTGCTAAACATGAACTCAAGTGAACCGTTTGGCACCATCGAGCCTCCCGCCTTATTAAAATACGACTTTACATTAGCTACAGTGCGTGTGGTATTATCAGTGGCACATTCTACAAATAAAAGTACTCCGTGCGGACCTTTGCCTTCATAAGAAACTTCCTCCATACTTTCGGCATCTTTTCCGGAAGCACGTTTAATGGCAGCTTCAATATTTTCCTTCGGCATATTCTCAGCCTTGGCATTTAAAATGGCATGACGCAGTTTGGCATTCATTTCGGGATCAGGACCACCTTCTTTCGCTGCAATGGTTATTAATTTGCCAAGTTTTGGAAATATCTTGGACATCTTATCCCAACGCTTTTCTTTCGCTGCACGGCGATATTCGAATGCTCTGCCCATGTTTTTAGGTATTTAAATAATAGAAAATAATATTAGTTTGAAAAAGCAAAAATACAAAATCAGCTTGAGTTTTCATAATTACAAATTCATATTTTTTCTAACAAAATAGTAAGGAGTATCTTCTTCTTTCTTTTTTAAATATCTTTGTGCAGCATTGAAAATAAACTACCATCATGGAATATTTCTTTATTGCCTTAGGGTTAATCATCCTTTTAATTCTTATCATAATTCTGATATTACTTATCAAATTTTCACAAAAAGCTGATAAATCGGAGCTACTGAATCAGTTAACCTTGTTAGATAAGGGCTTCCAAAGACAAGAGCAACAGTTTAGATCAGATTTTAAAGCAAATAGAGAAGAATTAGGACAAAATCTGACCAATTTTTTAGAAATCACGCAAAATGTACTTCGCGATATCTCAAATCTCCAACAAAATGAGCTAAAAACTATTGCAAAACAAAACAGCGATGGCCTGCAGCAATTAAATAAAACCCTGCAAGAACGCCTTAGCGAATTAAGTGAAAAGCAAGAACAAACAAATAAGGAAAATAGAGAAGAACTTGCGCTACGCCTTAAAGAATTCAGAGAATCTTTTAGTCAAAATGTAAAGGACTTCAATGAGTTACAAAAGGAAAAATTTAACGACTTAGAGAAAAAGCAAGAAGAATTGATTCGGAGCACCGAATTAAAGCTGGAGAAAATGCGTGAAACAGTTGATGAAAAGCTTCAAAAGACACTTGAAAATCGCTTAGGAAAGTCATTTGAACTGGTTAATAAACAGCTCGAAAATGTGCAAAAAGGTCTGGGAGAAATGCAAAACCTTGCAACCGATGTGGGAGGCTTAAAACGTGTGCTATCAAATGTTAAAACAAGAGGAGTTTTGGGTGAAATACAATTGGGAAACATTTTAGAACAGCTATTGGCGCCGGAACAATATGAGGAAAACGTTAAAACGAGAAAATCAAGCTCATTCCATGTGGAATATGCCATAAAACTTCCCGGCAAAGATAATGACCGGCCTGTTTATCTGCCAATTGACGCAAAATTCCCAATGGAATCTTATGAAAAGCTTTTGAATGCCTATGATGAAGGCAATCCCGAAACGATTGAAGAGGCAACAAAGCAATTGACAAACGTCATCAAGAAATTCGCGAAAGATATCAGCGACAAATACATTGAACCGCCTTTTACCACCGATTTTGGTATTATGTTTTTACCCATGGAAGGGCTTTATGCCGAAATAGTGCGTAACAGTAACCTAATCGAACAGCTGCAACGAGAATTTAAAATTATCATTACAGGACCAACTACCTTGGCTGCCATTCTTAACAGCTTCCAAATGGGATTCAAAACATTGGCAATCCAAAAGCGAAGTAGTGAAGTTTGGGAAATTTTAGGAAAAGTGAAAACTGAATTCAACAAATTTGGCGATATTTTAGTGAAAGCACGTAAAAAGATTGACGAAGCAGGTAAAGAAATTGATGAATTATCAGGAGTGCGGACACGCGCCATCAGGAGAAGCCTAAGGAATATTGAATCAACACAGGTATCCAATACGCCCCTCCTTGTTGAAGGTTTGGAAGAAGCGGAAGATATCGATATCGATGAGCTTTAGTCACAATAATGAATTAATTCACAAACCAATGTGTATAAAAATATCGAAAAATAGTGTTTTGGTATAAGAATTGGTTTAAAATTGCAAAAACTCAATAAAAATGAATCTGTTTCATCGACATCTACTTCTTTTATTTACATTTTTGTTGTCGAGCTTTTTCTCTATTTCACAATCAGTGGAAGGTACAATCAGCAATTACAACAACAAAATGATTCATTTTGCTTTGGTTCGGGGAGATACACAAATACCAATAGATTCTGTCTTTACTGACGAAACAGGCTATTTCAAATTACTCCCAAACACCTCTTGGAAGCCCGGAATGTATCGCCTTAAAACAGAAGAAGGTAATTCATTTCATATCTTGATAAACGGCACCGAAAAGCTGCAGTTTGTTTCGGGCGACCTGCAATCCGATGGCATAGTCGATTTCATACGCTCGGAAGAAAATCGTAATTGGTATGCCTACACCCTTGTAAAAAATGAGGCATTGTATAAAATGGAATTATTAAAGCCCATTTTAAGGGAATATCCCGAGGATGATGACTTTTACCTGCAAGCCAAGCAAGAGTTTAATCGCCTCCAGCAGATACCGCATCAAAAAGCAGCCGAAATATTCGCTAAAGCTCCCGGCAGCTTGGCAGCACGTTTTATGAAAGCCGATTTGCCAATAATTTTGGATTTGGAACTCGACTTTGACACACAACGGCAAAAATTGAAAGTCGGTTTTTTGGATGATATAGATTTTACGGACACAGATTTGATTTTTTCCAACATACTGAATTCCAAGCTTATTGACTATTTAGGATTGTTTCAGCGGCCGGATATGCGGGTAGAAGAAATTCAAGTGGAATTTATAAAAGCCTTAAACAACATACTCGAAAAAGCTGCCATCTCCGATGAGGTATACCTTTTTATTATAGAGTACTTCATCGAAGGCTTTTATCGCATGGGCTTGACTGTTGTAAGTGATTTTCTGAGTAGCCTCCCCCACTTACAAACCGACTGTATGGAGCCTGAAACTCTGGTATCTATCGAAAAAGTGATTGGACCATATCGAAAATTGTCAAACGGCTCAGCAGCTCCGCAGATACATTCCAAAACAATTGAAGGGCATGAGTTTAGCTTGTATAATCTTGAAAATGAAAATACGGTCATAGTATTTTGGTCACTCAGCTGCCCTTATTGCTTGGAATTGGTTCCCGAATTAAACGATTTTGCAAAACAAAATCCACATACTGCCATCGTTTCAATTGTAATAAGCCCAAATAGTGAAGTCTTACAGGATTTCATACGCGAAGAAGCTCCCGATTGGATACATATTCTTGAGGCTGAGCATAATGGAACTATGTTTACCAACGAATATATGGTATACGGCACTCCCACCTTGTTTTTGCTTGACAAGGACAAGAAAATTGTAGCAAAACCCTCCGGAATGGAGGAGTTAAAAAGATATTTCTCAAAGTTATAACGAAATTAAATTCAAAAAATGAAGCGATATTTCTTTCCCCTTTTGTTAGTAGTTGTACTTGGTACAATATTTCAAACTGCAGATGCGCAAGTATTAATGTATGAGCCCGACCGAGCGGAACAATTTTGGGTCGATTCGGTTTATAACAGCCTCAGCTGGGAACAACGTGTTGGGCAACTTATAGTTATTCGTGCCAATCAGCCTGATAAGCCATATGATGAGCGAATTGAAAGTTATATCAAGCGGTTTAACCTTGGAGGTGTTTGCTTTTTTAAAGGAAAAGCCCGTGAACAACTCATTCAAACAAATCGCTGGCAGCAGCTTGCCCAAACACCACTGTTTGTGAGCATTGACGCAGAATGGGGGCTCGCCATGCGAATACCCGGCACAGTTTCGTATCCCCTGCAAATGACATTGGGAGCCGTGCAAGACAACCAACTTATTTATGAGATGGGTAAGCAAATTGCCGAACAATGCCATAGCTTAGGAATTCATTTCAATTTTGCCCCCGTGGCCGATGTAAACAATAATGCAGCCAATCCTGTGATAGGTGTACGCAGTTTTGGTGATAATCCGGATTTGGTATTTGAAAAAGCAATGGCGTATGCCAACGGTTTAAAAGACGGCAAAATAATAGCCACCGCCAAGCATTTTCCGGGACATGGCGATACGCATATTGATTCGCATTTTGATTTGCCAATCATCCCTCACAGCCGTGAACATTTGAATGAGGTTGAGTTAAAGCCGTTTCAAAAGATGATTGCACAAGGTGTTGAAGGCATTATGCCTTCCCACTTATATATTCCTGCCTTAGAAAGCCGCCACAATACGCCCGCCACCTTGTCTTATTCGATTCTCACCGAATTATTGCGTGAAGAAATGGGCTTTAAAGGGATTGTCGTCACAGATGGACTTGATATGCAGGGTGTTACCAAGGGCGAAAAAGTAGGCATGGTTGAATTCAAAGCTTTGATGGCCGGAAGCGACATACTGCTCCTGCCGGCAAATGTACCCGTTGCCATTGCTACCATCGTGGAAGCAATGGAGGAGCAGCCGGAAGTTAAAGCCCGTGTTGAAGAAAGCTGCAGGCGAATTTTGCATTATAAATACAAAGCCGGATTGAATATGTATCGCCCAATAGATCCCAGTGGGATTGATAATGAACTGAATAAGCCGGCATATATCGAGCTTAAAAATACGCTTTTTGAAGCAGCAGTAACCCTATTGGTAAATAAAGAAAATACGCTGCCGCTACAAGTAAATAAAACAAAACGCGCATTCTTAACGGTAGGACAAAACAAGATTTCATCCATTCATGCGCTTTTAGATAAGGAATCACTCCCCTCTACAGCTTTTCAGCTTCCAAAACAAGCCGACAAACAACAATACGACAAATTAGAAGCTGCCCTAAGCGGTATGGATGAAATAATTGTAAGCATTGAAAACACAAACATACTGGCACAAAAAAACTTTGGCATTGAAATGGAGGCAGTACGCTTCATCGAAAAGCTTGCCCACAATAAGAAAGTGACACTGCTTGTTTTTGCTTCACCTTATGCATTGGATTTATTTAAAGAAACCGATCAGTTTAAGGCAATAATCATTGGATACCAAGATCGGGCGGAAAGCAGACAAACTGTAGCAGCTGTTTTAAGTGGAAAACAAACCGCAAAAGGTAGTATACCGGTATCGCTAAAAGCTGGTTTTAAAGCAGGAAGCGGCATTGTTGGCAAAAGCACTTCACAAAATGAAGTAAAACCGGAGGTTCCTATACGTAAATCATATGAGTTGCCTGCACATTATATTCGGCAGATTGATTCAATAGTGAACGACGGAATTAAAAAAAAAGCCTATCCTGGATGTCAAGTCGTTGCCATGCTCGATGGAAGCATACTATATGAAAAACAGTATGGATATTTAACTTACGACAACAGCCAAGAAGTCACGGAAAACACTATTTATGACCTTGCTTCGCTAACAAAAATCTTGGCTTCAACTTTGGCGATAATGAAACTCTATGAAGATGGAAATTTATCGCTTGACGCCAATCTTGGTTCGTTTTTTCCATATTTACGTAACAGCGACAAAGCCGGCTTAAAATTGATTGATATCATGACGCATCAATCCGGATTGGATGGCTGGATACCGTTTCATAAAAAGCTTATCACAGATAACGGCCTCAATCCGGAAGTGTTTAGCACGCAATTGAGTACCGACTTTTCATTGCGCACTGCACGTAATTTATATATCGATAAAAACTACAAATACAAGCTATTTGATGTCATTGCCGAAAGCAAAATGAAGGCAAAACAATATCGATACAGCGATTTAGGCTTTTATTTTATGCCTGATATTGTAGAGTTGACCTCCAATTATCCTTTTGAATCGTATTTAACAGAGAAATTCTATCGCCCTATGGGGCTTCAACATACATTATTTAATCCTCTGGAAAAGTTTGCCTTGCATGATATTGCACCTACTGAAGATGATAAGCTTTTCAGAAACGAACAAATTCAAGGCACGGTACATGATCAAGGAGCTGCACTGCTAGGCGGCGTTTCAGGGCATGCCGGCCTTTTTGGAACGGCAAAAGAAGTGGCGACCATCATGCAAATGCTGCTCGATAAAGGTTACTATAACGGCATGCAGCTGCTTAAGCCGGAAACAGTGGATTATTTTACAACTGCCCATTTCACACAAAAGAATAACCGTAGAGGAATAGGATTTGATAAGCCGCCACTCGACCCGAAAGACAAAAAACGTTCCATCGGAATGACAGCTTCCATGCTTAGCTACGGACATACCGGATTTACCGGCACTTTAGCATGGGCCGACCCGGGAAACGGGCTTGTTTTTGTGTTTGTTTCCAATAGAGTATTTCCCGATGCCGATGTAAATCGCTTGGCAAGACTCAATATACGCACTGAACTTCACGATATTTTAAATAAAGCAGTAGAAGAGTTGAAAAACAATGGAACAGCAAGTAAATAACATGGTTTTTTCATAACAAAACATTTTTATTTTGGAAAACCACATAAAATATTTTACCTTTGCCGCCTCAAAAATGGTCCGGTAGCTCAGCTGGATAGAGCAGCAGCCTTCTAAGCTGCGGGTCACAGGTTCGAATCCTGTCCGGATCACCAATATAGTTTTTACTAATTTATTTAAGACTTAAAAAAACCTGTGAATGAATGATTTACAGGTTTTCTCATTTTAATTTGGCATTTTCTTTTGCTAGTACTTTTCCTTCGGAATACCGAAGTATGTATGCAAATAACCAATCTTACTTGCTCATAAAAGTTAAATACACTAAATCTCCTATCAAATTTTCCTTGTGGGAGTCTTGAAAAAAATCGCTCTTTTAAAGTCGCGAAATAGATTTTGGTATATCGCCCGGCTAGGTCAAAAATCTCCTGCAAACTTTATTCAGCCTGATTTATTAACTACCGTAGAATACAGAGATAGTTTTGGTCGTTTCTGCATCAATTTCAGAAAAAATAGTACTCACGCTTGAAGTAAAAGAGTTCTTTCGTCCTTTTTCTTGATAAAAAGGACAAAAAATCAAGCATGAATAAATGGAACTCCCCTTCCTATCCAATATCGGAACCCTCGAAAGCTTTCGAGGAGGTGCTATTTTGAAGTGTTGTTAAATTCAATTATTCTTGATGATTTTAATTGCAAAAGATATATTTTCAATAACTACTAAATAACATTAACGCAGCGAGTAGAATGCCGCCAATACAAAAGATATAATCCTTGCATTTGTTGTTAATTGGCGTAGGAGCTTATTCCAGCGACAGCTTTGGGCAGTGCGGAA